>JBBRMQ010000132.1:0-11664 GCA_038230775.1 Thermoanaerobaculia bacterium
CGCGAAGACTCGAACCATGAGCGGCGAGCCTGTTCGTCTTGCGGACCACGTGCAGTTTGATGCCGACGCGCAAGCGGTTCTCTACACTGTGTCTGGCAACGGCACTCTCGTCTATGCCGAGGGCGAAGGGGCCGGCAAGAGCCAGTTGACGTGGACAGCCCGCGACGGCAAAGTGATCGGTACGCTCGGGCCGCCGGCGTTGTTCTATTCACCCCGGATTTCGCACGATGAGAAACGCGTCGCCGTCGACTGGAGCGACGCGATCAGCGCCAAGGGCGACATCTGGACCTTCGACCTCACGCACGGATCGTCAACAAGGTTGACATTCGATCCGGCCAACGAGTCTGGGCCGGTCTGGTCACCCGACGATACCCAGATCATTTTTCACTCCGACAAGGCCGGCGTTCCCAACCTGTATCGAAGGCAGACCAGCGGCACAGGCGGTGACGAGCCACTGCTCGTCGACGATACCGTCAAATACACACTCGACGCCTCACCCGACGGACGATGGCTGGCCTTCGCGAGGGTCGTCAGCACCGGAGCGGGACCGAACCCCGACATCTGGATCCTCGATCTCGTCAAACGAAGTGCTTCACCCCTCCTGAACACGCCTTTTGCGGAGAGCGCGCTGCGCTTCTCTCCCGACGGTCACTGGATCGCATTCGCCTCCACGGAATCGGGAGCGAACGAGGTCTACGTGCAGCAGTTCCCTGAATCGAAGGGAAAGATCGTCGTATCGCGAAACGGAGGAGAGTGGCCTACGTGGCGCGGGGATGGCCGGGAGCTCTATTACCTTGCGCCCGATCGTAGGCTGATGGCCGTTCCAATGACTCTGATGCCGGAGCTCGATTCGGGTACCCCGATTCCGCTCTTCGGCGCCCGCCTTCGCGAAAACACACCCTGGGCCCAGTACGGGCCATCGAAGGACGGCTCCAAATTCCTCTTGAACCTTACGGTGGGTGAAGAGGGAACGCGTCCGCTGACGCTGGTGCAGAACTGGCCGTCGTCACTGCCCCATTAGACGCTTCGAAACGGCGCCGCTCTTTCCGTCCACGCGCCAACGGCCTAACTTCGTTCCATCGCAGCGATTGACGGCCACGAGGTTGTACGCGCCGTTGTCGTAACCCTTGCTCATGATGGCGATGCACTCCGGCTTCTGGGTGAACGAGCGTTGCAGGCGCAGGATCGCTTCCGGCTCGCTGATCGTCGCGCCACTGCCGATGCGCGCGCCACCCGGCCGGTCGCGAACGACGCGAATCGGTCGCTGGGGCGGCGGGCTCTCAGTTCGCTGGTTGGTAAAGAAATAGGTGGCCCCTCCGGCGATCACCGCCAGCAGCAGCAATCCGAGGATCCATGTCCTGTTGCTCCGCGCACGCGGCTTGTCGATCACACGTGCAAACACGCCGCACTCGGGACACGCGCCCGCGTCGCCAGGAATGCTCGCGCCACAATTCGTGCACTTCATACGATCAAGCTACAACACGTCACGCCCGCCTCGGCCTTTGCCAGCTCGCGAAGGTCGAGCGATCGCACCGTAAAGCCGCGCAGGCGCAGGACGTCGGCTGTACGCGGATACGAACCCATGATGATCGTCTCTCCGATGCGGAGCGCGTTCGCGGCGTGCGGTTCCTGCACATCGATCACTTCGAAGTCGCCGAATTGCGCCGTGTCGACCCATTCGCGATTGGCGAGCAGCGTCTGCGGCGCGATCTGCGTCACGGCTGATTTGAGGTGCAGACATCCGCTGAACTCGATTGGAACGACGCGGTGACTGGACGACCCGGCGAACGCGCCCAACTGCGCGATTCCCGCATCGTTCGTCCGTTGCGAGCGGCCGACAAAGAGAGTGTCGCCGATGCGGAGCACGTCGCCGCCGTCGACCGTCGCCGGAGCTTCGATTCGTCGCAGCGGCCTGAATCGCTCGAGAGCGCGAGCGACCGACTCCGTTTCCCCGCGCCGCGACTCCGCTCCCGGCCGCGTGATGATCGCGAAGTCATCGCGCACGATCGCCGCGTCTTCGACGAACACGCCATCGGGATGATCCGGGGCAGCATCGATGCGCATCACCGTGCAGCCGAGATCGGCGAGACACTTCTCGTACGCTTCGTGCTCGGCGGCCGCGCGTCCGAAGTCGATCGGCTCCCGCTCGATGAACGACAGCTCGCATTCGACGATGCGAGGACTGAGGGCGCGCGTCAGTGCGATCATTTCGCTCTTTACGGTAGGCTCAACACGATGCTTCTCGCCATTCTTTTTGCCAGCGCCGGCGCAATCAACGACATCGTGGCAAAGATGACGCTCGAGGAAAAGCTCGGGCAATTGACGCAATACACCATCGATCAGCCGCCATTCCCCGACGCCGTGGCGCACGGTGGCGTGGGATCGATCCTCGATTCCGGCGGCGCCGCGAAGATCGACGAGATCCAGCGCAAGGTGATCGCGGGCTCCAGGCTGAAGATCCCGCTCCTCGTCGGGCACGACGTCATTCACGGGTACCGCACCACGTTTCCCGTTCCGATCGCGATCGCCTCGTCCTGGGATCCATCACTCGCCGAGACATCGGCGCGGATCGCGGCGCGCGAGGCGCGAGCGGCCGGCATCCGCTGGACATTCGCGCCGATGGTCGACATCGCCCGCGACCCGCGATGGGGACGCATCATGGAAGGCTCCGGCGAAGACCCGCTCCTCGGCAGCGCGTTCGCGGCCGCGTATGTCCGCGGCTTTCAATCGGGCGGCTTGCTTGCCTGCGCCAAGCATTTCGCCGCGTACGGCGCGGCCGAGGGCGGGCGGGACTACGGGACCGCGGATATGTCCGAGCGCACGCTGCGCGAGGTGTATCTCCCTCCGTTCAAGGCCGCAGTCGACGCTGGCGTCGCGAGCCTCATGTCGGCGTTCGACTCGCTCGACGGCGTGCCTGCAAGCGCCAACCATCACCTGCTGGACGACATCCTCCGACGCGAGTGGAAGTTTAAGGGATTCGTGGTGAGCGATTGGGCCGCGGTCGCTCAACTCATGAACCACGGGATCGCCGGGAGTGAACGGGACGCTGCAACAAAAGCGATCCATGCCGGCGTCGATCTCGACATGGTCGATGAGACGTACAAGAAACTGCCCGCCAGCGATGCGGTGGATCGCGCCGTTCGCCGCGTTCTCGAAGCGAAGAAGAAGGCGGGACTCTTCGACGATCCCTACACGAAGGAAACGCCACCCGCACTCGATCGCACCGCTGCGCGTCACGTCGCGCAACGGTCGATCGTCCTGCTGAAGAATGACGGCGTTCTTCCGCTTTCGCGAGATCGAAAGATCGCCGTCGTCGGCCCTCTCGCCGCGTCGCGCGTCGACATGCTCGGCGGCTGGGCCTCGCAGGGCAGACCGGAGGATGCGGTCAGCGTCGCCGAAGCCATTCCATCAGTCGACCCTGCTGTTGCCGACGTCTTCGTCGCGATCATGGGAGAAAACCGCGAAATGTCCGGCGAAGCGGCCTCGCGATCGAGCCTCGATCTCCCCGACGATCAGCAGAAGCAACTCGAAGCGCTCGTCGCGACCGGCAAGCCGGTCGTGCTCGTGGTGCTCGCGGGCCGCCCGCTGACGATCGCCTGGGCCGCGGAACACGACAACGCGATCGTCTACGCCTGGTTCCCCGGCATCGAAGGCGGCAACGCGATCGCCGATGTCCTTTTCGGTGATGTGAATCCGAGCGCGAAGACTCCTGTCACGTTCCCGCGCACGGTAGGACAGGTCCCGATCTACTACAACCACCTGCCGAGCGGCCGGCCCGCCGACCCGAAGGACAAATTCACGAACAAGTACATCGACACGCCGATCGGGCCGTTGTATCCGTTCGGATTCGGCCTCTCCTACACGCGCTTCGAGTACGCGAACCTGAAAGTGAATGGCCTCACGGTGTCGGCCGACGTGCGCAACGCGGGCGACCGCGCCGGCGAGGAGATCGTGCAGTTCTACATCAACGATCCCGTCGCCAGCGTCTCGCGACCGGTCCGGGAACTGAAAGGCTTTCAACGGATTTCGCTGCAGCCCGGAGAGTCGAAACCCGTCGCCTTCACCCTCACGCGCAAGCAGCTCGAGTTCTGGACCGACCGCGGTTGGACCTTCGAGCCGGGGACGTTCAATGTCTGGATCGGCCCCGATTCGGCGAGCGGGCTGGCAGGTTCGCTTGTAATATCCCGCTAGTGGAATCCGATCGCATCCCGCACCATCCGGTGCCGACAACCCCCATCACTTTCGCCGACCTTGGCCTCACACCCGAGATTCTCGCTTCGATTCGCGAGGTCGGGTTCGAACATCCGACGCCGATTCAGGCCGCGGTGATCCCGCCCGCGCTGGAGGGCAAGGACATCATTGCCCTGGCCCAGACCGGCTCGGGAAAGACCGCCGCATTCGTCATTCCGCTCGCGCAGCAGATGACGCACGGAAAGGGCGTTCGCGCACTCATCATCTCGCCCACGCGTGAGATCGCGCTGCAGACCCAGGCCTTTCTCGAGCTGTTCGGAAAGAACCACGACCTCGTCGCCGCGTGCTTCATCGGCGGCGTGAAGATGAAGTCGCAATTCCAGGCCGTCTCCGAGCAGCCCGACATCATCGTCGCCACGCCGGGCCGCCTCCTCGATCACATCAAGCGCAAGACGATCAGCGTCAATGCGGTCGAAGAGCTCGTCCTCGACGAAGCCGACCACATGCTCGACCTCGGTTTCCTCCCGCAGGTGCGCGAGATTCTCTCGAAGCTGCCACGCAAGCGGCGCACGATGATGTTCTCCGCCACGATGCCGCCGGCGATCGAGGAGCTGGCGCGAACGCTGATGAACCCGAATCCGCTTCGAATCGACATCCTGCCCGAGGGGCGGGCGGCGGTGGGGATCAGCCATCGGTTGTATGTCGTGGCTCCGGAGAACAAACGGCCGGCACTTCTCGCGCTCTTGCATCAGGAGCTCGGCAGCACGCTCGTGTTCACGCGGCGCAAAGTCGATGCGGAGTGGCTGTTTCACATCCTGCAGCGGCAGGGACATCCGGTCGGACGCATTCACTCCGATCGATCGCAGGGGCGGCGCGGCGAAGCTCTCGATGATTTTCGCGCCGGCTCCCACCGCATTCTCGTGGCGACCGACATCGCCGGCCGCGGCATCGACGTCCCGGGCATCACACACGTGATCAACTTCGACATTCCGGAGAATGCCGAGGATTACATTCATCGCGCCGGACGAACGGCGCGCGCCGATCTTGAAGGAATCGTTTCGACGATCGCCACCTGGCAGGACCTGATGATGGTGCGCACGATCGAAACCGCGATCGGCCAACCGCTGCCGCGCTGCACGGTGCCCGGTGTCGAGCCGTGGGTGGAGTCGAAGCGCGCGCCGACGAAAGCACGGCGGCGGCTGTAGCCCTCTGCGAGTGCATGTGTGCTGCACACAGAATCCCCGGATGCCCTGTGTGAGGACCGGCTCTAGCCGGTCACGAGCGACCGGCTGAAGCCGGTCCTCACACAGAAGCAGAACGCTGCGCGAAGCGCGGATGTGGGGTCAGTCCCGATGCACAATGTCCGGCGCGAACCCGGGCAAACACACCGCGATGTACTCCGCCCCATCCGCCTCGGGTGTGCTGTACTTCACCCACTCCCCTTTCGGCGTGATGACAGCCTGACCCGCACGCACATCGATATCACCCTGCTTCGTCGTGATGCGAAGCATCCCGCGCAGCACGACGGTGTACTCATCGAACTCGGGCGTTTGACCGGGCTCGATCCAGCCGGACGGGCTGCGCATGCGCGCGACGCTCACCGCACTCGTGCCGCTTGCGACACGTCCGATGAACTCCTCGATGACTTTCGGTTTGTTTCCCGCCGCCTGAACGGTTTTTGGGGCGTCAATGCGTTTCGCCATGAGGGCGATCGTACTTCGGCTTCCGAGCGCGGACAAAGGCGCTCATCACGGCACCATCCGCGATGTCGTGAACGCGCGTCGGCTCGATGTGGACCTCTTCGAATCCCGCGGCCGACAACAGGCGCCGGTACTCATCGATGTGCAGCGCCCCGGCAATACATCCCGTCCAGAGCTCGATGTCATTGCGAATGTCATCGGACACTTCACGCTGCAACACGACGTCCGAGACGGCGAACCGGCCGCCGGCCTTCTTCGATCTCGCCCTTCACGAACTCGACATTCGTAACGCCGGCCGCCCGCTGATTCTCGCGGGCCAGCGCGAGCATCTCGTCGGTCATATCCAATCCGTAGACTTTGCCTGTCGCACCGACCCGCTTCGCTGAGAGCAGGACGTCGATGCCGCCACCGGAGCCGAGGTCGAGAACGGTCTCGCCGGGGTGCAGCTGCGTGAGGAACGTCGGATTGCCGCAACCGAGCGAGGCTCGAAACGCCTTCTCCGGGATGCCCTCCAACTCCTCCGGTCCGTAGAGCCCGGAGCTCATCGGATCGCAACAGGCGCTCCCCTCGACGGCGGCCTTTGCGTACTTCTCGCGAACTACTTCTCGAATGTTTGTCATATGCGTTAGCACGAATATGTGCTCTCGCATCGCATTTGTCAATGCGTATGTGTTTTAGAGAGGATCCAGCGCCACATTTCCTCGTCCGCGTACGCCCGATCCCACGCGTTGTGTCCGACGCCGGGGTACACGGTGTAGTGAACGTCGGCGCCTTCCTTCTTCAGCGCGTCGGTCAATCGTTGGGATTCACTCGCCGGAATCGTCGCGTCGGCCGCGCCATGAAAAATCCAGACCGGCATCGCGCGCAAGGCGTGAGCGGTGAAGGCGTAAGGATCGGACGCGCTCATCGTCAGTGGAGACTGCCTCACCGAGAGCGCGGTGTCGTGCGGCATCAGTCCTCCGCAAACCGGAACGATCGCCGCGAAACGATCCGGATGCGCGAGCGCGAGATGCCACGTGCCGTAACCGCCCATCGAGAGTCCGGTGAGATAGACGCGATTCCGATCGCCGCCGAACTCTGCGACCGCCGCATCGAGCGCTTTCATCGCCGCTTCGGCCGGATCGCCGAGCCAGCGCTCGTCGGGCGGAACCTGAGGCATGACCACGATCGCCGGCACGCGCTCAGGATGGTCGCGCAGCACCGGCCCCAGTCCGACGAGTGTCTGCCGCATGCCGTCACTCCCTCGTTCGCCCGCGCCATGCAGGAAGAGAATTACAGGACGAAGCCCCTCATCCGGCCTTCGGCCACCTTCTCCCCGCTCGCGGGAAGAAGGGTCAAGAACAACGTACGGAAACTCCCGGCCGTTTACCGTAACGACGCGATTGTTCATCTTTACGAATTGCGCCAACTCTTTCTCCCACACCGCGGCCCACGTGTGCGTGCCGTGTCCGTGCGTCTGCTCGCTCGTAGGAATCAGGACGTAACGTCCGTGCTTCACGCGCGGAATGAGCTTCTCCATGATCCCCAGCTCGGGCGGATTGATGAAGTCGTCCGCGGAGTTGATCGCCAGCAGCGGCGCAGCAATGCGCTCGAGCTGCGGCGATGGATCGTAATTGCGCGAGGACTCGACGGCGTACAACAAGTCATCGACGTTGTTCGCCGCGCGGCGCGTCTTCATCTGTTCGTCCAGCCAGCGATCGGCCGCGTCCCCCGTCGGTGCGCTCGCCTGCCACTGCAGCGGCGCGCTTCCCACCAGCAGGAGCAGTTGCAGCGCGGCGTCGAGATCGCCGCGATGCAGATCGTCGATCATCATTTTTCGCCAGATTCGATTCCGTCCCGCGATTGGCGCCGGCGCGCTGGCCAGCGGCACGAGGCGATCCATCATCTGTGGCCACTTCTCTCCCCACATCCACGTCTGCATGCCGCCCATCGACGTTCCCATGACGATCGCCAGATGATCGACGCCGAGGGCTTCGGTGATGAGCCGGTGCTGCAGGTCGACCATGTCGTCGTAGTCGTAATGCGGAAACTTCTCTCCTGCGCCGTCGCTCGGCTTCGACGACTTGCCGTGGCCGACGTTGTCCGGGATGACGATGAAGTAGCGACTGGCGTCGAGCACGCCGCCCGGCTTGAACAGCACGCCGGCGAAACGATCGTTGAGAAATTGCTGCAACGATCCACCAGTGCCGTGAAGCACGAGCACCGCGTTGCCGGGACGCTGCGTCCCGACCGTCGCGTAACGAATGCGCACTTCCGGCAACGTCTCGCCGCTCGCGAAGTGGTAGTCGCGGACGATGAAGTCGTGCTCGACCGCAGCGGGATAGTCCGCCGCGACCGCTGAGCCTGCGATGAAAAAGAGAAGAAGCGCCACCCGTCTCATCCCGACCCCCGCTCCGCGACCTGTGACCCGCTCTTGCGCATCTGCCACAGGAGATGGCTCAAGTGCTGCCGCCGCGATTCGCCCGTCGTGACGATCAGCAGCTTCGTGATCTTCAACTCCAGCGGATCGGTGTAGAGGAGGATCAGCATCTCGCGGATGAAGCTCGTGCTGAGCGTGATGTCGTTGTCGGTGCCGACGCCGAGGCGAAGACCTTTCTTCTCCCACCAGGAGAAGGGGTGATCGGCGTAATCGGCGAGCTGGCCCGTCAGCTTCTTGTTCGATGACGGCAGCGACACGAGCGTCAGCCGCTTGTCGATCATGCGATTCAACACGTCGTGCTGATACGTCTCGATCTCGCGCGCGTGATGGAACTTCGTCTTCGTTGCGCGAATCGCTTCCTCCTCGGTGAGCGGCTCTCCGTTCACGAGCTTGTCGCAGATCGCCTCGCGATTGCTCCAGTCCATGTCCATCAGCTCCGCGTAGTCGCGCGAGTGCTTCCGCGCCGACTCCCCTTTCGCGTTGCCGCGCAGCACCCGCTGGAGAATGCTGTGGAAGTAGTAGTTCGGATTGATGCCCAGCGAGAGACCGTGCTCGATGGCGTCGACGTGCCAGATGTTCATCGCGTTGTCGACGGCCTGAATGCCCTGGCGCAGCGTGTTCCAGGTCTCTCCGTGATGGCTGCGCGTGCGAAAGCCGTATGCCTGCAGCTTGCGCATTCCGACGCGCATCTCCTGGAAATGCGCCTTGCGATAGAAGCCGCGCTCGTCGCCGACGGTGTCGACCTCGTTGAGCACGTCGCGCAGCTCGGGGTGATTCTTGATGATCTCGACGATCTGCCCGACCTGGTCATCGAAGCTCGCGCGTTTGGACGCGTAGCGCGACGCGTCATAGAAGCCGGCCTCCTTGCGGAAACTCGGCGACAGCACGAATTGATACCCCGGCACCTCGGACTGAAAGCTCCGGAATCCCTCGTAGAGACCGAGCACCACATCTTCGGTGCTGACTCGATGCAGACCGGGGATCTGCTCGGCCGAATCGGTCGTCTCGCGGAAGAGCGTGAACTTCAACCGGATCGAGCCCACGTTCGACTCGCGATAGAGCCGGCTCGCCATGTGGTACGCCGCATCGCGGTGCGCTTCGCGGCTGGTGAGGATCAGCTTCGGCAGATACAGAATCTTGAGGTAGCGATCGAAGCGCTCCTCATCGCGCAAGCGGATCAGGCGGTCGACATCGTGCGCGGAATCGATCTTCGTGTTCGGGCCGTAGACCTCGCGGATCTTCGCCTGATACGTCGGATCCTCGAGAAGGGGTGCCAGTCGCGGATAGATGAACTCCGCGCTGAGCGATCCGGTCAGATGAATGTGCTCGTCGTGAAACGGAATCGGAAACGCGCGAAAGAAACCTTCCAGTCCGCGCGACACCGGATGCGCGAACAGCGTATCGATGGTCGTTTCGCCCAGACGGAATCGTCCGAGCAGAGCGTGAAAATCGGCGAGGTCGTTCGCGAGATCGGCGTCCAGGTGCGGCGATCCGTGCGCCAGTGCGAGCGTGTCGTCGAGAGCGAGCCCGCTCGTCTCGCTGATCAGTTGTGTGAGGAACCGCGTAAGGCGCATCGGTCTCCATGCTACCGTCTCCGCTCGTGAAATCGCGACATGGCGGCGCGGATCGCGTCTCGACCAAAACCAAGCTCGCCGGCGAGCTGATCACCCTCGGACAACTACTGAGCCGGGCCCGCGAGCGCGCCGGGATCAAACAACAGGATCTCGCGGCGCGGTTGAACCTGCCCGGGTCGTATCTGTCGAAGATCGAGAACGGAACGCGCCGGCTCGACGTGATCGAGTTCATCCGGCTCGCCGATGCGATGGGCGTCGATGCAGCGGAGCTGCTGCGCGAGCTCCAGAAGGACCTGAAGTGAGGGTAGCGCCGGCGGCCTCGCCGGCGGGACCGCCAGCGGCCCGCTGGCGCCTCTGGATTGCCGCCGAGCCGGCGGCGGTCCCGCCGCCGAGCCGGCGGCGCTACGCATGAGAATCCTCGCCATTTCCGGCAGCCTCCGCGCGAAGTCCTCCACCACGCGCCTGCTCGCGAAGCTGGCGTCGATGACGCCGAACGTCGATCTCTATGACCACCTCGCCGATCTGCCGCACTTCAATCCCGATGTGGAAGAAGTCGCACCGCCGCCGATCGCGCTCGATCTTCGCGCTCGCGTCGGCGCGGCTGACGCGCTCGTGATCTCCAGTCCTGAATATGCGCACGGAGTTCCCGGCTGCATGAAGAACGCGCTGGACTGGCTGGTCGGCGGACCGGAGATGATCGACAAGCCCGTCGTTCTCATCAACGCGGCGCCATGGTCTTCGCACGCACAGGCCTCACTCAAGGAAACGATCCGCACGATGTCGGCGCTGGTCATCGCCGATGTCGACATCGACGTGAAGCATCTCGACGATTCTGCGATCACCAGCGCGCTGAACAGCATTCTCAGTCGCCTAGAAACACAACTGTCGTCGCGTCCTTGAGACCTTCCACGACTGCGATCTGAGCGCCGGTGGTTCCATCGAGGATGACGGCCTTCGTACTGGTGAGCGCGATGGCGCGATCGGCCGCCATGGCGAAGTCTCTCAAGTCACCACCCAGGGCGAGCTCACCTGACTTGGCGTTGGTGTTCATGTCGATGAAGGTCAGCCCTTTGTCGGAGACGACCGCAAGAAGATTGCCCCCCCGCAGAGGCACGATCTCGTGGACGCCACCCGCGGCGCCGATTGTTGCCACGCGCTCGCCGGTTTCCGCGTTCGCCACGGACACCGCATCGGTCTGCGCGTCGAGCGCGTACGCGAACTTGCCGTCGGGACGAACCGCCAGAGGTCCTCGAATCGCTGCCGCCGTCTTCGGCGCATAGACCGAGTAGCTGAAGCTCCCGCCCCCACGCGAGATTGCAGAGCTCTTTCCGGCGTTGTATGACGACACTGTCGCCGCACCCGCCGCGAGCGCCTGAAAGAGACGCCCGCTCTTGCTGCCGGTGACGAAATGATTCAGACGTTTCCCGTTGTCGAGATCGACGATCGACATCTGACAGCACCAGGTGTCCGCGCGATGCATTCCGAACGCGCGATGCGCTCCAGGTCCGATCACGACATCGCTGGTTCCCTGGAACGTCTCGATCGGCGGTGTGGCCTGCATCGTCGTCAGATCCAGACGGCTGACTGAGATGGCCCCGATGATGAACGCGCTCTTGCGATCGTCGGCGAAGCGCATCTCGAATGCGCCCGGCGGCGCGGTCGTGGTCCCGACGATTTGCCCGCCTTTGATGACCTGAAGTTTTCCGTCCCGACGGCCGGCGACGTACATCCGCGCGTCGGCGGGATCGATCGCAAGCATCACGGCATCGGCGCCTGCATC
>JBBRMQ010000133.1:0-11639 GCA_038230775.1 Thermoanaerobaculia bacterium
GATCGCGGACGACGCGCGGAAGATGCGCGACTCGCTGGACCGTCAACTGCGCGAGACGGACCGCATCGCCGTCGCGTCGCGGACGATGCGCGACATCGCGCAGGAGAACGATGCGCTCGCGCGACAGTTCAGCGCGACGCTCCAGAGTCTGGTGACGAGCGGCCGCGAGTTCGAAACCGAGGTCGCGCGATTCCGTTTCGGCGGAGACGAGTCGTGATCCGGCGTGCGCGAAACGTGCGCCCGCAAATTCTATGAGCGGCGCGGGTACGTCGTGACCAAGACGACTAACGTGCTCGACAAGCGGATCGGATGAACGTGCAGGCGGCGATTCTCGCGGCAGCGATCGCGTACCGTTGCATCGTTGAATCGACCTATCCGATGCCGCGGACCGTCGCCGCAAACGTGACCGCCGACGGCGCGAGACAACGTTTGGAGATCCCAGGAGACACCATCGACCGGATGGGCTACGACGTTCTTCTGTCGACCAACGGAGGCGCGACCTACACCGCGATGAACACGAAGCTGAAGACGTGGTTCGGACCGGTGGGCGCGCTACTGCCTCGCGATCACGGGTTCGCGTGGCACTTCATCCCGGGCACGCGCGATGTGCCCGTAAAGAAGATCGTGTCTTCCGTGACGGCCGAAAATCCGCACAAATTCGTGGGACGGCTATCGTTCGAAGCTGAGATGGAAATGTCGGTCACTCTGCTCGTGACGACGACCGACGAAGCGCCTTTCGAGTCGGCCGCCCGCCTGCTCGACTTCTCCACCGGCATTCAGAAAGTCGACGCCGAGTGGATGCCGAAGCTCGCGGTCATCCATGGCTTCCCCGTGAAGATCGAAATGGCGATCACGCGTCACTATGAAGGCGGACGGCCGGTGACGAACCTCGTGACGGCCACGGTGAGCGACATCCACGCGATCCCGGCGGTTCCACCTTTGAGTTTCGCCGTGCCGAACGGATATGTGCACCAGGCTCCGGTGGTTTCCGGGCCGGGCGTCGTCAAGCACTGAGCGTCAAAGCGTCCCGATTCGGTCCGCCTTTTTGTCGTTTTTTTTACGCTCGATCCACGCATCAACAACGCTTGGGACCCTATTCTCCTCGTGGGAGAAACAACCACGATGCGACGAGTTCTCGTAGTAAACGATGCAGAGCAGACGCGGCGGATTGCCGCCCGCATGCTCGAGGCGCAGGGATACCAGGTCGACCTGGCCGATGACGGCGCCGACGCGATCCAGCGGCTGATGAACGCGCAGTACGACGCGGTGATCCTCGACGTGGTGATGCCTCGCGTGGATGGCCGCGGAGTGCTCGTGCATCTCGCGCGCACCAATCCGACGATGATCGGGCGAACGGTGCTCGTGGCGACCGCAGCGCAGGAAGCGATTGACGCCCAGCTCGACGAGGTCTGCCGCGTGCTCGTAAAGCCGGTCGCGATGGGGCAGCTCATCAGCGCGATCGACGAATGCGCCGCGTAAGCCTGACTCTTTCCGGGGAGGCGGGCTCTTCACCCGCCGAATCGGCGGCCTGAGAGGCCGCCGCCCCACTACACTCTTCGCATGCGAAGAGTCTTCATTGCCGCGCTCGCTCTCGCCACTGCCTCGCTCCACGCGAAAGAGATCGCGATCCGCGCCGCGCGCGTCATCGACGGACGCGGCGCCATCTTCTCGAATGCGGCCGTCGTCGTCGACGGCTCGAAAATCGTCCGCATCGACAAACACCCCTCACGCGCCGATTACGACCTCGGCAATCGCACCCTGCTGCCGGGCGCGATCGATACCCACGTGCACATCGGCTGGCACTTCGATGCCGCCGGACGCTCCAACGACGGCGAGAACGAGAAGCCGGAAGAGTCGGTGCTCTTCGGCGTCGAAAACGCCTACAACACCCTCCTCGGCGGCGTCACCACCGTGCAGTCTCTCGGCGCGCCGCTCGACAAGCCGCTGCGAGACGGCATCGCACGCGGTGTCCTTCCCGGCCCGCGAGTCCTGACCGCAATCGACCCGATCACCGACAGCAAGCTCACGCTCGATCAACTACGGGAAGCCGTGCGCAAACTGAAGAGCGACGGCGCGGACGTCGTGAAGATCTTCGCGTCGCAGAGCATTCGCAACGGCGGCGGGCCGACGATGTCGCAGGAGCAGATGGACGCGATCTGCGGCGAAGCGAAAGCCCTCGGCCTGCGCACCGCGGTGCACGCGCACGGACCGGAAAGCGTGCGCCGATCCGTCCTCGCGGGATGCACCTCCATCGAGCACGGAGCGCTCATCGATCAGGCCACGCTCGACCTGATCGCGGAGCACGGCACGTACTTCGATCCGAACATCGACCTCGTCTTCCGCAACTACTTCGAGAACAAGGCGCACTTCCTCGGCATCGGGAGCTATACCGAGGAGGGGTTTGCGCAGATGGAGAAGGCGGTGCCGAAAGCACTCAACGTCTTTCAGCTCGGCCTGAAGACCAAAGGCTTGAAGATGGTCTTCGGCACCGACGCCGTCGCCGGATCGCACGGACGCAACCTGCAGGAGCTCGTTTACCGCGTGCAGAAGGGCGGACAGGATCCGATGGCCGCGATCACCTCGGCGACGTCCCTCGCCGCGGAGTCGCTCCGACTCGGCGACACGATCGGATCGATCGCGCCGGGATACGAAGCCGACATCATCGCCGTCGACGGTAATCCGCTCACGGACATCGCCGCGATGAATCGCGTCGTGTTCGTGATGAAGAGCGGACGCGTGATCAAGAACTGAAGGCCCCAGGGCGAAGCCCGCGGTGTGGAACTGATGTCCCCGGGCGAAGCCCGCGGTGTGGGGCCAGTCCTCTGACTGGCCGGCCAGCCGGGAGGGCTGGCCCCACACTTCGCGGCCGCAGGCCGCAGTAAGATCATCGGCATCCTCGGTTCCGGCGACGTCGGCAAATCGCTCGCGCGCGGCTTCATCAAACGCGGCGATCAAGTAATGATCGGATCACGCTCCCCGGAAAAGTTGAGCGAGTTCGCGAGCCAGTCGGGAGCGAAAGCCGGCACGTTCGAAGAGACGGCGCGGTTCGGTCAGATGATCGCGCTGGCGACACTGGGCACCGCGACGGAAGAAGCGTTGCGGCTGGCGGGGAAAAACTTCGATGGCAAGGTGGTCATCGACGCCACCAACCCGCTCGAGTTCGCGCCCGGCGCCCCTCCCACCCTCGCCATCTCCGGCAACGACTCCCTCGGCGAACGCGTTCAGAAATGGGTTCCGTCCGCGCGAGTGGTCAAAGCGTTCAATACTGTGGGCAATCCGCTGTTCGTGAACCCGCAACTGCCCGGCGGGCCGCCGGACATGTTCCTCTGTGGAAACGACGCGGACGCCAAGAAGGCTGTTTCGGATCTGTGCCGAGATTGGGGCTGGGGCGTCGTCGACATCGGCGGCATCCAGGGCTCCCGCTACCTCGAGGCGATGTGCATGACGTGGGTCCTGAACGGCATCATCTCGGGCTCGTGGGGACATGCCTTCAAGATGCTGCGCGGCTGACGCTGCGCGTTGTCGGTTGTCAGTTGTCGGTTGTCAAAGGCCGAGAACCGGGCGGGCGTGGACAACCGACAACCGAGAACCGACAACGCGGCCGAAGGCCGCAAGCCGGCCGCTGAGTGTTACAAAGCCGAGAACGCTCCAATCTGCAGGCGCTACGCAAGCGTAGTATCGTCCTCAGCCGCGGCAGCGAACTTGCAGCCGCGACACAAGTTGTCGTTCAACAGATTCCCCCTGAGGTGTCACTCGATGCGCAAATCCGTCGTTGTTCTCCTTGGCCTCCTCTTCATTTCCACGACAGCGAATGCCCAGTATTTCGGACGGAACAAGGTGCAGTGGGAGCACTTTGACTTCAAGGTCCTGAAGACCGAGCACTTCGACATCTATTACTACGACCGCGAGGCGGACGTGGTGAACGACATCGGACGCATGGCCGAGCGCTGGTACGTCCGTCTCTCGCGCGTGTTCAATCACACGTTCACGCGCAAGCCGATCGTTCTCTACGCCAACCCCGCGGACTTCCAGCAGACCACCACGACATCGGAGATCATCGGCGAGGGCACAGGCGGCTTCACCGATCCGTTCATGAACCGCGTGGTCCTGCCGCTCACCGGCGACTACGCCGAGAACGATCACGTCCTCGGCCACGAAATGGTCCACGTATTCCAGTTCGATGTCGCGAACACCTTCGCCAACAACAGCCGGCGCCGTTTCAACCTCGAGCAGCTCCCCTTGTGGCTGGTGGAAGGCATGGCGGAGTACCTGTCGAAGGGTCGCGTCGATCCGCTGACCGCGATGTGGATCCGCGACGCCACGATTCACAATCGCATGCCGGACTTGAAGCGCCTGCAGCGCGATCCGTACTACTTCCCCTATCGCTACGGCGAGGCGCTGCTGGCGTACATCGGCGGCCGCTTCGGCGATGACGCCGTCGTGCGACTCTTCCTCGCGGCAGGCCTCGCGGGACCGGAAGCGGCGTTCGATCGCGCGACCGGCATCCCGGCCAAGCAGATCTTCATCGACTGGGCGGAATCCGCGCGCGAGATGTACAACCCGGTGGTCCAGGAGCGTCCGACGACGATGATCACGCCGCTCATCGGCAGCAGGCAGGGCGTGCGCGGCTATCTCAACATCGGCCCGGCCTATAGCCCGGACGGCCGCTACATCGCCTTCCTTTCGACCCGCGAGATCTTCGACATCGACCTCTTCCTCGCCGACGCGCAGACCGGCAAAGTCATTCGACGACTGGCCTCATCGGGTCGCGACGCGCATTTCGAATCGCTCCGATTCATCGACTCCGCCGGCGCGTGGTCGCCCGACTCGAAGAAGCTTGCGTTCGTCGTATTTGCGAAGGGCGACAACTACATCGGCATCGCCGATGCCGACACCGGCCGCACGGATTCCGTTCGCGTTCCGGGCATCGACGCCATCAACAGTCTCGACTGGTCACCGGACGGCCACACGATCGTCCTCGCCGGCCAGAAGACCGGCGTCAGCGATCTGTTCCTGTTCGACCTCAACTCGAAGAGCGTCCGCCAGCTCACCAGCGACAAATATGCGGACCTGCAGCCGGCCTTCTCGCCGGACGGGCGCAGCGTGGTGTTCGCGACCGATCGCGGAACCGGCGGCGATCTGAATGAGCTGCGCCTCACCGGAATGCGCCTGGCGACGATCGACATCCAGTCGGGTCAGGTACACATGCTTCCACTGTTCGACGGCGCAAAGAACATCGACCCGCACTACGCGCCGGACGGCAACAGCGTGTACTTCATCTCGAACGCCGAAGGCGTCCCCGATATCTTCCGCTATTTCTTCAGCGACAACCACGTCGCGCGCATCACGCACGTGCAGACCGGCGTCTCCGGCATCACCGAAATGTCGCCGGCGCTCACGGTCGCGCAGCGCACCGGCGACGTCGCCTTCTCGCTCTACGAGGACGACAACTACAACATCTACAAATTGAGCCCGGTGCCGCAGGGCGTCACGATCTCGACGAACATGCCGCCCGACGCCGCGCGCGCCGGACAGCTTCCGCCGCTGCGCGGAACCGGCTCGGTGATCACGACCTATCTGCAGCGCCCCGAGCAGGGCCTGCCGCCCGAGAACGCGGGCTTCAAGACCGCGCCGTATAACGCGGCGCTCCATCTCGCCTACGTCGGTCCTCCGACGATCGGCGTCGCGACGGGATCATTCGGCACCGGCGTCGGCGGCAGCGTCGCCGCCTACTTCAGCGACGTCCTCGGCGAACACAACGTCGGATTCGCATTCGAGGGCGGCGGGACTTCGGGCATCGGCACGGTCGGCGATCAGATCTCCGGCCAGGTCATGTACCTCAACCAACAGCATCGCTGGAACTGGGGCGCGAATCTCACGCACCTGCCGTACATCAGCGCCTTCACGACGGAATTCACCGCACCGGTGGTGATCAACGGCAAGCAGGTGCTGGCCGACGTCATCGAGCAGCAGCGGCAGATCGATCGCTACGACGACTTCACCGGTCTGGCGCAATATCCGTTCAGCACGACGCGCCGCGTCGAATTCTCGGCCGGCGTGCAGCGCGAGAGCATCAAGTCGGAAGTCGAAGATCTGGTCGTCGTCGGAAACCAGATCGTCAGCGATACGACCACATCCCTCGGCAACAACCTTTCGCTCAGCATGGGTCACGCCGGTGCAGCGTTCGTCGGAGACAGCTCGGTCTTCGGCTTCCTGTCACCGGTTCGTGGAACACGGTACCGATACGAGGTCACGCAGCTCGCCGGAAGCCTCAACTTCACGACCGCACTCGCTGACTACCGCCACTACTTCTTCGCACGGCCGGTGACGTTCGCCGTTCGCGGCATTCATTTCGGTCGCTACGGACGGGATGCCCAGGATGCGAGGTTGTATCCGCTCTTCGTGGGCGATCAGTCGCTCGTCCATGGCTACGACTTCAACTCCATCGGCCTCGACGAGTGTGTGAACGCCGCCAATCCGAACACATGCCCCGTCTTCGATCGTCTGTTCGGATCGAAGATGGCGGTCGCCAACGCAGAAGTTCGCGTTCCGGTATTCGGGACCAAGGAATTCGGCCTGCTGACCGGATTCATCCCGACGGAGCTCTTCGGCTTTGCCGACGCAGGCGTCGCGTGGAACCAGGGCGACAAGGCGAAGTTCCGCTTCGCGACGAACACCAACGAGCGCGTGCCCGTAGTCAGCGTCGGTGGTGGCGTTCGCATGCTGCTCAGCTACATCCCGCTCGAGTTCTACTACGCGCATCCGTTCCAGCGCCCGAACAAGAACTGGGTGTTCGGCTTCAACATCGTTCCGGGGTGGTAATCCTGCGGCCTGCGGCCGCGTTGTCGGTTGTCGGTGGTCGGTTGTCCACGACCACCCAACCAACAACCAACAACTGACAACCGAGAACCGAGAACCGAGAACCGGCAACGCGCGGCGCAGCCGCGCAAAAAGATGACTCCCGCCGAATTCGAAGCAGCGGTCAGCGAGGCGCTCGACTCCCTGCCCGAGCAATTTCTGTCACTTCTGAACAATGTGGTCGTGGTCATCGAAGCCGAGCCTTCCGATGATGATCGCGAGCCGGTCGACGACGAAGAGCTCCTCGGCATCTTCCGCGTCGAGCCACCGCTGCCCGATCAGATCGCGATCTTCCGCAACCCGATTCTCCGCATCGCGCGCAACCGTCGCGACGCCATCCGCGAGATCCGGGAGACGGTGATCCACGAGCTCGGGCACTACTTCGGTCTCGAAGACGACGAGATGATCTATTGAGGATCGGTGGTTCTGTGTGAGGACCGGCTTCAGCCGGTCGGTCCGTTGACCGGCTGAAGCCGGTCCTCACACAGAACCATCGCGCTGAACGGAAAGTTCATCGGGATGGATTCTCGACCGCGCCATATTTCTGCATGGCGCTGGTTTCTCTCCACTTAGCTTCGGCGTCTAACGGGCAATGGCAATGCACTTGTTCGTGCACGGCCAAAGGAGGCGCCATGAAACGAACGACCGTCGCATTTCTCGTGCTGTTCCTCGCCTGTACATCCGTGCCGCACCCGCCGAAGTCCGTCAGCGGCGTGGTGACCGACAACAACGGAGACGTCCTTCCGGGTGTCACGGTCACGCTGCACAAGCCGTCGGGCGACGTCACCACCGTCACGGATGCGAACGGACGCTACCTCTTCGCTCCGGTCGCTCCCGGCAGGTACCGCGTCGAGATTGCGCTGACCGGATTTGGCGCCGAGCGATTCACGATCCGCGTCGCGAATGAGAAGGGCCTCGCATTGAAGACGAAGCTCAACAACAACTCGGTGGCGGAATCCATCACCGTCACGGCAGAAGCGCCTTTGGCGAAGTACGACGGCGGCGTGGTCGACAGCGTTGCTGCAGGTGTCGTCGGAGGCCTGGTTGGCGGGGCTCCGCCGCCGATGAGCATGACGGCGATGAAGTCGGCCGATTTCAAAGCGGAATCCCCCACGTACGCGCCGATCGCCGAGCACACCGCCATTCGAACCGCCGACGAAAAGACGACGACGTTTTCGATCGACGTCGATGGCGCGTCGTACTCCAATGTGCGCCGTTACCTGAGCTCCAATCAGGTTCCACCCGCCGATGCCGTGCGCATCGAGGAGATGGTGAACTACTTCACCTACAACTATCCGCAGCCGAACGACGGGCGGCCTTTCGCGATCTCCACCGAAGTGGCGGGTTGCCCCTGGGAGCCCTCGCATCGGTTGGTGCGTATCGGCATCCAGGCGAAGTCTCTCGCCGCCTGGAAGCTCGCGCCGAACAACTTCGTCTTTCTGCTCGACGTCTCCGGCTCGATGCAACCGCCGGAGCGCTTACCGCTGATCAAGTCCGCGATGCGGCTCCTCGTCGATCAGCTCCGTCCTCAGGACTCGGTGGCGATCGTGGTCTACGCCGGCGCAGCCGGACTCGTTCTTCCATCGACATCCGATCACACCCGAATTCTCGAGGCGCTCGATCGACTCAATGCCGGCGGCTCGACCGCGGGTGGCGCAGGGATCGAGCTCGCGTACAAGACCGCGCAGGGCAACTTCGTCGCCAGCGCGAACAACCGCGTGATCCTCGCCACCGATGGCGACTTCAACGTCGGCATCTACGATCGCGAGGCGCTCACGAAGCTCATCGAAGAGAAGCGCAAGAGCGGCATCTACCTGACCTGCGTCGGCGTCGGCACCGACAACCTCAACGACGCGCTGATGGAATCGCTCGCCGATCAAGGCAACGGCAACTACTACTACCTCGACAACATCGGCGAGGCGAAGAAGGTCTTCGTCACACAGCTCCAGGGCACGCTCGTCACCGTGGCGAACGACGTGAAGGTCCAGCTCGAGTTCAACCCGTCCACCGTCGCCGAATACCGGCAGATCGGCTACGAGAATCGCGCGCTCGCCAACAGGGATTTCGAAGACGACACGAAAGACGCGGGCGAGCTCGGCTCGGGGCACACGGTGACCGCACTCTACGAGATCACGCCGAAAGCCACCGGACCGATCGCCACGCTGCGGCTGCGCTACAAAGAGCCGTCGAAGGAGACCAGTCAGCTCGTTACCGCGACGATCACGGACGACGGGAAGAGCGCGTACGCCGCATCACCCGAGACGCAGTTCGCCGCGGCGGTGGCGGAGTTCGGGATGCTGCTCCGCAACTCGCAATTCAAAGGGAGCGCAACCTACGCGGACGTGCTTGCGCTGGCGCGCGCGATGCGCGGCCCGGACGCCGAGGGCTACCGCGAAGAATTCCTGCGCATGGTCGAAACCTCACGCACGTTGACGGGCGAGGCTCCAACGAGAGTCGCGGGCCGGTAGAGCGCGCGGAGCGCACAGGTGTGGGGCCAGCCGGAGGGCTGGCCCCACACTGGGCGCTCCGCGCCCGCGTTTCCTTTCCGTTTCGGTGTGTGGACCGGCTTCAGCCGGTCATGGCCGGCTTAAGCCGGCCCACACACCACTCTCCAGTTTGAGCAGTTCCTCGTACGCCGGAATCGTCAGGAAGTCGGCTAACTCGGACGCCATCGTCAGTCGGTCGAACAGCTCGGCGGCGCGATGTAGGTTGGGCCGCTCGCCGATTCGTTTCAGCTCTTCGTCGCGGAACTGTTTGTAGAGGTCCTTCGTGATGGCGCGGCCGTCGTCGAGCTTCGCATCGTGCTGGATCCACTGCCAGAGCTGCGTACGCGAGATCTCCGCGGTCGCCGCGTCTTCCATGAGGTTGTACAGCGGCACGGCGCCTGACCCGCCGAGCCACGCCTCGAGATACAGGATGCCGACGTTGATGTTCTGCCGCAGTCCTTTCTCGGTGATCGGGCCCTGCGGCACGCGAACAAGATCCGCGGCGGTGACCTGCACGTCGTCGCGACGGCGATCGATCTGATTCGCCTCCGGCATGTGCTCGTCGAACACTTCCCTGGCTACGGCGACGAGTCCCGGATGCGCGACCCAGGTTCCGTCGTGACCGGCAAGAACTTCGCGCAGTTTGTCGGCGCGCACTTTTTCGGTTGCAGCGCGGTTCGCAGCGTCGTCGTTCTTGATCGGAATCTGGGCGGCCATGCCGCCCATGGCATGAATGCCGCGGCGATGGCAGGTCTTGATGAGAAGGCCGACGTACGCCTTCAGGAAGTCGCGATCCATCGTCACCAGCCCGCGATCGGGCATCACGAAGTCGTGCCGCGCCCTGAATTTCTTGATGAAGGAGAAGATGTAATCCCAGCGGCCGCAGTTCAGTCCCGCCGAATGATCGCGGAGCTCCCAGAGGATCTCGTCCATTTCGAAAGCGGCGAGGATCGTCTCGATGAGCGCCGTGGCGCGGATGGTTCCGTTCGGGATTCCGAGCTCCCGCTGCGCGCGTACGAAGACATCGTTCCAGAGTCGCGCCTCGAGGTACGACTCCATCTTCGGCAGATAGAAGTACGGGCCGGTGCCGCGCCGGATCAACTCCTGCGCGTTGTGGAAGAAGTACATGGCGAAGTCGAACAGGCTCGCCGACACCGGCTTGCCGTCGACTTCCACATGCTTCTCGAGTAGATGCCATCCTCGCGGCCTGACCAGCAGCGTGGCAGTCTTCTCGTTCAGGCGATACGCCTTCGCCTCGGTCGCGAACTCGATCGTGCGCCGCACCGCATCGCGCAGGTTGATGTGACCTTCGAGATTGTTCGACCACGTCGGCGAGTTGGCGTCTTCGAAATCGGCCATGAAGACGCTCGCGCCGGAGTTGAGCGCGTTGATGATCATCTTCCGATCGACAGGACCGGTGATCTCGACACGCCGATCGATGAGGTCGCGAGGAATCGGCGCCACGGTCCACGCCCGTTCGCGGATGTCGAGCGTCTCTGGCAGGAAGTCGGGTAGCTTGCCCCCGTCGAGCTCGGCTTTTCTACGCTCGCGGAGCGCGAGGAGCTCTTCGCGCCGCGGGTTGAACTCACGCTGCAGCGTCGCGAGGAATTGCGTCGCTTCCGGCGTGAGGATCGTGCGCTCGAGGCCCGCGCTCATGCCTTACACATGAGCACGGATCAGGCCATTGTGGCGCCAGCCGGAGGGCTGGCGAAGTGTGGCGCCAGTCCTCTGACTGGCGAGGCCAGCCGGAGGGCTGGCCCCACACCTGGCCTTCGGCCTTACGCTGTAGCTTTAGAACAGTACTGAGTGAATGCGGCCGAAAGCTCGGTGGCGATGTCGTTCGCATCGCGGCCCTCGATCTGCCAGCGCTCGATCATCTTCACGACCTGCCCGTCGCGGAACAGCGCGATGGCGGGCGAAGACGGGCGGTAGCCGGCCAGATACTTCTCACGGACGCGCTGAACGGCCTCGCGATCGTTGCCGGCGAACACCGTGATCATGCGATCGGGTTTGACCTCATTACGAAGGGCCATCGCCACCGCGGGACGCGCCATCCCGGCTGCGCATCCGCACACCGAGTTCACGACCACCAGCACGGTGCCCTTGTTGTCTCCGAGCACCTGATCCACCTGCTCGGCGCTGCGCGTCTCCTCGATGCCGAGCCTTGTCAGCTCCTGGCGCATCGGGGCGACGATTCTTTCGTCGTACATGAACAACCTCCACTCTCGATGATAGTCGATCCTAATGGGTCTTCGATGTGTTGATGGCCATCGAATTCACCATCTGCGTCAACAC
>JBBRMQ010000134.1:0-11594 GCA_038230775.1 Thermoanaerobaculia bacterium
AGTACACTATTGCTCATATGCTAGAACAAAAGTACCTCAGCGGTTCGACAGCGGTCAAGATCGCGCGCAGCGTGGAGACTGCCGCTTCCGTCGGCCATGCCCAGCCGGGCGACGTCCTCCCCTCCGTTCGCGCGCTCGCCAGCCACCTCGGCCTCAGCCCCGCGACGGTCGCGGCGGCGTACCGGATCCTGCAGGAGAGGGGGATCACTGTGGCGAACGGAAGGCAGGGAACGAAAATCCGCCCGTCGGCCCCTGGCGCGCCACTCGCCTCTCCCCAACTTCCCCGCGGGACGCGGAACCTGGCGGACGGCAACCCCGACCGCGCCCTGCTGCCCGACATCCAGCGCGTCACGCGCAAGCTGACGGTGAAGAAGCGGCTGTATGGCGAAGAGTTTCAGGACCGTGCACTGGTCACGCTGGCGCGAAGACAGTTCCGCGCGTACGGCGTTCCGGCGTCGGCCATCGCCATCGGCAGCGGCGCCCTCGATGGCATCGAGCGCGTGCTCCGCGAACGGCTTCGCGCAGGCGACCGCGTTCTGGTCGAAGATCCCTCCTTCTCCGGCGTCCTCGATCTGCTCGCGTCCCTCGGCCTCATCGCGGTGCCGGTCGACGTGGACGACGAAGGCATGCTGCCCGATGCGCTGGCGAAGGCGATCCGCACGACGGCGCCGGCGATCATCGTCACGCCGCGCGCGCAGAACCCCACGGGCGCTGCGTTCAGCAAGCGCAGGGCGCTTCGTCTTCGGACGATCCTCCGCGGGCGCCCCGATCTGCTGGTGATCGAAGACGATCACGCCGGACCGATCGCGGGCGTGCCCTACGTAACGCTCGTCGAGCGCGGGCGCGCGCGATGGGCGGTGGTGCGCTCGGTCTCGAAGTTTTTCGGGCCCGATCTCCGCGTCTCCGTAATGGCCGGTGACACGGAGACGATCGCCGCCGTCGAACGTCGCCAGAGCACAGGCATGCGCTGGGTCAGCCACATCCTGCAGGAAGTCGTCGTCGCGCTCTGGAGTGACCGGAAGGTGCGCCAGCAGCTCACCGTCGCGGAGAGGACGTACACGTCGCAACGTCAATCTTTGATTCGTGCGCTGGCGAAACATGGCATCGAGGCGCACGGCAAGTCCGGTCTCAATGTATGGATTTCCGTTGCGGAGGAAAGCGCGGTGGTCCAGGCGATGCTGCAGCGGGGATGGGCGGTGAAAGCCGGCGAGCGATACCGGATTGCGAGCGCACCAGCGATTCGCGTGACGATCGCGACGCTGACCGATGCACGCAAATTCGCCGCGGACCTCGCGGAGATCGTCTCTTCGCGAGGTCGCGCGGCGGCGTGAGGATCAACTTCAGCCCGGTGGACCGAGGTTCAGGCGGTCGTGGCTCTGGCTTCAGCCCGAGTCGTGTTTGGCCAGCCCTTCGACTGGCCCCACACGAGGACGGGCTGAAGCCCGTCCCCACATCACGCGCGGACCGAGGTTCCCTACTGGACATTCAACGCGGTGTCGTCCACGACGAAGGATGTCTGCAGCGACGAATCCTCGGTCCCGTAGAACCGGACGCGGATCGTCTGTCCCTTCCAGCCGATGACGCTGAAAGATTTCTGCGAGTAGCCTGTCGCCTTATTGAGGTTCGAATAGGTCGCGAGCGTCGACAGCACGTTTCCGGCGCTGTCGAGAATCTGCACATTGAGCTTGTCGTAAGCCACCGTCGTCGTCGTCTCGGCGGAGTCGATGTGCAGCCAGAACGAAAGGGTTGCCGTGGTGGCCGTCGACGGGATCGTGACCTGCTGGTAGGCGTAATCCGTGTGGGTCGATCCGTAGCCGTTGAGCCAGGCCTTCCACGAGCCTCCGTGCGACGCTTCGCCGGTCGAGCTGTCGATGACCCCGGCCGTGACCGTCCAGTTACCGTTGTTCCCGAGCTCGAAGCCGGGGTTGAGTAGCAGTTGGCCGCCGGGAGGAGGTGGCGGCGGTGGAGCGGCGCCGAAGATCGAGTACAGCAGCCGGTTCGGTGTTCCGGTTCCGCCGCTCTTCACTACGCCGGATGTCGCGTTGCTGGTCAACGCGCTGGCGACCGACGCCGGTGATGCCGTCGTGTTCGCGGCGAGATAGAGCGCGGCGACGCCCGCGGTATGCGGCGTTGCCATCGACGTACCGCTGATCGTGTTCGTGGCTGTCGTGGACGAGTACCACGCCGAAGTGATGTTCACGCCCGGCGCGAAGAGGTCGACGCACGTGCCGTAGTTCGCCCACGACGCTTTGGTGTCGGTGGTGTCGGTGGCGCTGACCGTGATCGCTGCCGCGGCGCGTGCGGGCGAGGTCGTGCACGCGTCCTGCGGATTGCCGAGGGAGTCGCCGTTGCCGGCGGCGACACAGAAGGTGACGCCGGCATTCACCGCGCCGGTCACCGCGTCATCCAGAGCCTGCGAGGCCCCGCCGCCTAACGACATGTTCGCGACGGCGGGCTTGATCGCGTTTTGCGCAACCCAGTTCACGCCGGCGATCACGCCGGAGTTGGTGCCCGATCCGCTGCAGTTGAGAACGCGCACCGCGACGAGCAGCACGCCTTTCGCGACGCCGTAGGTCGATCCACCCACGGTGCCAGAGACGTGGGTCCCGTGACCGTTGCAGTCGATGCCGTTCTGTCCGTCGCCGACCTCGTCGACGCCCACGGAAGCCCGTCCGCCGAACTGCGAGTGCGAAGTGAGGATGCCTGTGTCGACGATGTAGGCGTGCACGTTCGACGCGGTGGTGTTGTAGGTGTAGCTTCCGTCGAGCGGGAGATTGCGCTGGTCGATGCGGTCGATGCCCCACGTCGCGCCGGTCTGCGTCGTGTCGATCGACACCTCGCCGTCTTCTTCGACATACGCGACGCGCGGGTCGTCGGCCATTTTCTGCGCCGCCTTCTCCGACATCTCGGCGGCAAAGCCTTTGAGCGCCGTCTTGTACAGATGCTTGAGCTTTCCGCCGTGAGTCTTCGTCAGCTCATCCGCGACGGTCTCCACATCATCGAGTCGATTCTCCAAGACGACGATGTAGGAGTCGGGAACCGGCTTCTTCGCCTTCCTGATCTTGTTGTCCTTCGGACCGCCGCCGAAGACCGGCACTGCGCACAACAGCAGACATACAAGGAACGTTCGCTTCATCCATTCTCCTTTTTCCGTTTGGGATGACCGGGCAGGAGAGCAGGATGGACGCCATAAATTCATCGACGAATTTTCAGCTAGTTACGACGAGTGCGGGTCAACACGTGGGCCGCTGGTGGGTCAGTTCGAACGCACGTGGGTCGATTGTTGTCACCCCAGACCGCGCCAGTTACTCCCTGGCGACAGGCGACCGGCGACCGGCGAGCTCCTTCGCAAACATGCCCGGCGTATACGCGGTGATGGATCCCGTAAACGCGGATGCGGCAACGGTGAGCGGTGACGCGAGCCACAGCTTGCCCGGACCCGAGCGGCCTTTGTAATTGCGGTTGATCGCGCTGATCGTCACCTGGTCGCCCGTCTCCGACACGCCCGGACCGCAGCCGATGCACGCGCCGCATCCCGGATTGAGCACCGTCGCGCCCGCGCGCTCGAACGTGTCGAGCAGGCCATTGTCGCGACAGAAAGTCTCGACCGCCTGCGATCCGAACTGGATGAAGAACTGCACGCCGTCGGCGACGCGCAGGCCGTTGTCGACGGCCTCCTTCGCCACCTGGTGATAGAAGAGCAGATCGTCGACTTTGCCCGCGGTGCAGGAGCCGGCATACGCGATGTCGATCTTCACCTCGCCGATGTTCTCCACGTACGCGCCATTCGTCGGATCGGACGGGATGCCGCGATCGGGATCACCGGGATCGGCCACCATCGGCCGGATCTCGCTCAGGTCGATCACGTGCATCCCTCCGGCGTACTCCGCGTCGGGATCGGGGGTCACCGCGCGCGCGCGCAGCGCGTCGACGTCGATGTCCGGACGCATCGACGCGATCCACTCGTACGTCTTCTCGTCCGCCTCCACGATCGCTGTCCGCGCGGCGCACTCGGTCGCCATGTTCGCCAGCGTGGCGCGCTCGTCGAGCGAGAGGCTGCGCACCCCGGGGCCGGTGAATTCCATGATGCGATCGAGCGTCATCTGGGGCTTCGCGTATTCGAGCAGGATGTACAGCATCACATCCTTCGCTGTGACGTTGTCTTTGAGCGTGCCGGTGAGCTCGAAGCGGATCGACTCCGACACTTCGACCTGGGTGAACCCCGAGTGCACGAGGTTCGCGTACTCGGTCGCGCCGACGCCCCACGCAAGCGCGTTGTTCACGCCGCCCATGCACGTGTGGCTGTCCGTGGCCTGGATGAAGTCGCCCGGATCGATGATGTACTCGCGGGCGACCTCGTGGCAGATGCCGGGCGAGACGTTGTCGGTCGCCGAGAAGTCGCGGCAGTTCGTTTGCTGCTGGAAGTCGCGCTGCAGCGAGCGCAGCGTGCCGATCTTGTCCATGAACGGCCGCATTTTCGCGACCTCGTCCGCATAGATCAGATGGTCCTCGAACACCGCGAACTTCTGCGGATTCCTGATCGCGTAGTCCTTGCCGTACTCCTCCTCGAGGAAGTAGTGCACCTGCGCGGTCGTGAACTCGTGTGTGTAGCCGCCGTCCACGCCGACCACGACCGCGTCACCCGGCTTCACGTAGCGCGACTCATCACCCACTCCGATCATGTGACGCGCGAGGATCTTCTCGCCCATCGTCATCGGACGTTTGCCGGTGTTTGGAAGCGGAAGCTGAATCTCACCGCTCTCCAGCGCCTTGGCGAACGGGAACAATCCGCCCTGTTTGATGATGAGCTTCGTGATCGGGTCATGGCCTTTCGTGAACTCGTCGATCGGGATGCCTTCGCCAGCCTGCAGCCGCGCGAGCATCGCGTGATCGGCCATCAGCAGGCCCTGATTGATGTTGTTCCCTGCGTGAATCGGTGCGAACGACGCCGCGATGGCGATCCTGATCCCGCTCCACACCTCGCACTGCGTTGCGGTCTCGCGCGAGCTGCCGACGCCTTTGCGATATCCGCTGACGATGACCTCGAAGTTACCGTTCCGTAAAGCATCGTGTTCGAAGAGTCGTTTGCCATCCACGATCAGCCCGGCATACGCGTCACGAGCGATATCCTCGGGCTTGTGACTGAAGCAGACCCAGGCAGGCGTCATGGCGTCGGTGTTGATGTCGTCAAGCAGATCCTCGACCCGCAAGTCCTTCATCTGGAGGTCGATCTCACCTCGTAACTGCTTGCGGATCAGCTCGGGATCCTTGGTGAGAAACAAAACACGCTTGCCGGTCGTCAAACGGAGCATGGAGGGCGGTTTCATGGCGTCGAGTATATGCAACGTTGGTCACGGTTCCGCTCATCCCGACGGCACGACGGTTGTAAGATCTGGAGGTGCTATGAAACGTTCGCTGATGGCGTTCCTGCTGCTGTGTAGCACGACGGTTGCGTTCGGTGCGACGACGGCGGCGCCGGACTACTCGCGCGACACTATTCTCAAGATCCTTCACGAACAGGATGAAGCAGCGGCTCCGTTCAAGCTCGACATCGGCATGGCGCAGCTTCACACGAAGAACTTCAACTACAAGTTCGCCTACCTGCCGTTCCTGGCCTCGATCCCTTACGCGGGACCGCACGGAGCGTCGATGCTTCCGAACCCGTTCGTCCTCACAAACACCGAGCTCGCCTGGCGCCCGCATCAGTTCGTCGCCACGCCGGACGACTACGCGATGGACTCGGAGTACAAACGGGAGTATCGACGCGTCTCGAAGATGCTGAAGAAGCAGCGCGTGGTGGTCGTCACTCAGTAAGCCAGCCGCGGCTCGCAATGGAGTGAGGCTTGCCGTCGCTCGCGCCGATGAGCACCACCGAGTCGGGCGTCAGCACGAACATCGGGATGCCGAGACGAAGGGCTTCGGCGCAGTCGTGCATCGAGGCAGCGGGCGTGGCAATCGGATGCGTGTGCGCGATCGCCACCGTCCCCCTCGGAAGCGCCCCGCTCCACTCCTCGGCGTGATACCGGTTGCTCGCGGGCCAGGCCTGGAGATGAAAGTGGCCGGCTTCATCGATCACGAGAAATCCCGCGCGCTCTTCCGCCCGCCTGCTGTATCCGGAAAGCCGAACGAGATGCGACAGGCCGTCGCTCACTTCGCGGTTGTGAAGGATCTGCTCCCCCATCGGATACGCGACCACGGGCGACTCGACGCTCGACGGAACGCGCTGGGTCGCGCATCCCGACGCGAAGAGAACGACTGCCAGCGCGTGTCTGAGCACGCCAGCAACGTCGGCTTGACCTCAGAGAACAAACTGCGGGAAACCTCAGAAGCCACTTAGAATCAGGCAAAGTCTAGGCAAGTGCGAGAAACCCCTTACCCGGCCTTCGGCCACCCTCTCCCCGCAAGCGGGGCGAGGGGCCACCACCCTATGTTGTTGCCCTTCTCCCCGCGTGCGGGGAGAAGGTGCCCGAAGGGCGGATGAGGGGCGCTTGCACTTGTGCAGAGCTTCCTTAGGCGGCGCCTCACACTCAAATGCGCATCAAGTTCACAAACTTCACGTTCGACTCCCGCCGGCGCGAGCTCATGGGCGATGGCAGAGCCATCGCGCTCACTCCGAAGGCCTTCCTGCTTCTCGAGGCCCTCATCACCGCGGCGCCCGACCCGATGTCGAAGGAAGAGATCTACGACCGCCTGTGGCCCGACGTCTTCGTCGAGACGGGCAACCTGCATAACCTCATCAGCGAGATCCGGACCGCGCTCGGCGACGACGACCACGCGATGATCCGAACGATGCACCGGATCGGCTACGCCTTCGCGGTGCCGTTCGTGCGCGACGAATCCAGCGCGCCGCGGCTGCAGATCGGCGACGAGTTCATCGAGCTGCAGCAGGGCGAGACGATCATCGGACGGGAGCGGCTCGGTACTCCCGACGCTTCGCGCCGCCACGCCCGCATCACCGTGTCAGGAACGAAGATCACGGTCGAGGACCTCGGGAGCAAGAACGGCACGTTCGTCGGGGGCCATCGCATCGAAGGACCGACGGTGGTTCACGATCACGACGAGATCGTGTTCGGCCGCACGCGCGCAATCGTGCAGGTCATCGACGTCGGCGCTTCGACGGTCACCGCCGGTCCCGTGGTCAGCGGAAATCGCGGATCAACACCAGATCGTTGACCGGCGCCGCGTGCATCGCCCCCCTCGGAGCCTCTGTGTGTGGACCGGCTTTAGCCGGTCATGTCCGGCGGCCCACACACAGAAGCAGCGAAAGGCCACGTATTTCGGACGAACTACACTAAGCGACGTGAAATCGATTCTCATTACCGGCGCCACGGGCGGCCTCGGACACGCAGTTGCGGCCCGACTGGCCCGAGATTACCGGTGCATTGCACTGTATCGCTCAGAAAGTTCCTGGAATGAGCTTAGAAAAAGCGTGGCCATCGACGGCGTCGCCAATGTGGAGGAGATCAACGAGCCACTCTACGGACTGGTCCTTCTCGCCGGAGCGTTTGCGAAGGGATCCGCTGTTGACGTCTTCGAGACGATGATGGAAGCGAATCTCATGAGCGCGGTGCGAGCGATCGAGCCATTGCGCGCGCGGATCGAGGATGGCGGCCGCATCGTCGCGATCAGCTCTGCCGCCTCGAAGACGCATCCTCGCGGCCTGGGCGCGTATGTCGCGTCGAAGTCGGCGCTGAACGCGTACATCGAGGCGCTCGCGCGCGATCTGGAGCCGAGGAAGATCACGGTCAACGCTCTTCTGCCGACAGCGCTCGATACTCCGGCGATGCGAGACAGCATGCCATCGGATCGTCTCGTCCCTCTGGACCGCGTCTCGGACGCGATCGCATCGCTATTGAGTGATGCCTCGGCGTCGATCAGCGGACAGATGTTCGTGTTGAGCCGTTGACGGCGTTTCATTGCGCTCCGTACAAGTCCTGAAGACCATGCGCCACCGCCTAACGCAAATCGCCGCTGCAATCCTCTTCGCTCTCCTTCTCGTCGGCGGATTCCGGCCGATGCTGCTGCGCGTGCTTTTCTCCCGCAAGTTTCTGCAGCAACCATCGTCGGAAGTGGCAATGGACACCCGTCCGCTGCGCGAGAAGAGTGACCCGACCCCGCCGGATATGCAGGCGTTTCTGAAGCGAATTCGCGACGAGACGAAGCCGGGAGAATCCGTCGGGCTCGTTTTTCAGCCCCCGAATGAGAGCTTCAGCTACGCCTACTGGCGGGCGAATTACATTCTCACGGGACGTGTGGTGCGCGTTCCGGGAGACGAGGGCGCGACGGTCGTGGCGCATTGGCCGGAAGGCAAGATCGAGAGGCCGCAATGATCGCGGTTCTCCTCACGATTCTCGCATCGTCGATCCCCGGGCTGGCGATCACGCGCACCATCGACCGCGAGATCCGCGGCTACGCGCTCGCCGGCGCGTCGATCCTCATCGGATGCGGCACGATGGCGCTCGCTCTCTTCTTCGCGAGTCTCGTCCACATCGAATGGACGCGCACCGTCGCCGTCGTCGCTGCGCTATTGCCGCTTCTGGTCTTCGCGCGCTCTTCTTGGGCGTCGGCCTCTCAGGCCGCCGTCGGTGGGCTGAGATCCCGCCGCCCCAGAGTGCAGCACATGGATCTTCCCTCGCATACCTCACGCACTGCCATCGCGATCGACGCGCTCCTGCTCCTGCTCATCATCGGACACGCGATCTACGCGACGTGGTCGCCGATGTACGAGTGGGACTACTTCGGCATCTGGGGCTTGAAGGCGAAGGTGTTCTTCGAGTCCGGCGGCGTGAACTGGCGCTATCTCAGCAATTCGCTCTGGCATCCCGATTACCCGCTGCTCACGCCGCTGCTCATGGACCTGCCGTCGGTGATGCGTCGCGCATGGGACGACCGCTTCGTCGGACTGATGTACACCGCGCTGGCCAGCGGTCTCATTCTGATCGCGCGGGGCCATCTTGAAGAAGAGCTAAAGTCCGATCGTCTTGGCGCGCTCGGAGCGCTGGCCATCGCCTGTCCGGCGCTGAATCTCTGGGTGGGACTGGGCGAGGGCCCTGTCGCCGCGTACGGTTGCGCCGGTCTGCTTTTCGTGCGCCGCGGCGTCGTTCGCTCCTCCAATCCTTCGATCTACCTCGGCGCCGTACTTCTTGGCTTCGCCGCGTGGAGCAAGAACGAAGGCCTGGCACTTACCGGAATGGCGATCATCGCAGTGGTCGTGACTTCCTGGCGGCGCGCATGGCGCCTGTGGCCCGCGCCCGCAATCGCGGCCATCTGGATCATCACCCGAACCCTCAGGCACTACCGCACCGACTTCACCGAAGGCGACGTGATGGCGCGCGTGATGACGCATCTGCGCAGCTTCGGCTTCTTCATCCGCGCGCTGGTCATCTACGCGCCCGACCTGCGGATCTTCTGGATCGCGTGTTTCCTCACACTGATCGTGTTCGCGCGGCGGGCATGGATGCGTGAGCGTTTTCTCACCGTCGCGTTGCTGCTCCAGGCGTTTCTGATGGCGGCCCAGGCGCTCGCGACCCAGGCCGACATCCGCGCGCACATCCAATACGCGTGGAACCGGCTCCCGCATCAAATCGCGCCGGCCTTCGGCTTCCTCGCCGTCGTTCTGCTCATGCCCGCGATGCTGGCGCATCGCCCGAAGTCAGAGTAACTCGACGCTCGCACCGGCGGACGCCGTGACCATTTTCATGCCCCAGAAGGTATCGACCAGCCATTCGATGAGTGCCGCGGCGGGAATCGGCTTGCTGATCCAGTAGCCCTGCGCGAGGTCGCAATCCATTTCGACCAGGCGGCGCCACACCTCTTCGGTCTCGACGCCTTCCGCGCAGACCTGCTTGCCGAGGTTGCGGCCGAGGTCGATCATGATGCGGACGATGGTGGTGTCGGCCTCGCTGTCGAGCATCGACATCACGAACGACTTGTCGATCTTGATCTCGTCGACGGGCAACTGGCGAAGATGGGTCAGCGATGAGTAGCCGGTGCCGAAGTCGTCGAGCGAGAGCCGCAACCCCATCGACTGCAGCATCGACATGATCGCCAGCGCGTGCGCCGGATCTGAGACGACGCCGGTCTCCGTGATCTCGATCTTGAGGAATCGTGGATCGACGCTCCACTTGTCGAGGAGCGACTGAATCTTGGCCGGCAGCGTTTGCTCCCGCAGACTATTTGCGGACACGTTGACCGCCACGTGCACCGGTGCGCCCGCCGCGTGCCACTCGTTCAACTGCTGCAGCACGCGATTGAGCATCCAGTCGGTGAGGGGCTTGATGAGGCCAGTGCGCTCCGCGATGGGGATGAAAGCGACAGGCGACAAGAGACCTCTCTTCGGATGATTCCACCGGATCAACGCCTCGGCCCGCGTCATGAGACCACTGCGCAGGTGCAGCTTCGGCTGGTAATACATCTCGAACTCGTTGCGTTCCATCGCGCCGCGCATCTCCGCGACGAGCGACATCTCTTCCGGAGTGCGCGAGTCCTGCGTCTGCGAGTAGAACGCGTAGCCGCTGTTCGCTTCCTTCGCCGCATACATCGCGATGCCGATGCTCGTCCCCGCTTCGACCACCTGCCCCTCGATGACAAACGGCTGCTGAAACCCGTTCAGGATTCGCCGTGCGATCCCCGCCACCTTGTTCGCGTCGCGCGCGGAGGTCATCACGATCGCGAATTCGTCGCCGCCGAGGCGCGCCACGATGTCGCCGGCATCGATGTGGCTGCGCAGACGGTCTCCCACGTCGCGGAGCAGCACGTCGCCGTATTGATGGCCGAACGTATCGTTGATGTCCTTGAAGTGATCGAGGTCCATCAGCAGCAGCGCGACACTCTTTTTCGAGGAGCGGGCGCTGTCGAGCGTCTTGTCGAGGCGATCGATCAGCATCTGCCGGTTCGGCAATCCCGTCAGCGGGTCGTAGAGCGCCTGCCGGCGCAATGCCGCGAGCTGCTGTTTGCTATCGGTGACGTCGCGCAGGAAGAGAACCCAGTGCGTCGTGACAAAGTTCTCGATCGCCGGAATGATCTGCAGCTCCGCCTGAAACTCCGAGCCGTCCTTGCGGTGCGCCGTCACCTCCGCTTCGAACGTCTCGTTCTCGTAGACGTGGTTCAGGAGGTCGTTGACGATGTCGTGCTGCTGCTCGACGATGCCGAAACTGATGATGGCCTGATCGAGGAAGGCGTCGCGCGTCGTCCGATACATCGCGCATAACGCATCATTCACGAAGAGGATGCGAGGGCCGGTCGGCTCGATCACCGGCGTGAGGATGGCGATGCCCTGACTGCTGACGCGTACGGCGCTACCGAGGTCGATGAGTGGATCGGACACTGCGGCGGAGATGGTACCGCGGGTCGCAGGTCGCTATTCGGGATTGGTCGCCCAGACCGCCATCTCGGTGACGAAGCCGCGATCTTCGAGCTCCAGCATGGCGACGATCGCCTCGGCGATGTCGATTGGCAGAAGCTTTCGCGGACTCGGCGTACGGCGCCCGCCGGAAAACGGCGTCTGCACCTCGCTCGGATTGATGAGCATGACGCGAATGTTCGATTTCCGAAGCTCCGCGCGCCAGCATTCAGTCATCCCGCGAAGCGCGAAC
>JBBRMQ010000135.1:0-11450 GCA_038230775.1 Thermoanaerobaculia bacterium
ACCAGGCCCTGTTCCTCGAGCGTCTTCGCGCGACTGGTGCCGACGCCTTTCAAAGTGCGCGTCGGAGTATCGGGCCTGATCACAACTCTATTGTGAGGGATCGGGCGTGGATTCTACGCGGAGTAGCGCGAGGTTCGCCGTGTCGGTTGTCGGTGAACAGTTGTCCCCGCCCACCCCGCTTTTGACAACCGACAACTGACAACCGACAACGCATCGCGAAAGCGATGCAGTTAACCGAACTGCGCCTTCATCGAGATCAGCCCGATCTTGACGAGATCTCCGTCGTGCATCGTGACCGGAACGCCAGTCGGGATGCGGACGTCATTCACGAACGTCCCGTTGACGGTGCCCACCTCTTCCAGCATGTGGTACTCATCGCCAGCGTGGATGATCTTCGCATGGCGGCGTGACACCGAGCGATTGGTGTCGACCGGCGTGAGATCGATGTCGGGAAGAATGCCGGTGACCGGATCCGCGCGGCCGATCGTGGTCTCATCCCCTTTGCTGAAGAAGAACGCCGTTCCCGTTGCCACGTCGATCAGCCGGTGGTGGCCGGTTTTCTCGGTCGGCCGCGAGACCGTTGCCTCCATCGCGTTGTGATCGGCGTCGACTTCGCGGCCGGCGAGGCGTTCGAGCAGGGTGTTCGCCTCGCGCAGCCGTTTCGAATACTTGCGGATGATCCGTACGGAGATCTCGGGATTCTTCCGCAGCATCTCGTCGAACCGGGCGCCGTTGATGACGACGACTTTCACATCGGTGATCGCCACTGCGTCCGCGGTGCGCGGGACGTTCTCCAGAACCGCCATCTCGCCGAAGAAGTCACCCTTCTCCAGGCGCGACAACACATGCTGGTTGCCGCCGAGGGTCTTGATGATGTGAACCTCGCCCTCCTGGATGATGTACATCTCGGTGCCGAGCTCGCCCTGGTTGAAGATGGCTTCGCCGGCGGAGTAGGCGCCGGAGGATTCCTTGACGGGATCTTTCCCGCCGGTTGTCTTGAAGACGGCTTTCATCTCTGGACCGCGGACTCTACGACCGTGAGCGCGCCATCTGCGGTGCTGAGCCGGACGGAGGCGCCGATCGGCATGAGGAGATTGTCTCCGTGATGACCGAAGGGAACATTGCGCACGACCGGAATTGCGGGGTCGAAAGTCTCTCGGAAAAGTGCGACCAGCGCGTCGTCTTCTCCGCACCCTTTCAACTTGCCGATGACCACTCCACGGATTCGCTCGAATCTACCAGACAGCCTCAGGTGGGTCAACATACGGTCGATGCGATAGACGGGTTCGTCGACGTCTTCCCAGAACCAGATTCCGTCGCCGATCCAGAAGTCGTACGGCGTACTTGTGAGCGCGGTGGTGAGCGACAGGCACCCGCCGAACAAAACACCTTCCGCCAACCCCTCGGTCACGACCTGCGACGGATCGAATGGGTGCGTGAGCGGGGCATCGCCGCCTAACATCGACCAGAACCAGCGGTCGATGTCCGATGAGAGGCCGTTGAAGAAATCGAGATTGACCATCGGGCCGTGAAACGAGGCGACGCCGCTCTTGATGGCGATTGCCTGATGCAGCGCGGTGACGTCGCTGAATCCGATGATCGGGCGCGGATTGCGCCGGATGGCGTCGTAGTCGATGCGGTCGAGGATGCGCATGCCGCCGTAGCCGCCGCGGGCAAAGAGAAATCCATCGAATTCATCAGACCTGAGAAATCGGTTGAACTCTTGGGCGCGCTCGTCGTCGGTGCCTGCAAGGTAGCCGCGGTGCGCGTGCGCGATGTTCGGCGCGAGGGTGATGGTCAGTCCGTACGCCTCGAGGGTGCGTTTCGCCGTTTCGATGCGAGGAATCTCGCTCGGCGACGAAATGGCGAGCACCGCGAGGTGTGCGGACTTCGTAATCGGGCGAGGGCGGATCAGGACTGAGGACTGAGGACTGAGGACTGAGGGATGATGCGCGTGCGGCGGTGATGACTCAGTCGTCATGCGTTAGTCCTCAGTCCTCAGCCAGTCCTTGGAGTCCTGAAAAAAGTGTGGAGCGGACCTGTAAGCCGAATTCTGTTCTCTTGCGAGCGAGAATCATTCATCTGTCACGCGCATTGCTGCGGTGATCGAGCAACCTACCCGGGAGTTGATTAGCGGAAACGGGCGGTTCCATCGCTCCCCTATTTGGTCTTGCTCCGCAGAGGGTTTGCCATGCCGTCGCCGCTCGCGCGGGACGCGGTGCGCTCTTACCGCACCGTTTCACCCTTACCTTCTTCTTGCGAAGAGTCGGCGGTTTGTTTTCTGTTGCACTTTCCGTAGCGTCGCCGCTCCTGGACGTTATCCAGTCTGCTGCCCGTCGGAGTTCGGACTTTCCTCCACACCTCGCCGAAGCTCGGTGCGACGATCCTCCGGTCCGCTCCACACGTGGCAGTCTAACAGACCGTTCTGAATGAAAATTGCTGATGGTAAATTGTTGCCGTTTCAATCGCTTACAAAGATTGTCGGCGTGCCGACATTCTAATGCGTACGAAGAAAACGAGCAGCGCGGCCAGCACCACGAGGAGCAACCACGGCAGCAGAAGCGCGACGAGCGTATTGCCGAACGCAAACACATCTTCACCGAGCGACAACAGCGGATTGGCGAATCCGGCGGTAGTCAACGTGCTCGCGGCGCGCACGCTGGCTTTGGTCATGTGCGCGCCTAACGCGGCCGTTCCGGCGATCACCGACGCCAGGATCACGACGCCATGCGGCAGCCGATCGGAAACTGCGGCCCACGCGACGAGCGCTCCCGCCGCCGGACGAATGAACGTGTGCACCAGGTCCCAGATATGATCGACCGCCGGGATCTTGTCCGCCACGAACTCGACGATGTACATCGCACCGACGGCGATGAGAACGGGTGTCGATGAGAAGAACGTCGCCAGATCACCGTGGAAGAGCGCCGGCTGCCAACGCGTAAGGAGTCCGAAGACGAGCAACGTCGCGTACGCGTTGATGCCGCTGCCAATGCCGAGTCCGGCCGACGTCAGCAGCGAAGCGATCATGACTTCGGGACTGGAACCACGACCGGCGTGCTTCCGCGGAGTCCCGCCGGGATGTGCTGCAGTGAGGCCACCGCTGCATCTCTCGTATCGAAGTGTCCCCAGAACACGCGATAGCACGACTGTCCGCGATATGTCGTCGGCACAAACCAGACATTGCTGCCGCCGGCACTCACCGCTTTGGCCAGCGATGAAGTCTGACAAACCAGTTCGAACTGCACGGTGAAGTTTCCGCCGCCGTTCTTCGCATACTGTCGAGCCATCTCCTCGTAATGGCCTCGGTTGCTCTCCGGCGGAGTCTGCGCCGCGGGCGTGTTCGTGATGACTTTGCTGCCGCCACTTCCCTGGTCGAGGCGCGCCGCGGACGATGCCGGCTTCGGCTGCGGTGACGGTGCGACGGGAGCGGGCGCCGGTGCGACCGGCTTCGGACGTGCGACGGCGGGCGAGCTACCCGCCACCGTTGTTGCGGTCGTTTCGGTGACTGGAGGGACCGGCATCGGAACGGGTGCCGGAACGGGAGGAGGCTGGATTACCGGATGCTTCACCGGGCGGGAGACGACCGCCGCGGGCGCTGCGGTTCTTCCCTGCCACCACATCCACGCGCCAACCGCGACTCCTGCCAGAAGCAGAATCAGAATCAGGGAAAACACCAGGCCGCCGGAACGCTTTGGCTTCGGCACCGGCTGATGAGACATCGTTGGCTTGCGCTTCGGCGTCATCGGCGGATGCGGCATCGCGGCGCTCGCTGCGGCCTCGATCTGGGCGTCATCGAATCCCCACTTCTTCTCTTCAACCTGCAACGGTGGAGGTGGCTGGATCTGCCCCTCCCCGAGTTTCAGAGCGAAAGGAATCTTCGGCTCTTGCTCCTCAAAGGTCATCGCAGGCTCCGGCGGAGCGCTCCAGGCGTCGGCGGCATCGGACACACCCGCTGTCTCGAACGCGAGATCATCATTGACTGGCATCTCGACAGCCAGGGGCTGTTCCACCTCGGGAGCGACAACGGCGGAGCCGCCCTTCTCGATGATGCCGAGAACTCGAAGCGCTTCCAGCAACTTGTAGACGTTGAACGCATCCTTGCCGGTCGCACCGGCGATGTCCGCCGCGCTCTTGGAGCCGTCGATCTCGCGAACGATCTCGCCGGCGTCCTCGTTGAGGTCGAGCTTGCGAAACGATTCGTCGAACGTTGCGGACTTGTGGAAGACCGCCTCGCCGCCGTCCATCGCGCGATCGAATGTCGGGCGATCCTGCTCGGTGACGATGAACTCGACGATGATCTGCTGCAGCGGAAAGAGCGTCCCCTCTTCACGCTTCGGAAGGTAGTCGGCGACGATCGCGTACGCTCCATTGGTCCAGGCTCGGACCGAGCGCAGGATTCCGATCACCTGGACCCGCCTCGCCCATGTCAGCTCCTTGCGGGTGATGAATCCGAGGTTCAGGAGCGCGTCGCCGAGAGTCTCGGTGTCCTGGCGTTTGGCCAGGGCCTGTTTGACGTGCTCTTTGCCGACTTTCCCCGCGCGAAGGAGGATCTCGTCGATGGCATCCTTGCGGTCGTTCGTGCTGGCCGAGAGCACGTCGCCCGCCTTGAAGTAGACAATCTTGATGATGCCATCTTCTTCGAAACGGATCGCGCCGGTGAAGTTCTCGCGACCCAGCTCGACGAGTCGCTGAACCAGATCGATCTCGCCGATGGAACCCTCGAAACTCATGCTGCTCTCCCCCGCCCGCCCAGCTGGTGCTGTTGGCTGCTCGTCTGTTAGACGACGGAATTATCGCACGATTCCGCCTAACACGCGCCGTCGCCGCGCGTAGTCGGTTGTCAGTTGTCGGTTGTCAAAAGCCGAAGGGGCGGTGGTGGATAACCGACCACCGACAACGCTTCGCCGCGAATCGAATGCGCGGCAGCGAACAGTCTGGATGCGCTACGAGCGGGCGTGAAGCTCGCCGTACAAGTTCTTTCCCACTTTCCGGCCTAACACGTTGACGAGATCCTGTTCCGAGGCCTGCTTCACGCCCGACACGCTGCCGAAGCGTTCGATGAGGAGACGCCGGCGCTTGTCGCCGATTCCCGGCAGATCGTCGAGCTCGCTGTGCAGCGTGCGCTTCGATCGCCGCCGGCGATGCGACGACACGGCAAAGCGATGCGTCTCGTCGCGCACCATCTGCAGCAGTTGCAGCGCTGGATCGCGGCGCTCGAGACGGATCGGCTCCTGGCGTTCCGGGACGTAGATCTCCTCCTCGCGTTTGGCCAGACCCACGATCGTCATCCCTTCCACGCCGAGCCGGTTCAACGCCGTGAGCGCGGCATTGAGCTGGCCGCGGCCCCCGTCGATGAGGATCATGTCCGGCAGCTCCTTCGATTCATCCAGCAAACGCCGGTAGCGCCGATCCACCGCTTCGGCCATCGAACGGAAATCGTCCGCGCCTTCGACACTCTTGATGTTGAAGATGCGGTATTGATTCTTGTCGAACTTGCCGCGGTCCAGGACGACCATTCCGGCGACGGAATCGCTTCCCTGTATGTTGGAGATATCGAAGGACTCGATGCGATTGACCTCGCCGGAGTGCCCAAGGATCTGTGCAAGTCTGGTCGCCGCAATCTGCAGCCGATCCTGCTGCGACTTTCGGAATCGAGACTCATGTGAGAGCCGCGAGTTGCGGTTCGCGAGCTCGACGCGATCGACGCCATTCCCTCGCTGCGGCACGCGCAGCTTCACTTTCCGGCCGGACTGCTGCGTCAGCCATTCGCTCAACAGATCCATCTCGTCCGTCTCGAAGGGCAAGAGAATCTCCGGTGGGATGAAGAGATTGTCCTGGTAGTAGCGCTGCACGACTTCGCCAAGGAAGTAACTGGGCTGGTAATCGGTGAGCTTCTCCCAGAACAGCTCGCGACGGTCGACGATGTTTCCGTCGCGCAGCACGAATAGCTGCACCGCGACGTCGCCCCCGTCTTCGTGCAGGCCCCACACGTCGACGTCTTCCTGGTCCGCCGAGGCGACCTGCTGCTCGGCCTGCACGCGCTCGACGGTGCGGATCAGATCGCGGTAGTACGTCGCCAGCTCGTAGTTCTCCGACTCCGCCGACCTGTACATGCGCTGCGTGAGCTTTTCCTGCAATTCTTTGCGCTTGCCGCCCAGGAACAGGACGACGTCGTCGACCATGTCCCGGTACGCCTCTTTCGTCGTGAGTCCGACGACGCAGGGCCCGAGACACTGATGCATGTCGTAGTAGAGACAGGGACGCGGCAGCGCGCTCCTGCCGTCGTCGATCTCGAGATCGCAGCTGCGCAGCTTGAATTGGTCGGCGACGAGCTTCAGCAATCGCCGTGCTGTTCCGGCGAAGAACGGGCCGTAGTAGATGTCGCCCTTGCGCCGGTCGGTCCGGCGAGTGAACACCAGGCGCGGAAAATCCTCCGACGTCGTGACCTTGATGTAGGGGTACGTCTTGTCGTCGCGGAGAAGGATGTTGTAGCGCGGCTGATGCGTCTTGATGAGGTTGTTCTCGAGCATGACGGCCTCGAGCTCGTTGTTCGTCGTGACGAAGTCGATCGATTCGATCTCCGCCACCAGCGACATCGTCTTCGTATCGCGCGCACCTTTCCCCACCAGGTACGAATTGACCCGATTGCGGAGATTCCTCGCCTTCCCGACGTAGATCACCTCATCATCGGCGTTCTTGTGCAGGTAGACGCCGGGGCGATCGGGAAGCTCCTTGATGCGAGCTTTCAGCCGCTCGTAGCGGTCGGACATGGAAGGCTTATAACGCGATCGAGCGTTGCAGAAACTCCGAAGTCGCGCTGCGAAACTCGTCGGTCCATTCATGAGCGCCGTCGAATACGCAGCTCGAGACCTCGGTGATCGTCCGTAGAAAGCTCAAGTCTTTCTCGAGCTTTTCATTGCTGTACCACGTGTCGCCATTTCCACGGCCGATCAGCACGCGCGGCAGATTCGCGGTGACGTCGGGAGGAACATCACCGGCAAGAGCGATGACTCCGTCACAACGAATGCTTGCGGCGGCGCGGTACGCCATAGCAGCGCCTTGCGAGAACCCGAGGAACACGAGGGTCTTCGACGGGTGGATCGTGGCAAGGACTCGCTTCACGTAGGAGAGGTTGTCGGCGATCGCGAGCTCGCGGTCCTGGCTGGTCATCCAGTTCGCGACGACCCTCTCCCGGGAGTAGAACGGGTGAAGGGCCTGAATGGCGACGAGAGTCCAGCCGTCCGCGATTCTCGACAGTTCGGCGAGGTTGACCTCTGCCGTTTCGGCGTAGCCATGAAAGCCGACGAGCGTTTTTTCGGGGTCCCCGGGACGGACCATGAAACGCCCGTGGACAACGGCTTCGATGTGTTCAGCGCGCTGACTAGTCAACATGTTGATTAGTCAGAATGTGTGTCTTCCAGAGCGAAGCGAGGGATCCCGTTCGCACATGCGCGGGGGATCCTTCGCCGTCTTCGAGGCCCAGGATGAAAGGCAAGTCGCAGGGTCATGCTTATTTCTGCGCCGGAAGGAGCGTCGGATCATTCGTGGTCTTGTCGACGAGCAAACCGAACGCGGCCACTCGCCCGCTTCCGCTGAGCACCTTGATGGCCAGTCGGCCGTTGTACGCGTTCGAGGCCGTGCCGGCCCCGAGACTGCGCATGATGCTCTGATCGCTGCGGAACTCATTTGCGTTCAGGTCGAAATCGGTGGCCGCGGAGACCTTCGAATCACCGGTGGCGTACAGCGTCACGTGGACCTTGACCGGCGCGCCGGTGAGCTCGACCATCCCCAGGTCGCTGTGGAACTTGTCGGACTCCTCCAGTTGAAGAACCTGCAGATCCGGGTCGCCGGTGCCCGCGCCGTCGGCCGCCGTGAGCGCCGTCTGTAACCGGCCGTACGTGCCGCCGGTTGGCGCCGAGCTGAAGGTGCGGCCGGTGACGAGCAATTGGGCATCAGACGGCGTGGTGACGACGACCGATCCATCGGCGGCTGACATCCCGAAGAGCGACGAGACGACGTTCGAGAAATTCTTGATCTCCCCCGACGCGAGCGACACCGACTGCGACACCGGGTTGCCGTTGCGAGGATAGAACGTGACCGTGGCGTTGGCGGCCGCGGTGCCGGCGTTGAGGATGCGCATTTCGGAGTGCTCGCCGATGGACGTGCCTTCCGCGACTCCGGGAAGAGTGAAGCGCCGCGAGACAAGCGAGGCTGCCTTCACGCCCGAGAGGACCGACGCGTCCTGCGTGCTGTTGTCGAGCATCGAGGCGTATGCGGTGACGCCGCCCGACGTCGTTCCCGTCGCCGGGCTGTCGACGACGACGTCGATGCGCGCGCTAAAGACGTTCAGGGCGTTGCGAGCCAGGAACGAGTTGATCTGCTGCTGTTCGAACGGCCGCAGCGTGAACGCCTGGTCGGCCAGCAACTCGCCGGTCGCGCTGAACGCTTTGATGTGACCGCTCGTTGGGAAGCCGAGGGACTCGACGATGCCCACGTTCATGCGCTGGGCGCTCGTCTGCCCGACATGCCCGAGGATCAGTGGCTGCGCGATCCCACCCGCTGCGGCGGCGATGGCGACACTACTGATCGGGACCGACGGCACAAACTGTCCGTAGGTACCGGCGGTTGCGACGGAGTACGTTCGGCTGGCCGCGAAGGTGCCCGGACTCGGATTGCTGGTGAGCGTGCGGATCTCGAGGACTCCGCTTGCATCGGCCGTTGTTGTCGCGAGGCCGAAGAGATCGCGCAGGATGTCGTTGAGTGCCGCGGTCTGACCGGGTGCGAGATCGATCTTGGTGGCCCGCCCGTTCTTCGAGCCGTCCGAGTTCGCGGCGGTGTACGTGAGCTGATACGAGGCTGATGCGCTGCTCGTGTTCGCGAGACGGACGTCCGAGATGAACTGCGCTCCGATGCCGTCGCGATGGGCGACCGCGGGAACGATCCACGTCGTCGACGGGGGCGGGGTCTTCGGCGCCTGGGTGACGGGGCTCGCGACGCTCACGGAGATGGGCACGCTCGCGGTGTTGTTGTCGAGCGACACGATGCGACCCGCGCTCTTCGGCCGGGCAGTCGTCACGGTCACCGTTCCGGTATTCGCGCCCACGGGCAATGAGGTCGGGTTCGCACGGACGGTGAGATTCACGGAACCGTCGGCGCCGACGGTTCCGGTTGCCGGCGTGACGGTGAGGTAGGTCTGGTCGACGGTCGCCGAGTACGGAACGTTCGGCGTCAACCCGTCGATGTGGACCTGCTGCACGACCACCGTGGTGCTCCCCTGCGGCACCACGACGTCGAAGGTCTTTGAAGTGGCATCGGGTGCCGGCGCGACGGTGACGGTGGCGGTCACCGAGTACGGTCCCTGCGCGCCCCGGCACGTACCGGCGCGAACACGGTAGTAGTACGTTGCGGCGGAGCCGGTCGCGGTATGGGTGAACTGCTGACTGAGCGAGGATGTCGTGCTCGTCCCGGCGTCGCTGAAATCCGTCTTTGTCGCTTCCTGAACTTCGTAGGTCGTCGGCGCAAATGCGGTGGTCCAGGTCAGGCTGTACGGGATTCCCGATTGCGAAACGGAGGGTCCGGACACCGAGAGATTGCAAGCTGCGAGATCGAACTGGGCGACAACCTCGTTGGCCGCGTTGGCGAATGTATCGGTGACGCCGACCGTGAAGCGGCCGGTCCCGAACGTGAGAGCGGGCGTGATGCGGGCGGTCATCGTGATCGATGCGCCTGGCGCGACCGAGCCGTCGCCTTCACAGAGCTCGGCAGTCTCGAGAACGCTTACGCCGAAGAATTGGGCCGGTGGCGCGGGTAGCGGAGTCAACCCGACGGCGCGGCAGGTGGTGGTGATCCCCGTCGTCGAGGCCTGATCCACCGAACCCTGCGTCGCTGGTCCTACATAGCCGGCGAAGTGACCGCTGCAAGCGGCCGTGCCATTGTTGATGAACTTCACCGTGCAGAGGGAGGAAACGCCGCGGTCGAGATCGTTGTCGCAGCTCAAAGCATCCAGAGTCTTTGGAATCTCGAATTTGCAGGTGGGGGCCGTCCCGGTCTCGCGAGCATTGAAAATGTGCGGCTGAGCCGAAGCGCCAGACGCAAACAACCCGATGAAAAAGCAAACTCGCAAACTGCGCATGACACATCTCCCGTAGAGGATTGAATGGACGACCCGAACCCAGAGTACCCGCGAACGGCCTCGGACGCACGCACGCAGGTTGCGGAATCATGAACCTCCCGCGACAATGCGGCGGTGTTGCGGGTCACAATCGTAGTTCCCTGCTTTGACGAGGAGAACAGACTCGACGTCGCAGCATTTCAATCGTGCCGGGAGGCTGACTTTTGTTTCGTCAACGACGGCAGCCGCGACGGTACCCTGCGCGTGCTCCAGTCGTTGGCTGCCACCGACCCCAGCCGTTTTCGCGTGGTCGATCTTGAAGAGAACGGCGGCAAAGCTGAAGCGGTTCGGCTCGGGATGGTCGAAGTTCTCTCCACCAATCCGCCGGAGTTTGTCGGCTTCTGGGACGCCGACCTCGCGACGCCGCTCAGCGAGTTGCCCCGATTTCTGGATATCTTCGACCAACGCCCTGAGACTCAGATGGTGATCGGCGCTCGCGTCCGCCTCCTCGGGCGCGAGATCACCAGAAAGCCTTTCCGGCACTACTTCGGACGCGCCGGCGCGACGCTCATCTCGTTGAGTCTGGGGATCGCGGTGTACGACACGCAATGTGGGGCGAAGGTGTTTCGCTCTTCCGAAATGATGCGGGAAGTGTTCTCGAAGCCTTTCATTTCGCGCTGGATCTTCGACGTCGAGATCATCGCGCGCGTCATCCACCACATCGGTCGCGCGGCAGCGGCGGCCGCGATCTACGAGCTGCCTCTCGCCGTCTGGCGCGACGTCCATGGATCGAAAGTGAAAACGGGCGATTATCTGCGCGGACTTCGTGACCTCTGGACGATTCATCGCGCGTACAATGCGCGCCGATGACTGCAGTCAACGTGCAGGACGAAACCGCTCTCTCCACCCTCGCCCGCGGCCTCGTCGGCTCCGAGATTCTCAAGATCGCATCCGAGATCCGCTCGCTCGTCGAAAAAGGCCGCGACATCTGCAACCTCACCGTCGGCGACTTCTCGCCGAAGGAGTTCCGCATCCCGTACAAGCTTCAGGAGCTCATCGCCGAGGCGCTGGAGGCGGGAGAGACGAACTATCCGCCGTCCGATGGAACGAGAGAGCTGCGCACCGCCGTCCTCCGTTTCTATACGGAGGCGATGGGCATCACCTATCCGCTGGAGTCGATTCTCATCGCCTGCGGCGCGCGTCCGATCATCTTCGCGGCGTACGCGGCGGTCGTCGACCGCGGCGACAAGGTCGTCTATGCCACGCCGTCGTGGAACAACAATCACTACACGTATCTGACCGGCGGCCAGGCCGTTGAGATCGTCGTGGGGCCGGACAC
>JBBRMQ010000136.1:0-11327 GCA_038230775.1 Thermoanaerobaculia bacterium
CCAACTGAGTTACTCCCGCTGACCACCCACCCAACCGGCATGTCGCTGGTCGCAGGTCGCGTGTCGGCGCTGTTTTTCCGACCCGCGACTTCCGACTAGCGACCCCGCGAAGATTGGTGGAGAGTGGAGGGTTCGAACCTCCGTAGGGCGTAGCCCGGCAGATTTACAGTCTGCTGCTTTTAACCACTCAGCCAACTCTCCAATCTCTAGCTGGAGCTGGCGACGGGACTCGAACCCGCGACCTGCTGATTACAAATCAGCTGCTCTACCAACTGAGCTATGCCAGCAAAAAACACTCAAATTTCAAAGACACAACCAGCCCATACACCGGACACTCATTGAAGAGGGAGCTTACGCCAGCGCGGCCGAAGGAACTGCGGGTTATAGCAGAATTGCCAAACCCCGTGCAAGCGGTCAGTATTTCAAGCGGATGGCGATCTTCGTCTTCACCTTATCGCGGCTCGTTCCGTTGCTATTCCTGATCTCCCTTACCCTCGTCGGAAGCCGCTACGCGCACGACCTCGTTCTCCGCACTCGCCCTCGCCTGGCGCGATGGGTTTTCGTTGCAGTCAGCCTCGTCGGATTGCTCGCTTCCGCCCCGTACGCCCTGCGCGCCGGGCTCATCATCGGGGCGAAATCCGCAACAGGCCGCGGGCGCTGGAAAGCCGCCGATCTGCTCTACGCCGGCTACGACTCCTGGAACGGCTCCCGCAGCGAAAGTTCCTTACGCGATTGGGCTTACGTCCGCATGAACGCCGGCGACTGGCGCGGCGCGGAGGAAGTGCTCGAACTCTCCGGACGCCGGTCGCCGCAGACGACGATGCTCATCGGCTTGTGCCAGTACTACGAAAACAAGCCGGCGGCCCAGACAACGCTCTCCAGCGTTCCCGACGTCGCCGGCACCCAACTCTGCGTTCGCGACTACCTCCTCGGCCGCCTCACCCAGAAACGTGGCGACCTGAACCACGCGTATCAGTTGTATGAGCGATCGGCGCGCTGGGAAGCCGACTTCTTTCCGAGCATCTACCACGGCAGCCGCATCGCCCTGATGGGCGGAAACGCCGCGCTCGCGACATCGATCGTCGACGGATTCGTCCGCCAATCTCCGACCTCGGCGAACGATCGGGATATTCAGATTCTCCGCACCAGCGTCCGCACGAACACCCTCCCGCCCGACAAGGAGTTCGTCGTTGTCTCGAATTGAGGTGCGGGCCGAGGATGTGTTGACGGTGGCGGCGGCGGGGGCGTTGCTGCTCTTTCTGGGCGTCAAGTCGTTCAGCAAGCTCCATCTCAGCGAAGGCAACTACTGGGACTTCGCGTTCATCCTCCTTCCGGTCGCACTCCTGGTGTTCACGGCATCGATCCGTTACGCGTTTCGTCCCGTCGGAGCGCCGGCCATTCGCGAGATGGGCGCGCAGACCGGGCACATCCTGCGCGACTGGTCGCCGTTCCTCATCTTTCTGATGCTGTACGAGAGCTTTCGCCTCAACACCTGGGATCTCGTCTCGCCGGTGGACAAGGACGCGATGCTGCTGCGCTGGGATCGAGCCCTCTTCGGCGAGACGCCTTCGGTTCGAATGGATTCCTGGATCAATCCCGGTCTGACGCGCGTGATGGTGATCGCCTACGTCCTTCATCTGGTCATGCCACCGCTGATGGGACTGATCTGGTATCGCCGCGATGTGAAGGTCTTCCGAGAGTTTCTGCTCGCCGTGCTCGTGGCGGGGATCATCGGCACGCAGGGCTACGTGCTCATTCCGGGCATCGGCCCGGGCATCGCGTTCCCGTCGCTCTTCCGACACGGGCTGAGCGGCGATGTGTACCAGAGCATCACCGGTCTGATGGACAGCGCACGCGCGCCGCGCGACGTCTTCCCGAGCCTGCACGTTGCGATCTCGTCGATCGTGCTGTGGTACGCGTGGAGGCGCGGACGGCTGACGTTCGCGATCGCGCTGCCGGTCGTCGTCGCGAACTGGATCTCGACGCTCTATCTGCGCTACCACTACATGGTCGACGTTGCGGCGGGGTGGGCAGTCGCGATTCTGTCCATCGCGCTCGCGTCGCTGATCCTCAGGATCGAGGTGTCTGTCGTCGGACTTCGTAGCAAAGAACCGCAGCCGCTGTAGCGACGTTGAACGAGTCGACGTGGCCGGTCATCGGAATCGTGATGACGCGATCGCAGTGCTCGAGCACATTTCTGCGGATTCCCTTGCCTTCACTGCCTAACACCAGCGCGACCTTGCCCGTGAAGTCGACCCCGGACGGTGGATCGCCATCGCGGCCGGCGGCGTACACCCAGAACTCCTGCTTTTTCAGCGACTCGATCGTGCGCGCGAGGTTCGTGACCTGCGCGACCTTCACCCACTGCGCCGCACCGGCCGATGCTTTCACCGCTGTCGGAGTGAGGCCGACGCTCTCATGCTGCGGGAGGACGACGAGGTCGACGCCGAAGCCGTCCGCCACGCGCAGAATCGCGCCGAGATTCTGCGGATCCGTGATTCCGTCGAGGATCAGGACGAAAGCCGCGTTCTCTACGATCGTGTCGAAATCCGCGTAGCCCGCTTCCGAAACATCGGCCACGACGCCGTTGTGCACGCCGCGCTGGGCCAGGCGCTCGATCGATTCCGCGGGCAACATGCGCAGAGGCACGCCCGCGTCTTTCGCCGCCGTGATCACGCGCTGCACTTTGCCGCCGTGCTCCTTCGAGATCGCGACGTAGTGGATCTTCTTCGGATCCGCGCGGATGGCCTCCAGGACTGGGTTGACGCCGTAGATGATCATGCGAGCTCTCGCGCCAGGCGCGACGGCAGCGAGGGTCCCTCAAAAACGAAGCTCGTGTAAAGCTGCACCAGATTCGCGCCCGCCTCAAATTTCGCGCGTGCGTCCGCTGCGGTGAACACGCCGCCGACGCCGATCAGCGGATAGTCCGCCCCGACTCTACGCCGCACATCTTTCAGGATCGCCGTCGATTTCTCGAACAGCGGGCGGCCGGATAAACCCCCGTCGCTCGTCGCGGTCGTGTTCGTGCAGATCAATCCGTCGACACGATTCACGGCGATGTCACAGATCTCGCCTAACAACACGTCATCGACGTCGGGCGCGATCTTTACCAGCAGGGGTTTCGTTCGATCGACGGCGGACAGAATCGCATCGAGGTGCTCGGGCCGCTGCAGCTCGCGCAGCGACGGCGTGTTCGGCGACGACAGATTCAAAACGCACACGTCGGCGTACGGCGCGAGCTTGCGCAGACATTCGGCATACGCATCCGGCGCGGCGTCGAGCGGCACATCGCGATTCTTGCCCACGTTCACGAACAGCGGCACCGTCCGATTCCAGTCGCGCAGACGCGCGGCGACCGCATCGGCTCCGTCGTTGTTGAAGCCGAGGCGATTGACGAGCGCGTTCGGCGCGCGAAAGAGCCGCGGCTTCGGATTGCCGGGTTGCGGGCGCAGCGTCACGGTTCCGACCTCGATGAATCCGAAGCCAAGCGCCGCGAGGAACGGCATCATCACCGCGTTCTTGTCGAAGCCGGCGGCGATGCCGATTGGAGACTTGAACGTGAGTCCGAACAGCCCCTCACCCGGCCTTCGGCCACCCTCTCCCCGCTCCGCGGGGCGAGGGGCAACGAACTCACCGCTCGTGACTCGTTGCCCTTCTCCACGTAGGGTGGGGCGAGGGGCAACGAAGGACGGACGCGTAGTTAGTATTCCTTCTCCCCGCGTGCGGGGAGAAGGTGCGCGAAGCGCGGATGAGGGGCTGCACCAGGTTTCGATGAGTCGCAACACTAACGGAATCTGCTGCAGCCTCACGATCTGCGCGACGGTCAGCTCGTGCGCGTCTTCCGCGTCGAGCAGAAACAACAGCTTTCGGATCAGCGAATACATCGCTCAGCGCGGGCCAGGGGCGACAGAACGCTGGGATCGACTTCACTCGCGTGCTGCAGAAGAGGAATCGCGCGCACGAGCTCCGGGCCGTGGTCCATTCCGGTAAGGATCATCCGCAGTGGTTGAAAGAGCGCCTTTCCCTTCAATCCGGTCGCGTTCTTCAAGCGCTCGTTGAACGCCTTCACGTCGTCGACGCCATTCTTCAACTCCGCCGCGACGGCTTCGGCGAACGCGCGGTCGACCTCCGGCGCTGAGTAATCGGTGACGAAGCGCAGAGCCTCGCGGAACTCCGTCAGGCGATGCACGCTCGTCTTGACGACATCGATCCCCTCCTCCAGCCACGGCACATCGAAGAAGCGCGCGACCATCGGTCGCAACTCGGCAGCGGACATTGCGTGGATGTACTGCCCGTTCAACCACTCGAACTTCTGCGGATCGAACACCGCCGGCGCAGAGTTGACGCGCTGGAGCGAGAAATTCTCGATCGCGTACGCGCGGTCGAAGACGTCGCGGCCGTCCGGCGCCGACCAGCCTAACAACGCGAGATAGTTCACCATCGCATCCGGCAGGTAACCCTCGTCCGCGTAGGCCGAGACCGACGTCGCGCCGTGACGCTTCGAGAGCTTCGTGCGGTCCTGGCCCAGGATCAGGGAAACGTGGGCGAATTCGGGGACGGGCCATTGCATGGCGCGATAGACCAACACCTGTCGATGCGTGTTCGTCAAATGCTCCTCGGCCCGGATCACATGGGTGATCTCCATGTGGTGATCGTCGACCACGACCGAGAAGTTGTACGTGGGCAGCCCGTCCGTGCGAAAAATGATGAAGTCGCCGAGTGAATCCTTCTTCCAGGTCACCTCGCCGCGAATGAGGTCGTTGATCGTGACGTCGCCATCGTTCGGAACGTGAAAGCGGATCGCGTGTGGCGTGTGGTCGTCACGCCGATGCAACCAACACTTCAGGTCGTAGTGCGGCGGACGGCCTTCGGCCTCCGCAGCTTTCCGTTTGAGCTCCAGCTCTTCCTCGCTGCAGTAACAGCGATACGCGATGTCGCGCTCGATGAGCTCCTTCGCCACGTCGATGTAGTTGCGCTCCGACTGGCGATACGGCGCGTGGGGACCGCCGGCGTCGGGGCCTTCGTCCCATTGCAGTCCCAACCACCGGAGATCGTCGAGGACCATCGTTTCCGACTCGCGCGTCGAGCGCGCCTGATCGGTGTCCTCAACGCGGATGATGAACGTCCCGCGATGATGCTTTGCATACAACCAGTTGAAGATCGCCGTGCGCGCGCCGCCGACGTGGAGATGCCCTGTGGGCGATGGTGCGAAGCGTACGCGAACGGTCATTGGTGACGAAGTGTATCGGTTGAGTCTCTTCGGTCAAGGAACGCCAACAGGCCTAACTTTCTCCGACCGCTCCCGTCCCTCCATGCATGCTGCCGCTGATTCTCGCCGCCGTGATGTCGTCCATCCCTGTCGACCATCGAATCAACGATTTTTTCTCGGACGTCCTGAAGCACGCGAACATCTTCAACAACGTGTCCGAGGCTGCGGCATTTCTGGTGCGCGACACGCGCGGAGACGTGCAGTGCCTCCTGTGGCCGATGACGAACGGCTATCAGGAGCAGACCTTCACGGGTGAGATCCCTCGGGGAACGTTGGCCATCGTACACACGCATCCGCACGATTGCCCCGCGCCTTCGCCTCAGGACATCGATGAGGCGAAAGCACTCAAGCTGCCGATCTACGTACTGACGCGGGCTTCGATCACCCTGATCGATCCATCTTCCGGTGAGGCGATACCGGTCGTGAAAGCGCGACTGTGGGCCAGCCCCCGACTCAATCTGAAGTGTGAAGATCAGTGGCTGGCTCGTTAGGCCGTGGAGATCAGCACCACGGCCATCGCGCAGATGCCTTCGCTGCGGCCGACGAAACCGAGGTGATCGGTGGTCGTCGCTTTGACGTTGACGTGACCGCGCGGGAGATCGAGCAACTCGGCCACCTTCGCGCCGATCGCCTCGCGACACGGACCGATCCTCGGCTTCTGCGCGATGATCGTGATGTCGACGTTCGTGATCTCCGCTTCCATCTCGTTCACGATGCGCACGGCCTCGCTCACGAATCGAGTGGAGTCGGCACCCTTCCACTTCGGATCGTCGGAGGGAAAGTACTGCCCGATGTCGCCGGCGCCGGCCGCGCCTAACAACGCGTCCGTCACCGCGTGCAGCACGGCGTCGGCATCCGAGTGACCGGCGAGGCCGCCGGTCTCGCTGATGCGGACGCCGCCCAGAATGAGCGGGCGCGATTCGTCGAAGGGATGGACGTCGACGCCCTGGCCTACGCGAATCATTCGTTGCTCCACTGCCCGAAGTGTTCTTCAGCGCGCGCCAGGTCGTCAGGATGCGTGATCTTGATGTTGTGCGGATCGCCGGGAAGAACCTGCACCTGGTGACCGAGCTTCGCGGCGAGCGACGCTTCGTCCGTCGCGCTCGCCTCTCCGCGCGCCAGGACGTCCTTCAGCACGTCGTAGCGGAAACACTGCGGCGTCTGGGCGGCGACGAGCGTCGACCGATTCAGCGTCGAGGTCACGAATCCGTCGCGGACCTCGTGAACCGTATCGGTGATCGGCATGGCCGGAAGCGATGCGCCGTGCTGTTGCGCGGCCGCGAGCAGCAGGCGAAAGGTCGACGTCCGGAAAAACGGCCGCACGGCATCGTGCACCGCGACGAGATCGTATTCGCCCTCCGCGGCATGAAAGGCCTTCATCACGGACTCGTGCCGCGTCTCGCCGCCGGCCACGAAGCGGACGCGCTCGGACTGTTTCACGCCGGCGAGAAGAGGCTCGGCCACCGCCACGACGATCAGAGAGACATCCTCGATCATGAAGAAGCGCTCGATGACGTTCAGCAGAATCGGACGGCCGGCAAGCGGCTGGAACTGCTTGGGAAGATCGCCGCCGAAGCGCGTGCCCATGCCGGCTGCGGGGATGATGACGAGGACGGCCACAGGACTGAGGACTGGGGACGAAGGACTGAGCCGCAACCCGGCCGGGCGTTGCTCAGTCCTTGGCCCTCAGTCCTCAGTCCTCTAGACCGCCATGATGTCTGTTTCTTTGGTCTTCAGCGCGCTGCCGACTTCGTCGATGTGTTTATCGGTGAGCTTCTGAATCTGATCGAGAGCGCGCTTCTCGTCGTCCTCCGAGATCTCTTTCGCGGACAGCATCTTCTTCAGTTTCTCGTTGCCATCGCGCCGCACCTGCCGGATCCCGGTCCGCGCTTCCTCCGCTACCGCGTGCGCCTTCTTCACCAGCTCCTTACGACGGTCTTCGGTGAGCTGCGGGATCGGAATGCGGACGACCTTTCCGTCGCTCGACGGATTGAAGCCGAGGTCGGAGTTGCGGACGGCTTTCTCGATGGCGGCGGCCATCGACTTGTCCCACGGCTCGGCGACGATGAGCGACGACTCGGGCACCTTGAGGTTGGCGACCTGAGCGATCGGCGTCGGCGTTCCGTAGTAGTCGACCAAGATGCTGTCGAGCATTCCGGCGTTCGCCCGGCCGGTGCGCAGCGTCTTGAACTCGCGATGCAGCGACTGCAGCGAGCTGTCCATGCGATGCGTAACATCCTTGATGACGTCCTGAATCATGCTGGTACGTGCTCCTCATCGGACACGATGGATCCGATGTCCTCCCCCGTCAGCGCGCGCACGATGTTGCCCCGGTCGCGCAGCGAGAAAATGTAGATCGGAATCGAGCTGTTGCGCGCGAGATCGATCGCCGCGGCATCCATGACCTGCAGCCGTTCGGCGAGGACGCGCTGGTACGTTGCGTGGCGAATCTTCTGTGCGGCCGGATTCTTCTCCGGGTCGGACGTGTAGATGCCGTCCACCTTCGTGGCCTTGAAGATGATCTCGCACTTCAATTCGCTGGCGCGGAGGGCGGCAGCGGAATCGGTGGTGAAGAACGGATTGCCCGTGCCCGCCGCGCAGATGACGATGCGGCCCTTCTCCAGATGCCGGATGGCGCGGCGGCGGATGAACGGCTCCGCGACTTCGGCCATGGTGATCGCCGAGTTGACGCGCGTGTTCGCCTTGCGGCGCTCGAGCGCGTCCTGCAGCGCGATCGCATTGATCACCGTGGCCAGCATGCCCATGTGATCGCCGGCGACGCGGTCGATGCCTTCGGTCGCGGCGGTGACGCCGCGGAAGATGTTCCCGCCGCCGATGACGATCGCGATCTCGACTCCGGAGCGATGGACTTCGGCGATCTCGTCGGCGATGTGGGCGATGGTCTCGGCGTCGATGCCGGTCCGGCGTCCGCCCATGAGCGCTTCACCGGAGAGTTTGAGGAGGATGCGTTTGTACTTTGGGGCCGCCATTTCGGGGGCGGAGTTTACAACAGCGGGTCGCAAGTGGCGGGTCGGAGGTCGGAAAATCCGAATCGGCCCGCGGGGTCGCAGGCTGGTTTTTCCGACCCGCGACTCGCGACGCGCGACCAGCTACTTCATGTATGACATGACTTCGGCGGCGAAATCGTCGCCTTTCTTCTCGATGCCTTCGCCCAGCTTGTAGCGGACGAAGCGCGTCACGGTGTACTCGCACTTCGAGTCCTTGCCCGTGGCCTTGAGGTAATCGCTGACGCTCTGCTTATCGTTGCGGATGTACGGCTGCTCGAGGAGGCATGTCTCGCCGTAGAACTTCTCCATCTTGCCGGTCACCATCTTCTCGACGATGTTTTCCGGCTTGCCGGATTTGATCGCCATATCCCGAGCGATCTCGCGCTCAGTGGCGAGGTCCTTCTCGGTGACTTGATCGCGGCGCACGAAGCGCGGCTCGGCCGCGGCGACGTGCATGGCAACGTCGCGGGCCACTTGGCCCGCCTTGTCGTTGTGGTTGTTCGCGACGAGCTCGACCATGACGCCGATCTTGCCGCCGGCATGGATGTACGTTCCGATCTCGCCGCCCTGCGGAGCGTCGTAGCGCTGGAAACGGCGGATGCTGACGTTCTCGCCGATCGCAGCGATGAGCGCCTGCGTCTTCTGCGCGACCGTCTCCCCGTTCCACGGTTCGTTGACGAACTCGTCGACGCTCTTTGCCTTGCTCTTCGCAATGAGCTTCGCGACTTCGTCGACGAAGTTGCGGAACTGGTCGGTGCGCGCGACGAAGTCCGTCTCGCAGTTGATTTCGACCAGCACGCCCGTCTTGCCGGTCGCATACGACTGCACCGCGCCCTCGGATGCAACGCGTCCGGCTTTCTTCGCGGCGCTGGCCAGACCCTTCTTGCGGAGGATCTTCGTCGCCTCTTCGCGGTCGCCATTCGCCTCGGTGAGCGCCTTCTTGACGTCCATCATTCCTGCGCCGGTTTCGTCGCGCAGTTGCTTCACCATTGCTGCAGTGATTTCAGCCATTGATTACTCCGGTGCGGCCTGCGGCCGCGTTATCGGTTGTCAGTCGTCGGTTGTCGGGCCGGCTTTTGACGACCGACCACCGACAACCGACAACGCGCGGCGAAGCCGCGCACGAATCAGGAAACGGCAGGTGCCATCGCTTCGGCCGGAGCCGGAGCGGCGGCGGGGGCGGGGGCGGGCATTGCCTCGACCTTGTCTTCCTGGCCGATGAAGCGCTCGTCCGAGAGGTTGTAGCCCTCGAGGACGGCCTCAGCGATCTTCTGCGTGAACAGGCGGATCGCGCGAATGGCGTCGTCGTTGCCCGGAATGACGTAGTCGATGTCTTCAGGATCGCAGTTGGTGTCGACGATAGCGACCACCGTGATCCCGAGCTTCTTGGCTTCCTTGACCGCGATGTACTCCTTCTTCGGGTCGATGACGAAAAGCGCATCGGGAAGGCCGTCCATCTCGCGGATGCCGATCAGATTCTTCTGCAGTTTCTCGCGCTCGTGGTCCATCGTGGCGCGCTCTTTCTTCGACAATTCCTTTTCGGTGTCGTTGAGCACGGACTCGAGCTCCTTGAGGCGCTCGATCGACTTGCGCACGGTCGAGAAATTGGTGAGCGTACCGCCGAGCCAGCGATTGTTCACGTAGAACATGCCGCAGCGGTTCGCCTCTTCGAGAATCGCGTCCTGCGCCTGGCGCTTGGTGCCGACGAACAGGATGCGTTTTCCTCCGGACGCGAGGTCCGAAATGAATGCGGAAGCTTCCTTGAAGAGCCTGAGCGTTTTCTGCAGGTCAATGATGTAGATCCCATTGCGCTTGCCGAAGATGTACTTCTTCATCTTCGGATTCCAGCGCTTGGTCTGATGACCGAAGTGCACGCCAGCTTCCAACAGCTCTTTCATCGTAATAGAGACCGCCAAGTAACCTCCTGTGGTTTGGTTTAGTACTGGTTGATCGTGAACTTACGTGCGCAGCTTCGCTGCGCGTTGTCGGTTGTTAGTGGTCGGTCCCACCCACCCGACAAGCGACAAGTGAGAACCGACAACGCGTCGCGAAGCGACGCACGGAAACAAAAAGAGACAGGAGCGTGCGTCGCTCCTGTCTCGAAATTTGAACGAAGAGAAAGCATCGAAGACTAGCGCTTGGAGAACTGGAAGCGCGCGCGCGCGCCCTTCTGTCCGTACTTCTTGCGTTCCTTCATGCGCGGGTCGCGCGTGAGGAGGCCGGCCTTCTTCAACCGCTTGCGCAGCTCGGTGTTGTACACCTGCAGCGCGCGCGAGATGCCGTGACGGATCGCGCCGGCCTGGCCCGAGGGCCCGCCGCCGTCGACCGTGACGACGATGTCGAACTTGTCGCCGGTCTCGGTGAGCGAGAGCGGCTGCTTGATGATCATCTTGAGCACTTCGTTTCCGAAGTATTCGTCCAGCGAGCGGTGATTGACCGTGATCGCGCCGCTGCCCTGACGAAGATGCACGCGCGCCGTCGATGTCTTGCGCCGGCCGGTGCCGTAGTATTCAACGAGAGCCAACAGTTCCTCCTGCCTTATTCAGCGACGTCCATCGTCTCAGGCAACTGCGCCTTGTGAGGATGGTTCGTGCCGCGATAGACCTTCAGTTTCTTGAGCATCTTGCGACCGAGCTTGCTCTTCGGAAGCATGCCCCACACCGCTTCCTCGATCATGCGCTCGGGCTTTTCGGCACGCACGAAACGCGCCTCGCTCGACTTCAGTCCGCCCGGATACCCCGTGTGGTGGCGGTACATCTTGTCGGTTTCCTTCTTGCCCGTGAGCCTGATCTTCTCGGCGTTGATCACGATGACGTGATCGCCGGTGTCGAGAAACGGGGTGTACGTCGGCTTGTTCTTGCCGGTGATGATGTTCGCGATCGTCGTAGAAAGGCGGCCGAGCACTTTGCCCTCGGCATCAATGACGAACCATTTCGGTTCGATGTCGCCCTTCTTGGGAAAATACGTTCGCATGACTCTCCTGCAAAAACCGTTGTCTGTTCTCGGTTGTCGGTTGTCCCCACCGCCCGGGGTGGGCGCGGACAACGGAC
>JBBRMQ010000137.1:0-11259 GCA_038230775.1 Thermoanaerobaculia bacterium
GTCGCTCGCCGTCCGCGTGACCTGCGACTCGAGCGAGACCACCGCGCCGATGTGCGGCGCGATGGAGCCCGTAGCACCGGTGGGATTGCGGGAGATCTGCGCCCAGACCTGACCGAGCTGATGCACCGCCGCCCAGGCCAGGCCGCTGCGCACGAACGAGATCCGGTCGAGGTGTTCCGCGGTCTTCGGCAGCAGTCCCTGCGGAAATCGCAGCACGCCGCCGCCGAAGTCGGTCGGCGCGAAGTCCGTCGGTGTCCACGCGCCTTCCTTCAGATCCCAGGTGTCGATGTTGCTCGGCGCGCCGCTGAGGAAGATGAAGATGCAGTTTTTCGCGGTGCTGCGCAGCGCGACGTTCGGAGCCACCGAGCGCGCCTGCAGCAGCGCCGGACTGAGCACGTCGGCAAAATACGAAGCGACGAGACCCGTTCCCGCGACCTGCAGGAAACGGCGGCGCGAGAATCCGTCGCCGTGAAGCGCGAATCCCGTCGCCTTGGTGCAGTCGGGACACTCGATCGTGCTTTTCGGAAGCTTTGGTTTTCGCATCGCGGTCTCAGTCGAACAGAAACTCGAGTGAATTCAACAACACCCACTGCAGATCCTCGGCGCGCTGGCCGAGGTTGCCGCCGGCGAGGAACCCGGCGGCCTGCAGCTTCTCGGCAATCGTCGGATGACGCGACAGCGTGGCGACGTACAAACGGTCGGCGATCGTCGCGGGATCGGTCGTGGCCGCGAGGACCCTGGCGACCGTGGTGGCCGCGTTCGAACGATGAATGCGGTTGAGGACGACAGTGGGATCGTTCATCAGCGACAACGCCTGAGGAATGGATGTGTCATCAGACCGCCCCTCGTCATCGCGGTTGCCGCGCCCGAATTCATCCATGAAGCGTCCGTATGCCGTGTTGCGGACCTCCGTCGGATCCGGCAGCTTCATCGCGGAGGTGGACGTCAGTCCGCCGGTGATGTTGTAGCTCACCGGAACGTTCGTCGCCTTTCCGATGGCGTCGAGCAACGCCTCGGCCGGAAGCCGGCGCGCCACGTGACGGGCGAAATACGGCGTCCACGCTTCGTTCCAGGCGCCGTTGCACTGCGTCGAAAGCTGATACGCGTTCGACGTCACCATCGTGCGGATGATGGTTCGCAGATCGTATTTGTCGGCGATGAATTCGTTCGTCAGAAGCGCGAGCAGATTTGGATGCGTCGCCTGGCTGTCCAGTCGATTGATGTCGATGTTGTTGGTCGGCTCGACGAGCCCGATCGTGAAGAGCTCTTTCCATAGGTAGTTGACCGTCGCGCGCGAGAATTGCGGGTGTGCGGTGAGCATGCGGCCGTAGGCGTCGCGGGATGCCTCGCCGGAGCGCGGCTTCTCACCGGTCAGCAGGAACGCGGGCGCATAGGTGGCGGAGCCGTTCACCGGCTGGCGCGGCGTCTTGTTGCCCGAGGTCGTGTTGAGTTGATAGACGCCCGTGGGGGCGCTGTCTTCGACGTCGTACTTGGCGTTGTTGGTCGCCATGTCGGTGCTTCTCACCGCGCGAGTGGTCGCAAAGAACGCGGACATTCCCCAGAAATCGGCACGCAACTTCGTATTCAGATAGTTGTTGACGAGCGTGAGGTGGCCCGGTCCGTTGTGGCACGAGAGGCACAGCAGCGGCATCCCGAGGAACTTTTCGCCGGACTGGGCGGCGAGGTTGTCGTACGTGTCCTGCGGCGGGCCGTTGGGCTGGATCGGGCGGACCCAGAAATTCGGAGGGCCGTTGACGAACGCGTCGCCCTTGCCCGAGAGGATCTCGCGAACCATCTGATCGTACGGCTTGCCGCTCTTGATCGAGTCGTGGATGAACGTGTAGTACGCGTTGCGGCCCTGCGGATACTCGCGCGAGTTTGCGCTGACCTGGACGTTCTGCACAAGATCGCCGAACCACATCGTCCAGCGGTCGATGAAGCCGTCCGAAGCGAGGAGTTGATCGATCATCTTCGTCCGCTTGTCCGCGGACGTGTCGGCGAGAAACGAATCGACGGTTGCCGGGTCGGGAATCTGACCGGTGAGATCCAGCGTCACGCGTCGCAGGAACTCCTCGTCGCCTGATCGCGGTGCCGGGGCGATGCCGTCCTTCTGCATCTTGCCGAAGATTTCGGTGTCGATGAAGTTGACCGATGCGGGATAGACCGGCGCGGAGCTCTTTGGCGGGCTTACCGAATGGCGGCGTCCGCCAGCGCTCACGCTTTCCGAAGCGACCGACAGGGCGTGATACGCGGAAGCCGAACGCTCGCGCGGCGATCGAAGGTCGAACGGGCACGTCTCTTTCGTATCAGCGGCCAGCAGTGCCGGAACTGCGAGAAGCACCACGGCGGTCAGTCGATGCTTCATAGCGGGTTTGACGGTCATCGTACGCTACCGTTTACACCGGCGGGTGACAAGAGTCACACGGGGGCGCGATCGATCTCGTGCAGTTTCCGAATATCGACGCTCAGCGTGCCATCGGCCCGAGGCGGATTGAAGACTGAGCGGAACTTCGCACCCCAGATCACTTCCTCCGGCTTGTACGACGAGCGCGTGTGGACCGTCTGCGAAAACGTCTCGTCGAAGCCGTTCAACAGAATGAGGAACTCCGTCTCGCAGGCACTGAGATCCTGCTGCGTGTAGCCCCATAGCGGACTGTCTTTCTCGATCGGGTGGACCACCGTCCACGTCAGCGGAAAGAAGGTGACCCGGTCGCGCTCGAGCTTTAGTGGGATGAACTCGCGATCGTTGGAGGTCGCGCCGTCGCGCTTTCGCCGCGCGATCAGCACCTGCGCCCGAAGCTCGACGAGCTCATTCGATCGCTGATTGACGACGCGGAACATGAACGCGGTGATGCCGCGGTACGGCGCGATGATTGCGTTCTCGCTGAAGACGATCTGCGCCAGCGGGCGCGAGAAACGGGAGAACACGATGCCGGCCACGACGGCGAAGCCGAGGAGGCCGATGAGCGACTCGATGGTGACGATGAGGTTCGCCGCGAGATTGGCCGGCGCGATGTTGCCGTAACCGATCGTGGCCAGCGTGTGCACGCTGAAGAAGAACGCCTGCTCGAAACGCATCGGAAGGGATTGGTGATCGAAGCCTGTGAGCGCTTGCGCACCACACGCGACGTACAACACGCCAAAGAGCGCGTTCGCGCCGATGTACGACCCGCCTACGTAGGCCAGGAACTTCGGCCACGTGATCGTAAGGAAGTAGTGGTAGAGCGACAGCGACTCCCAGAATCGAAGGCCCTCGCGGCGGACGTTGAAGGAGCCGTCGCGATTCAGAAGCCGTTTGCGGCTCTCCCGCGCAACGACGGAGCCGAATCCAAGGTCGAGGTCGGGATCGGTGGAGCTCACGCGGAGATCCTAGCAGCGTGCGGATGCGCCGCGTTCTCGGTTCTCGGTTGTCGGTTGTCAAAGCCGGGGTTGGGCGGTCGTGGACAACCGATCACCGACAACCGACAACGCGGCGCAGCCGCATGCTGGCGCGGCCGCGCTACCGAATGAAGGAAGCCACAACCGCCAACACCAGCAACGCGACCACACCGAGCGAGATATAGAACGCCTGCACGGTCTGGCGGTGCATGTTGACCGTATCGCGCCGCTCGCCGATCAGGTACTTCAGGTACTCGACGCGCGGGCGCACCGAGCCGACCTTCTCTTCCACATCGGGGTAGATCACCTGGTTGATGTCCGGGACGATGATCACCGGGATGAACGTGGCGCCGCCGGTACGCGTGACGTAGCTCGTCAGCAGGTCGTTGTGCGGCTGATCCCCCGTGGCGACGAGGCAGTGATACACCGTCGTGGACTGCAGCACGGTGAGTGCCTTGTCCATGACCTTTTTCGCCTTGTACGTATTGACCACGCTCTCCGCCGTCTGGCGCAGCAGGCGCTCATTGAGATCGGTGACGCGCGTGAAGATGAACACGGTCTCGCCGCGCGCAACCGAGATCTTCTCGGTGCGGCGGTAGATGATCTCGCCGAAATTGGCCCAGTCATCCTCGTTCTGATCGGTGGTGAAGCCTTCCTCGCGGAGGCGTTGGATCAGACGGGTAACCGGATCGCTGCCGGCCGGAGATTCAGTTGGTTTTTCCGCTTTCAGCTCGAGCATATTTGTCGACCAGACGAATGAGATCGGCGAATTCAAAAGGTTTGCCCATGAAGTCATCGGCACCGCACTGCCGCGCTTTCTGCGCGATGTCGCGGTCGCCGGAGAGCACGATATACGGAATCGAGCTGGTGCTCGGCTCCGACTTCAGCGTGCTGCACAGCGCTTCGCCGTTCATGCCCTTGATCGTGAGATCCGCGAAAATGATCGATGGCTGCAATTCCCGCACACGGGCGAGCGCCGTCTGTCCGTCGGCTACGGTCTCACTGGTGTGACCGTGTCGCTGAAGGACGAGCGCGATCAGTCGCGCCACCTGCGGATCATCTTCGACCACCAGAATCAATGTCTTCCTCTACTCGAATCGCACCCGCATTCGTTTGCGTGCGTGACCGATCATCGCTCCCGCGAGACAACCCGCCGCATTCGCTGCGGCATCGAGCCATCCCGTCACTCGCGTCGGCAGAGTTTCCTGCCACGCGGCCAGCACCAACGCAAATGCCACGCCTACCAGCAGAGTCATCCCGTACGCACGGGGTCTTGACCTTCCCTCGCGGTCGATCGCCAGGAAAGCGAGCGCGCCAAATGGTAGAAAAAAGAGGATGTCCGCGATCAGGGGCGAGATTGCGGCCAGCACCGCGACCGGCTGCCCGCTGCGCCCGCGCTGCACCATGGCCACGATTTCGGCGATCGACGCCCGCTCCTGCGTGTAGGCCCGGCCGGACAGCGAGTAGATCAACCCGACCATCGCGGCCGAGACGATCACCCACAAAAGGATGGTGATCCATTTCGGCACGCGAATCGTGCGGATCTCGCGGATTCCCATGGACGCATTATCTGGCACACAAGCGGCACCGCGGAGTCCGCCATGGGCAACTTACTTTGGACCGTCATCGTGATCCTGGTCATTCTCTGGCTCGCCGGCTTCGCGATGCACTTCGGTGGAAGCCTCATTCACGCGCTGCTGGTCATCGCGGTGATCGTTCTGATTTTCCAGATCGTCACCGGCCGGCGCCGCCTCTGAACGCAGCGACCACGGCTTCGACGCGCTGAGGGTCGACGCGGCCGTCGCGCTTGAGCGACGTGCCGGCGATCGCACCGTCGGCGGCGAGAAACTGCGCGGCGTTGTCCGCGGTCAGGCCGCTGCCGATCAGCAGCGGCGCGTCGACTGCCTCCCGCGTCCTCTCGAAGCGCTCGCGATCCACCTCGGCGCCGGTCTCACGGCCACTGACGATCAGCGCATCTGCCAATCCGCGCTCACGCAGATCCTTCGCCGCTTGCGCCTCGTCAACCGCGACGAGCGGCGTGGCGTGCTTCACCATGTGGTCCGCGAAAATCAGAACGTTCCGATCGATTGCCGCGCGCAATCGGAGAGTCTCCGCGGCCAGACCCTCGATGATGCCTTGATCGGTGAGCATGGCGCCGGTGTGAACGTTGATGCGGATGAACGATGCGCCGGTTGCCGCCGCGATCGCCAGCGCGCCAGCCGCATCGTTGCGCAGCACGTTGACGCCGAACGGCGCTCGAACCTCGCGGACCACGTCGGCGATCACGCGGGTCATCCCCGCGATCGTCTCTTTCGGCGGGATCTTGTGAAACGGCCGGTCGCCGAAGTTCTCGAACACGATCCCGCGGCAGCCGCCGCTCATGAGCGCACGCGCGTCCTGCAGCGCTGCATCGACGACCTCATCGATCGATCCGGCGAACGCGGGCGCACCCGGCAACGCGCGCATGTGCACCATCCCGAAGATGGCGTGTCGTCCGAAGCGTTTCGAAAACTCGTCTCTACTCAGCACGCAGCACCCCGCACTCTATAATCCGCGCGGCCATGTCGGAACTGAAGTTGTACAACACGCTGACGCGCGAGAAGGAAACATTCGTTCCCCTCACGCCGGGCGAGGTCCGCATGTACTCGTGCGGGCCGACCGTCTACAACCATCCGCACATCGGCAACCTGCGGACGTTTCTATGGAGCGACGTGCTCCGCCGCTACCTCGCGTGGCGCGGCCTCAAGGTCACGCAGATCATGAACATCACCGACGTCGAGGACAAGATCATCCGCAACGCCAACGCTGCCGGACAGGACATCCACAGCTACACGGCGCCGTACATCACCGCGTTCCATGAAGCGCTCAACGAGCTGCGCGTCCAACCAGCCGACGCTTATCCGCGCGCCACCGGATACATCCCGCAGATGGTGAAGCTCGTCGAGGTCCTGAACCAGCGCGGACACACGTACGAAGCCGAGGGGTCGACATACTTCCGGGTGTCGACACTGCCGGGCTACGGCAAGCTCGCGCGCGTCGAGATCGACACCACGAGCGAATTCAGCCGCATCGAAAGCGACGAGTACGAAAAGGAAAGCGCGCGCGACTTCGTCCTCTGGAAAGTGAAGAAAGAGGGCGAGCCGTCCTGGGAGTCCGCGATCGGCGAAGGACGTCCCGGCTGGCACCTCGAGTGCTCCGCGATGTCGATGGAGATGCTCGGCGAGACCTTCGACATTCACACCGGAGCCGTCGATCTCATTTTTCCGCACCACGAGAACGAGATCGCCCAGAGTGAAGGCGCGACCGGCAAGCCGTTCGTGCGCTTCTGGATTCACGGCGAACATCTCAACATCGATCAGCAGAAGATGTCGAAATCCATCGGCAACATCTACACGCTGGCCGAGATCAAGGAGATGGACTACTCCCCGCTCGTTCTCCGCTACGCGCTGCTTTCGGTTCCACATCGCACGAAGCTCAACTTCACGACCCAGTCTCTCGAAGACGCGAAGAACGCGCTGAAGCGCATCGAGTCGTTCCTGCAGAGGCTCGACGAAGTCTCGGCGTCCGCGCCGCACGATGCCGCGCACGCGGATCAGCACGGCGCCGCGTTGATCGGAAAGCTCCTCGGCGAATTCGAAGACGCGATGAACGACGATCTCAACACCGCAGGCGCGTTCGGCGCGATCTTCACGTTCATCCGCGATGGAAATGCCGCCATGGACGCCGGCAGGATCAGCGCCTCCGACGCCGCGGGGATGAAGTCGGCACTGATGCGCATCGATCCGGTCCTGGACATCTTCCCGGAGCGCGACGATGCGCTCGACAACACAGTGGAAAAGCTGATCGACGCGCGCAACGCCGCTCGTGGCAGCCGGAACTTCGCCGAATCCGATCGCATTCGCGATGAGCTCCTCGCCAAAGGGATCATCCTCGAAGACACCTCGGCCGGGACGCGCTGGCGAAAGAAATGATCGGCTACCTCCAGGGCTCGCTCAAACAGCTCGACGCCACGCGCGCGCTGATCGTCGCCGGCGGCGTCGGCTACGACGTGCACATCTCGCTGCAGACGTACTACAAGCTCGAAGGGCAACGCGAAGTCGCGCTCGAGATCTACACGCACGTCCGCGAGGATGCGCTCGCGCTCTACGGCTTCGCCTCGCCGCAGGAAAAGTTCGCCTTCGAGAAGCTGATCTCGATCTCCGGCATCGGACCGACGCTCGCGCAGAAGATTCTGTCCGGCATCGAACCAGCCGATCTCGCCGAAGCGGTTGCACACGGCGACGTGCGCAAGCTCTCGTCGATTCCCGGCGTCGGAAAGAAGACCGCCGATCGGATCTGCCTCGAGCTGCGCGACAAACTGCTGTTGCCCGAGGGGGAGCGGACGGTGACACCGTCGACGACGAGGGGCGCCGTCGACGACGATGTCCAATCTGCCCTCGTCAACCTCGGCTACCGCCCCAAGGATGCCGAGAACGCCGTCGATGCCGCTCGCAAGGAGTTAGGCGGCGACGCGGAGTTTTCGGCGCTGCTCAGGGCGTCACTGCGACAGTTGACCCGTTGACCGTGGCCTGGCGCGCGCCCCTCGCGTGGTCCACGCTCCAGATCCCCGATCCGTGCGCCGCCATGTAGAGGAACGCGAAGCAGAAGAGGAACGCCGCCTCGCCGTGGTTCGCGATCGGATTCCACCACTCGCCCTGCGACGCGTGTCCCATGAAGTACGCCGCCGCCATTTCGCCGCTGGCGATAAACGCCGCCAGGCCGGTGAACAGCCCGACCATGATCAGCAGACCGGTGATGAGCTCGATGACACCGGCCACCAGCGCGATCGGCGGCAGCCCGCCTCCCCCGCCGCCGCCCGGCATGACCATCGGCGGCCATCCAAGAACTTTCTGGGTCCCGTGGAGAAAAAAGAGAAGCCCGAGCATGATGCGGAAAATCGCGTAGACATGCTCCCAAAAGCGACCCAGGACTGGTTTCATTCACAACCTCCGCGGGGATGGCATTCACATCGCACACCAGCTCGGCAGGCGGAGGCAATCGCGATTTCTCCTGTGTTTCTGTGTGAGGACCGGCTTTAGCCGGTCACGGTGACCGGCTGAAGCCGGTCCTCACACAGAAACCATGTCCTCAGACAGAATCCAGCCTAGGCGCAACGACCATCAATTTTGCATACTGATCGCTCAACGTCATGTTCCGTCGTCTCGTCCCTTTCCTCGTCCTTCTGATCGCGGCCAACGCCTGGGCGCTCGAGAGAGTCGCCTGGCCCCCGGGACGGCCGTCCGGCGTCGATCAGATCGGCCGCGGAGTGGGGGTCGTATTCAGCCCCGATCTGAGCGTTCCCGACAACTGCCGCTTCTATCAGTCGATCGGCTTCGCATGTTTTCAGGACGCCGACTGGAATCGCGTCCTCGATCAGATCCATCGCTACAACGTCCTGTATCCGGAGCGCCGGATCTCCACTCTCGTCCTCGAGACGCACGGCACGAACGGCAACGGGTTGAAGCTGCAGGCGGACTACAACGCACTGTCGGAGCGGTCGTACATCTCGGTCGGAGCGTTGCAGGAGCGGTTGGAGCCTGAAGGGATTTACAACGTGATCGTGAGCGCGTGCAATTCGGGGCGCTTGCTGCGGCCGTACATCTACAACGCGCTCGATCCGTTCAATGGCGACAGACTGTTTCTGCCGGCGACGTGCGGGATTGTCAATGCCTCACGCGACTTCGACGGCTCGCGCAGCCCGGTGCGGATCATCCGTCCGCAGTCGTCGCACATCGAGACCACGCTCGTCGGAAAAATCATCGAGCTCGGACTTCCGGCGAGGAAAGCCGTCGTCACATCGGCGAACGCGCTGCACCTGAGAGTGCCGCGCGAGTTTGCCGTGTCCGACATGATGGTGCAGCTCGTGACGCACGATTCGCGGCTGCAACTCGTGAGCAACTCGTACGTCGACGATCTTTCCGGGGAAGTGCAGCCCGTCGATCGCAGCGAAGAGCTCTTCCGCCGGTTTGTCACCTACCTCAACGCGGTTGCCGCGCGTGAGGCCGCCACGCGACCTCGCGTTGCGCGCCGTTAGTGGCCGGCCTCATCGCCCCACACCCGCTTCAGCCGCTCATCGCGGCCGCAGTTGAAGCGGTAGAAGCGATATTTCAGCCGATTGTTCTTGTAGTAGTCCTGGTGATACTCCTCCGCGACGTAGAAGGCGCCCGCCGGAAGAATGTCCGTGTAGACCTTGCCGAGCTTCTTCATCACGATCGCCTTCGACGCCTCGGCCTGCTGCCTCTGCGCGTCATTGAGATAAAAGATCCCGGATCGGTATTGCGGACCGTTGTCGCAGAATTGTCCCGCGTTGTTCGTGGGGTCGACAGTGTGCCAGTAGTGCTCCACCAGCTTCGCGTAACTGACCTTCGCCGGATCGAACGTGACCTCGACGGACTCGCGATGTCCTGTTCCGCCAGCGGAGACCTGTTCGTACGATGGTTTCGCAACGCGGCCGCCGGTGTATCCCGAAACGGCGCTGATCACCCCCGGCACTTTCTCGAAATCTGATTCTGTGCACCAGAAGCATCCGCCGGCAAAGATCGCCTTCTCGGTGGTTGCGGCGTGAAGCGGCGTGGCTAGAAGTGCCAGTGCCAACAGGAGTCTTTTCATTTGTAGTCCTCTGAGAATGATGTACGTGACCGCGGCCCAGACGGCCGTATTCAACACGATCAACACAATGACAAACAGGGCTCGTCCTGTGTACGTTTCGGGACGGGTAGCGAGCGAGAGCAGCGTGAGCGCTGGCCACGCAGGCCACGCCCATGGGGAGACCCAACTGAAGATCGTGATCGCCAATCCGATCAACGTGGAGATGAATCCGCGGCTCATCACGAGATTGGATGCGCAAACCGCGCCGCGGTTGCGGAGCCGGTGTGGGGCCAGCCCTCCGGCTGGCCGGCCAGTCAGAGGACTGGCCCACACACAGCCATTGACGCGTTGTTCGAACAGGTCTATCGTGCCCGCACAATTCCGAAACAAACCGACTAGTCGGCAAGTTCGGAGGGATCGATGTTCCGTCGTCTCGCGCTCTGTGCGCTCCTCGTCCTGGTTGCAATTCCTGTGTTCGCTCAGGTCGACAAAGCCTCGCTCGAGGCCGTCGTCACCGACCAGAGCAAGTCGCCCCTGCCCGGAGTCACCGTCACGGTGGCATGGCCGGAAACGGGCTTCGAGAAAGTCCCCGTCACCTTCGCGCTCGAAGGCTTCGCGCCCGTCAAGGCGCAGAAGATCGTCCTTCTCGTCGGCCAGAGGGCCAACGTCGGCGCGGTCATGCAGACCGCAGCCAGTGAGACGATCACCGTGAGCGCGACGGCGCCCGTCGTCGACGTCCACAGGACTGACACGTCGACGAACATCGTCCCCGCGCAGATCAACGACAAGCGCTCCGCGCGTGCGAACGCGGTCTACGAGAAGTACAGCGAGGACAACTTCCGCGTCGGCGGCCTGGCCGCCGCGTCGTACGGACAGCAGCTCAATCGCAAGATTTGGAACCTCGGCCTCGAGCACAGCGATGTCTTCACCGCGGCGACGACGAACGAGACGCACCTGCAGTTCGGATCGCACAAGTACGCGCGGTACATCTTCGTCGATGCGCTTCCCCGAACGCCCTACGGCAAGGTCGAGAAAGCTAAATTGCTTGACCAGTTATCCTGACAACCGCATGAGGATCCGCAAAGAGCCGCGGTTGAAACAGGAGGAGCGGTCCGAGCGGAGCCGCAAGCAGATCATCGAGGCCGCGCTCAAGCTGTTCTCGCACCGCGGGTACGGCGCGACGAGCGTGCAGGACATCGCTGAGGCGGCGGGGCTGTCGAAGGGGAACATCTACCATCACTTTCCCGACAAAGA
>JBBRMQ010000138.1:0-11193 GCA_038230775.1 Thermoanaerobaculia bacterium
AATGTTCAATGTTCAATGTTCAATGTTCAATGTTCAATGTTCAATGTTCAATGTTCAATGTTCAATGTTCAATGTTCAATGTTCAATGTTGTGACCGAGCGTATTCATCCAACATTCAACATTCAACATTCCTCGTCCGCTCAATCCCGGTTCCCGGCTCCCGATGTTTTTCCGACCGCCGACAGCGACTCGCGACCTTCGACTTCTCAATCCACGTTCACGGTCGTGGTCTGCCCAGGATTCACGATCGCGGGGATCGACTTCACGACCGTCTTGTTGTCGGCCGCGAAGACGTCGAGCTGATAGCTGCCCGGCGCAAGGCTTTCCAGCGGAGAGCCGGTGGCAGTCGCCGTAACGACTGATGCGACCCGGTTCCCTGTCTCGTTGCGCACCACGCGCACACGAACCGGCTTCGAGCCGATGATGATCATGCGTCCAGCCTGCTGCAATGAGACTCGCATGTCGGAGCCCGGTGCTGAGAAATCGATCGACTGCGACGAGTAGCCGCGAGCGAGAACGGTGGCGTGGTATTGCCCCGGCCCAACGTAGACGCGAATGCCGCCGTCGTCCTCGCGAATCCCGCCCGACTGCGTGACGGGCTTCCTGTTCGCGTCGGTCACCACGACCATCGCGTCGATCGCGCCGCCCGTGGCCACGTCGGTCACGCGAAACACCATTGGAGCCGCTTGCTCGAGGCGCAGCTCGACGTCGGTCGTTGACCCCCCGCGCACCGTGACGCTCTGCATGGCCGGGGCGTATCGCTCTGGTTTGGACGCGCGGACATCGAGGGTTCCATCCGGCACGGCCTCCAGCGCGAAGCGGCCATCGCTGTCGGTGATCGTCTGTCGCGACACGGGATTGTCGCGAGTGCCGATCGTCGTCACCATCGCCTCGCTCAACGGCGCGCCGGTTTTCGCGTCGACGACGCGACCATGAATCGTCGCCCCTTGAATCTGGATGTCGTACGTTGCATCGGCCGTGACCGTGTAGCGCGACTGGTACAGCGGACCGAAAGGCGTGTCGACGCTGACGCGGTAATCGCCCGCGACGAGACCTTCGGCGCTGTACGTTCCATTGGGCCCGATCGCCGCGAAGCGCTGTTCCTTGCCGCTGAAGTTGACCGAGCCCGCGGTGAGTGGCGATCCATTCTTCGTGACGCGGCCGGAGATCGTGATGCCCTGGGTGAAATCGATCTGTACCGGCGGCGCAGTCCCGTTGATCACCTCGACGCTCTGTGCGACCGACTGCCGCGGATGAAGTCCGCTGCGCACGACCGCGGAAATGTTGACCGTACCGTCCGGAACACCGTTCACGACGAAAGAGCCGTCGGGATTCGTTATGGCCCGCGCAAACGTCCCGCGCGCGGTCACCGTCACGTCGGCTCCACCGAGCTCGGATGGGGACAGTCCGGTAACGCGGCCGCTGATCGAGCCGCCGCTGTCCATCGTGAGCGTGATCGGAGCCGTGGCGGGGACGGTGACATCCGCAATCTGTGTGTTGACGTAGCCCCGCTTCGATGCCTGAATCGAATAGAGCCCATCGGCGAGCGCTTCGATGGTGAACTCCCCGGAAGCGTTCGTGCGAACCGGATGGAGCACGCCGCTCGCTCGCGCCATGACCGCCACGCCCGCGACGGGTTGTCCTTTCTTGTCCACCACTCTGCCGAGCAACGAGTTGCCGCGATCGAGCTCGACGTCGAGGCGCGCTTCGCTTCCCTTCGTCACGTCGACGTCTTTTCGCTTCGTAACGAAGCCTTCTTTCTGAAACACGATCGTGTGATCGCCGGCACCAATACCCTCGACGACGTAGTCGCCGCTGTCGTCGCTGATGGCCGAGTTGAGACCTCGAGCCGCCGTCGGCGGGCCGTCGCTGAATTGCACATTCACGCCCGAGACAGGTTGGCCTTTCGCGGTCACACGTCCGCGAATCGATCCACCCTTCTCGAGATGCGCATCGGGCGCGTGAAGCGTCCTTCCCTCTTCGGTCGAGAGGCCAGCGAGCGATCCGCGTTCGTAACCAGCCGCCCGGAAGTCGAGGTTGACGGATCCCGGCGGCACGCCGTCGAGAACGTACGATCCGTCATCCGCGTGCATAAGTTGCGATTGCCCTGGCGTGAAGCCGCGATCGCTGCGGCTCATGAGCACGACCTGAAACTCTGTGATCGGCTGGCCGGTGTCCTTGTCCAACGCACGCCCTTCGATGCGTGCGGGCGTGGGAATCGTCAGCTTGACGCCCCGCGCCGGCGCGTCGACTTCGAGCGGTCCGCTCTCCATGCGCGGCGCACCCACAGTATTCGCGATGATCGTCGTCTTGCCAGGAGCAAGATTGCGGAGAACGAAGGAGCCGTCGGCTTCCGTCCGCGCGCTCGCGCCGGGTCCGCCGCCGAAGTTGGAGGTGGCGACGAAGGAATCGGCGATCGGGGTGCGGTCGGAGTACATCACGCGACCGGCGATCTCGACCGAGCGCTGCACCTCGATCGTAATCGGCGAGGACTTCGCGGCCATCGCCTGCGGTGGGTTGTACCTCGCGACGATGGCCGCACCATGCACCGTGATGCTGTGCAACGCCTCGGTGGCGCGCAGGTGGACGATGCCGGCGTCGTCGGTCGTGTGGCATTTCGAGACGAGCGGTTGCTCGCAGGCCGCCTCATACCTTGTACCCGGCCCCTCTCCCTCGGCACCGTGCGTGACGGTCACCGTGGCGTCCCCTACATTTTTCCGCTGAGCGTCGATCACGTGGACATCGAGCGGAAAGCCGCGCGGAAGCGTCAGGGTCGTGTCGTCCTTCGGCACCGCAGTTCCGATCGCGTAGCCGCTCTTCACGGCGAACAGATTTCTCGCGCGATCCCCGACGCCGATGATGAACTCGCCGTTCGCTTCCGTCATCACGAGGTCCTGGTGTCCGGGCTGTCCCCATCCCGACCAGACGAACGCGCCGGCGACCGGCTGCTTCTGTTCGTCGACCACGCGGCCGCGAACGGTCGCAAACGGCTCGATCCTGATCGAGCGCGTCACGTGTTCTGCCTCATGCAGCAACAACTCGGAACGCCCCGCGGTGAATCCGGGCCGAACCGCAAACAGGGTGTACGTGCCCGATGGCAACGGCGGAAACGCGAACTTGCCGGATGCGTCCGCAAATACGAACTCAAACAAGCCGCTGCCCCACTCGCCGTTGTACGAGACGCGCGCACCCGGCTGCGTCGTTCCCGAGATGAAGCCCGCGGGACGCAAACGGACGTCGTACGAGGCCGCGCGCACGTTGTTGGCCGATCCGGCGCGCGTCGCATCGCTGACGATCAATCGATGCCACGCCGGCGGCGCGTGCTCCATCGAAAACGTTCCATCCGTTGCGGATTGCGCGAGCGGCCAGCCGTCCACGGTCACGGTAGCGTTGGCGACGGGCTTGCCGTCCGCGGAAAGCGCGCGGCCATGGACGGCGACGCCGCGGCTGAGCGCGATGTCCTGCACGCCCGGCGCCTCGGTGCCGAAGAAACGGGCCAGCGGCGCGAAGTCCGGATGCCAGATCACGATTCTTCCGGAACCGTCTGGAAGTTGAACCAGACCTTCCTCGTCGCTTCGGGCCATGAACCCCCCGGCTGCGACGCTCGCGTTCGTGACCGGCTTGCCCGCAATCATCAGCCGGAACTTCTGCGCCGATTTCGGACGCAGGACAATCACGTGGAGATTCTGACGCTCCGCGCCCTCGATCGAGCGAGACCGTGTGGTTGCGGACTCGATGAGCAGCTCGACGAGCGCGGCCTTCGTGTCGATCGTGAAGACGCCCTTCTCCCCCGACTGTGCAGTGGCGATCGCGGGACGGTCCGCTGTTGACGAGCGGAGACGCGCCGCCATCGCGGCTGGATCCTCCAACGCATACGCGCGGATGGTGGCGCCGGAAACGGGCTTGCCGGATTCGTCGATCAGAGTGCCGGTGACGGCAGCATGGGCGGTTGTTGCAGCGAGAAAAAGGGCGAACGGGAGTCGATGCATCCCTGTCAGTTTACCGATCGAAGCCATTTCACGAATTCGGTATGGCCTTTCTCCGTGGCGAGTGATTCAGCCGTCTTCCCGTCATCGCTCGCCGCCTTCAGATCGGCGCGATGCTGCCGGAGGATCTTCGCCATCTCGATGTCGCCGTGCAGCGCGGCCGTGTGCAGCGCGACGAATCCGTTCTGCTGGCGGGCGTTCGCATCCGCTCCTCGCTCGAGAAGCGTGCGAACCAGCTCCCGATTATCCGTCGCCGCCGCAGAGTGGATCGGCGCCACCCGCTGCTGATTCCGCGCGGCGGCGCTCACGTCGGCGCCCCTCTCGATGAGCTCGTGCGCAACCTCGGGATGTCGAAAGAAAATCGCCAGGCCCAGCGAGGGGAAGCCGTCTTCACTGAATGCGTTGACGAGCGACGCGTCCGTCTGCAGCAGAGTCCGGACGCGGGCGAGGTCGCCCATTGCGCAAGCTTCGGGGAAGCTGAGCTCGGCCCCGCGGTCGGTGAAGAGTCGGGCAATCTCCGGACGGCCGTAGTACATCGCGAGGAGGAGAGCCGAGGTGTTGCCATCCCGTGCTTTGAGGAGCGTCCGGTCGGCGTCCAGAAGGGCGGCCACCGCAGCGGCGTCGTTGTTCTTGATGGCCTCGATGATGTCGTTCATGCTGGCTCCACTGGTTGAAGACGATTCGCTTGCAATTCGATGGGGTTGGGTCCGAAATTCTACGCGGAATAGAAGTTCGCCAGGGTCGGCATCATTCTTGATCCAATCATTCCGCATGAAGACTGCAACCAGGCGTTGTGAGCTCTGCGGACATACCCGGTCGGCGCATGTCGACGGCGCGCATTGCGCGCTCTGCTCGTGCACCTCGGAACGGCGTGAATTCGTGCAACAGTCGCTCACCTTCCGAAGCACAGTGTCAACGGCGACCATCGCCCGAAAACGGTAGTCTCATCCGTTGCGCCAGGTGCAAGTGGTCTATCATTGTTTGCGTATGAACGAGAAGGTCACCAGAGCTCCGAAACTGATCAGCGTGTCCGAGCGAAACCTTCAAAGCGCCGCCACCCGCCTGCTGCCGAAACACAACAAGCTCGTTTCCCCCGAGGTGGATTATCTGCGCCGGGTCCTGGGCGAGAAGGCGACGCAGCACGACATCGACGAGAAAGTCCTCGCCGTGCGGAAGCTTCCGTGGGCCGAGATCGTCCGCGAGTGAACCATTCGCATGAATGACTGATCGCTTCGACATTATCATCATCGGTGCCGCGGGACTGGCCTGCGCGCGCGACCTCTCCGGCGCGGGAAAACGCGTCTGCACGTCGAGGCGCGCGAGCGCATCGGCGGCGAAGTTGGGAAGTTGGAAGTTGGGGAAGTTGGGAAGTTTGACGTTGACTTGGTGCTGCTGTCATTCCGAGCGTAGCGAGGAACCGGTGTGGGTGGGCGGCTCGAGTCTCGTGCCACCCGCCCACACCGGTCCCTCGCTACGCTCGGGATGACATTTCCGACATCCCAACTTTCCAACTTCCCAACATCCCAACATCCCAACTTCCCAACTTCCCAACTTCCCAACATCCCAACTTCCCAACATCCCAACATCCCAACATCCCAACTTCCCAACATCCCAACTTCCCAACATCCCCAACCTCCCAACATCCCAACTTCCCAACATCCCCAACCTCCCAACTTCCCAACTTCCCAACTCAGTGACTCGGCCCCTCCACCGTCAACAATTTTTGAAACTCAATCGGCGGGACGGGGAAGCCGAAGTAGAAGCCCTGCACCTCGCGGCAGTTCTGCGCGCGCAGGAAATCGAGCTGCGGCTTCGTCTCCACTCCCTCGGCCACCACGCGAAGGTTGAGGCCCTGCGCCAGTTCGATCACCGATCGCACGATCGCGGCGTCCTCGTGGCGCTCGGGTAGATCCTCCACGAAGTTGCGGTCGATCTTCAGCGCGTCGATCGGAAACCTCTTGAGATAGCTGAGCGACGAATGGCCCATGCCGAAGTCATCGATCGCGATGCTGATGCCGGTGCGGCGGAGCCGCGACAGTTGTTTGACGGTGAGGTCGACGTTCTCCATCGCGACGCTCTCGGTGATCTCCAGCTCGAGGCAGTGCGGGTCGAGCCCGCTGAGGCGTAAGGCCGACTCGATGGAATCGACCATCGTCGCTTCGCGGAACTGGCGCGGCGAGAGATTCACGGCGACGCGGAACTCCGGATAGCCGGCATCGCGGAACATCTTGGCCTGCATGCACGCGGTTCGGAGCACCCAGTCGCCGATGAGCACGATGAATCCGCGCTCCTCGGCAACGGAGAGAAAGCTCCCTGGCGTCATGATTCCTTTTTCCGGATGCCGCCAGCGCAGGAGCGCCTCCATGCCGACGATCTTCATCGAATGGATGTCGATCTGCGGCTGGTAGTAGACCTCGAATTCGCTGCGCTCCATGGCCTGATGCAGCCCGCTCTCGAGCGTCAACCGCTCCTGCATCGTGCGGCTCATCTCCTCGGTCGACATCTCGTACGTGTTGCGGCCGTCGGACTTCGCGCGATACATCGCGTTGTCGGCGTTCTTGAGCAGCGTCTCGGCGTCGGCGCCGTCTTCGGGATAGACCGCGATGCCGATGGACGTCGTGACGTACAGGTGGTGGCCGTCGACGTCGATCGGATCGGCAATCGCGCGCAGCACTTTCTGGGCGATCGCCGGGATGTCCTCCTTCTTCTTCAACTCCTGCAGCACGACGGTGAACTCGTCGCCACCGACGCGCGCGATCACATCCCCCTCGCGTACATGCGCCTTGAGCCGCATCGCCACCACCTTCAGAAGCGTGTCGCCGATGGTGTGACCCAACGAGTCGTTGACCACCTTGAAGTGATCGAGGTCGAGGAACAAGACCGCGAGAAGGCCCTGCTTGCGCTGCGCGAGAGCCACCGCGAGCGTCAGATGCTCCTGGAAGAGGCGGCGGTTTGCGAGGCCGGTGAGCGCGTCGTGGTAAGCCTGATATTCGATCTCCTGCTCGGCGCGCTTGCGCTCCGTCAGATCACGGACGTGACCAATGACACCGATGATTCTGCCGCTCGCGTCGCGCTGCGGACGGAACGACGCATTGATCCATCCCTGCCGGTCACCTCCGGCGTTGTAGAACGTCTCAGGTACCGTGACGATCTCGCCGTTCATCGCGCGCGCCAGGAGGTCGTCGATGCGCTGCTCGCTCTGGGGAAACAGTTCCGTCGCGCGCTTCCCCAACACGTCGCTGGCAGAGAGACCGGTGAGGTCTTCCATGAAGTGATTCCAGACCGTGCATCGCAGACCGCTGTCATAGACGACGATGCCCTCAGCCGCGTTCGCTACGATGTCACTGGCGAGCGGTTCGCTGGAGGACTCGCGGGCGGGCGGGGCCGGTTCCTCGCCATCCTCTCGTTCGAGCCGTCTGGAAGGGCCGCGAATCGGGAAGACGTTCGGGACGCGGCCGGAAAGCGACGTGGTGAGGGCGACGAAGGATCCGGCGACGACGATGCACACCGCCACCAGTGCTGCTGCGACGGTGATCGCGAAGACAATGAGTGCCGCAGAGATGAGAATCTCCGGCGTTTGCATCCGAGGTAAGTGTCGTCGACAAGCAAAAATGTTGCAAGAAAAAACTGATCGTTTAATTCGTATATGAGGACATCATGAAAGTGTTTACGTTCCTGGGGTTGGCAATTCTGGCGGCCGGCGCGGCGTCGGCACAGCCGGTTCGCGATGTGCTCGACGCCCAGGAAGCAGCCCGCGCCCACCAGCGCGACATCCAGCCCGCGCTTGATCAGATCCGTGAGATGGCGGCGCTTCTCAACGCCTTCGCCAACGTGCAGCGCGACCTGTCCGACGCCACGCAGCCGAACATCGCCATCGACAAAGCGCAGGCCGATCTCGCCGATTACGCGGCCGAGGCTTCGCGGCGCGGCGCGTTTCTGGATCGCGAGAGCCGTGCGACGATCGAGTCGACCCGGCGCCTTCTGGAGGCGGCGCGGAACGGATCCGCATTCGGAAATTTTACCGACCTGCGGGAGAGGATTCATCACAACACGATCCACCCGCTCCAGCGCCGCGCGCTGCAGATGAATCGTCAGGTCGACACCCTGGTGCGAACCTACGAACAACTCGCCGCTGCGCTCCGCACCGCGCAAACGCTCTCCATGAGCAGCCTCGAACGCTTCGCGATGGATCCGGAGAAGCCGTGAGCTACTGCGATTTCGCACACGATCACCCGCTGCATGGCCCGTATCACGACAACGAATACGGGTTTCCGGTGAGGGATGACAACCGACTCTTCGAGCGCCTGGTGCTGGAGATCAATCAGGCCGGACTGTCGTGGGCCACGATCCTCAAGAAGCGCGACGCGTTCCGCGATGCGTTCGCGGACTTCGATCTGAAGCGAGTGGCGAAGTTCAATGCGCGCGACCTCCAGCGCCTGATGCGCAACGAGGGAATCATCCGCAACCGGATGAAGATCGACGCCGCAATCGAGAACGCGAAGCGCATCCTGGCGCTCGATCAGCCGTTCGCAGAGTGGCTGGACGCGCACCATCCGCGATCAAAAGAAGAGTGGGTGAAGCTGTTCAAGAGGACGTTCGTGTTCACCGGCGGCGAGATCACCGGCTCGTTTCTCCTCAGCATTGGATTGCTGCCGGGCGCGCATGATGCGGACTGCCCTGTGAACGCGAGGATCCGGAAGACGGCATCCCGCGACTGAGGTCCGCTTCTGTGTGTGGGCCGGCTTCAGCCGGCCACCATGATGACCGGCTGAAGCCGGTCCACACACCGACTAGCGACTAGCGATTCCCATGTCCCGCGCGTACAGCCCGTGAAAGTGATGCACCCCGTTCTCCCGCACCGGCGAGTAGCGGCCCGTTGAGTACGTCGACGAGTTCAGCCCGCGCTGCACGGCCTCGCAGATCTCGATGTCTTCCATCTGGATCTCGTCGCTGAACTTGATGGTCTCCTCGATCTCAGGCTTCGCCGATTCCGGATCGCGGAAGTACCACTCGAAGATCGTCAGCGTGCGGTCGTGGCCGACCGGCACGATGAGATTGGTGGAGAAGTTGTCGGGATACACGTTCAACATCAGATTTGGATAGACCCAGAAGTACTCCGCTTCCGTCGCGCCCTCCGTCATGCGGATGCGATCCGGGCGCTTCAGCGGCGCGTGCTGGATCGAGTAATTCGCGCGCGTCTCGGTCCGGTAATTCGGGTAGTCGATCTCGCGGAAGAGTCCCGGGTGCACGATCGGGATGTGATAACCCTCGAGGTAGTTGTCGACGTAGACCTTCCAGTTACACCCGACGTACCAATTCTTCCGCGCCGCGAGTTTCCCCGCGAACGTCGTCCTGGCCAGGTCGCCGAGGAAGTCGCAGAGCGGGGCGGCGTGGAGGTCGAGGTTGACGAACAGCAGATCGTTCCACGACTCCACGCGGAACCGCGGAAGCGACATCGCATCGCGGTCGAAGCACTCGACGCCATCCATCTCCGGCGTCTTCAGCAGGCGGCCGTCCAGTCCGTAGGTCCAGCCGTGATAGCCGCACGGCAGAACGTTGCGCTTCCCCTCGCCTTTCGCCACCGGTCCCGCACGATGGCGGCACACGTTCGACATCGCGCGCACTTCGCCGTCGTTACCTCGCACGATGAGAAGCGGCTCGTCGGCGATCGACGAGGTGAAGAACGAGCCCGGCTCGCGGACCTGATCCGCACGGCCTACGAGTTGCCACGTGCGTGCGAAGACATTGCGCTTCTCCGCCGCGAGGACGTCCGCATCGTTGTAGTAGCCGGACGGCAGCGTGGACGCGAACGGGAGGCGCGGATCAAACTGGAACGTCGTCATGGCGCGGTCGCGTGAACAGATATACCGGAAAACTCACCGCCAGAACCACGAGCGCATAGATGCTGTTCCGCGTGTCACTGATCACCGCACCGACAAGGAACGCCACCGAGGCGATGAGCGCGAGCCCGGTCGTCAGCGGATGCCCGATCGCGCGATACGGCCGCGGCGCGTCCGGCTGGCGGCGACGCAGAACGAAGAACGATGTGAACGACAGCGTGTAGTTGATGACGAAGAAGAACGCGAGAATCGCGATCACCTGCTCGAATCGCCCCGACACGATGAACGCGGCCGCCGCGAGGCTGCTGAGAAGCAGCGACACATCCGGCGTGCCTCCTTTGTTCACCTCGGCCGCCCCCTTCCAGAACAGCTTGTCGCGGCTCATGGCGAAAAGAACGCGCGGCGCCATCAGCACGTTCGAGTTGATGCAACTGAGGAGGCCCACGATGGTCAGCGATCGCAGAACCGTATCGCCGTAGCGGCCGAAGATGTGATTGGCCACCACGCCTGCCGCCAGCTTCTCGCCCGCGATGGTGGGCAGCGAGACCACACGCAGGAACGAGATGTTGAGCAGCAGATAGATCGCGATGACGCACAGCACGCCGCCGAACATCGCGCGCGGAATGTTCCGCCCCGGATCTTTGACCTCTTCCGAAAAGTAGATGACCGCCGTCCATCCGTCGTACGTGTAGACCACCGCCTGAATCGCGAGCATGAATGCCAGGAAGGCCGATCCTTCGCGGGTGACCTCCATCGTGTGCGCGAGCGGATGGCGAATCCCGAAGTAGAAGCACGCGCCGATCAGGAAAAAAAATGCGAGCGCTTTGAGCAGGCTGGTGATGTCCTGCGCGATCCCACCCCATCGCACGCCGAACCACTGCACGACGGTTGGTACGGCGATCACCGTCAGCGCGATCACTTCGACCGCGCGCAGCGAGGGCATGAGCACAATCGCGTATTCGCCGAGAACGATGGCGACGGCGGCGGTAGTGCCGCAGGTGGAGATCCAGTCGCTCCACCCGACGATGAATCCCGCATAGTCACCGAGCGCGTGCCGCACGAAGACGTACTGCCCGCCCGACTTCGGGATCAGCGTTCCGAGCTCGGCCAGCGCGTTGGCGCCGAGAAGAGCATAGATGCCTCCGATGATCCAGACGGAGAGGAACGGCCAGAACGTCGGCAACTGGGCGGCAATGTCGCCGGGAGTCCGCAGAATCCCGGCGCCAATCGTGTTCCCGACGATGACGGCGAGGCCGAACGTCAGACCAAGGACGGTGAGAAGCTTCTGACGTGCGGCACCCGGCACCGCGTAAGTGTAAAGGACTGAGGGCAGATCATGCTGTCATCCCGAGCGTAGCGAGGGACCG
>JBBRMQ010000139.1:0-11192 GCA_038230775.1 Thermoanaerobaculia bacterium
ACGATGAGACCGCTCTGTTCGGCGGCGGCAATGAAGCCCGCCGGCCCGACGAATCCGCGTTCCGGATGGTTCCATCGAACGAGCGCCTCGACGCCGACCAGTCGTCTGTCTGAAATGCTCACCTGCGGCTGAAACAGGACGGTGAACTCGTCGCGGTCGAGCGCGACGCGAATCTCGTCATCCAGAGTCGTGCGGCCAAGAGTCGGAATCGCGACGCGGCTGCACAACTCGACGCGGTCGCCTCCGGCGGCCTTGGCCCGGTACATGGCGCCATCGGCGTTGCGAATGAGCGTCTCGGCCTCCACGCCATCGCCCGGATACATCGCCAGACCCACGCTGCTCGTGACGAAGATCTCGTCGTCATCGATGAGAAACGGATTGCGGAGCGTCGTGAGATGTTTCTCCGCCACCACTTCGGCCGTCGCCTCGTCGGCAATGTCGGTGAGCAGAACCAGAAACTCGTCGCCGCCGATCCGGGCGACCGTGTCCGCCTGGCGCACGGTGACCGCCAGCCTGCGCGAGACCATCTTCAACACCGTATCGCCCATCGCGTGACCCAGCGTGTCGTTGACGGATTTCAGGTTGTCGAGATCGAAGAAGAGGACCGCGACGCAACCGTGCTTGCGCCCGGCCTGCGCGATCGCCACCTGGAGGCGATCGAAGAAGAGCGTGCGATTCGGGAGGCCGGTGAGCAGATCGTGATACGCCTTGTAGGCAATCTCCTGTTCTGCGCGCTTGCGATCCGTAACGTCGAGAAGAATTCCTTCCAGCGTGACGTCGCCTCCCACTCCACGCGCCAGGCGGACGTTTTCGATTGCCCATACGCCTTTGTCATTCCGGTCACGGAGCTCGATCTGTTCGCTGCTGACGCCTTCGTCGGTCCGCAATCGATCCAGCATCGATGTCCGCCGGTTCTCCTCGGCGTACACGATCATTCCGCCGCCTGCCAGAAACTCCTCTTTGGAATCGAAACCGAACAGACGCGCGCACGCATCGTTGCACGTGATGACCCGTCCTTCGAGATCGGAGATGTAAACCCCGGCGAGATTGCGATCGAACAACAGGCGATAGCGCTCTTCTGATTCGCGCAGGGCCATGGCTCGCTCTTCGACGCGCTGTTCAAGCGTGCGATTGAGGTCTTCGAGCTCGCCGCGCGTTCCGTCGAGTTTGTCGAGCATGGTGTTGAACGAGCGCGCGAGCTGGCCCACCTCGTCCTCGCCATGCACCTCGGCGCGTGTCGACGTCGCGCCGGCAGCGATGCGCTCGGTCACCCGCACGATCCGTTTGAGCGGCCCCGTGATGAACGCGCTCAGCGCGAAAATCGCGACGACGCCGAGACCGAACGTGAGCAGAGTGACAAAGGCGACGGTCGCGCGGCTGCGCTGCGCGGCCAGCAGAGCGCGATCGAGCGAGAAACCGACGATCATGGATCCCACGGCTCGCCCGCGATTCCGGACGACGGTCGTCGTCTGATAGATGCGGTCATCGTTTGAAAACGCGCCGGTCGTCTCATCGGGCGTTCCCGGCATGCCGACGGCTCGCGTCGCGGTCCCGGGCTGTCCGGCCTTGACGCGTACGTTGGAAGCCAAAGCGTCGTTGTAGCTGGTGACCACGCCTCCGGCCGAATCGCGCAGCACGAAGTAGACGAGATCAGGATTGCGACGAAGCGCGGTGAGCGCGCTGACGACCGCGATGTTGTCGCCCTGCGCCAGCGGCGCGGCTACGCTGAAGGCCGTCATGTCGGCGACAGCACGCGCCGGTTCAGTCACCGCGGCGATCGATTGCCGCTGCAGACGCTCCGGAAAATACGAGTAGATCGCCACCGAGATGACCGCCAGCAACAGCGTCATCACCAGCGCAAGCTTCGTCCGGATTTGCAGGCGCGATAGCATTTTTAGCCGTCCGAGGAATGGCGGAAGCCGGCGGCGCCTTCCATTACTCACTTGAATAACTTTAATCGGGTATTGCCGGGCTGGCTTCGTGCAATGCCAGGACCATTCCGTGACCTATCGTAGACTCCTGGGCGCCTGCGCGGCCCTATTTGCGCTTGCTGCAACGAATTCCGTCGCCGCGACGGTCTCCGGAAGAGTCTCCGACGCGCAAACCGGAGCTCCACTCGCTTCGATGGTGGTCGCGGCGTACACGCCCGCAGGCGCGTCGCAGGCGACGGCGACTGCGACATCCGATTCGAACGGCCGTTACGTGCTGACGGTGCCCGCCGGCAGCTACCGTCTGCTGGCCTACGACAAGGCGGGCACCTACGCCACGCTCTTCGCCGGCGATGCCGATTCGTTCGAGACCACTGCCGACACGGCAGTTTCGAGTGACATCAGCAACGTGAACTTTGCGCTGAAACGCGCGGGACGCATCACCGGCTCCATCTCGACCGCCATCGGCGGAACGAGCGGCATCACCGTCGCGGCATACAACCTCAACGGATCGCGACGCGCGTTCACCACCACCACGCTCGGCGCATTCACGCTCATCCTGCCGCCGGGCAGCTACAAGGTCGTCGCCTACGACGATGCCGGCAACCTCTGGCCAAAATTTTTCCCCGACAAACTCACCTTCGCCGAAGCGACGACCATCAACGTCAGTGCAGGTCAAAGTGTGGACGCCAGCCTGCGACTCGATGCAGCTGCCCATCTGATCGGCTCCGTCCTCGACGCAGTCACGAACCTTCCCGTCGCATCCGTCAGCGTGTTCGCCTACGACGCAAACGGTGTCACCGTTGCTTCCACGACCACCGACCGCAATGGCGGCTTCGATCTGAAGACGCCACCGGGCAGCTACCGGCTCGTCGTTGCCGATCCGGCGAACGCATACGCGACCGCGTATTTCGGCGGCGGCTCGTTCACGACTGCATCGGTCATCGACGTCCTCCCCGGCCAGAATCGCGCGAATCTGCAGGTGAAGCTGCAGCGGGCCGGCCGGATTGCGGGTCGTGTCACCGACATGACGGGCCTTCCGATCCTCGGAACGGTCGCCGCGTACGACAGCACCGGCGCGCTTCAGGCCAGGACCCAGACCGACCAGGCTGGCTACTACACGCTGCTCCTCCCGGCCGGCGACTATCGGATTGCGGCGTACGACACGCTGCTCGCCTACGCCACGCGGTTCTACATCAATCAGAACGTTTTCCGCCTCGCGACGCCGGTCCACGTCACGCCCGATCAGACCTTCGGACCCGCCAACTTTGCGCTCGAGCGGGCGGCGCGGATCTCCGGCATCGTGAAAGATGCCGATACCAACCTACCGGTTCAGGGCGCAACCGTCGGAGCCTACGACGCCAACGGTGACGCGGTCGCCACCTCCACCACCGACGTCAACGGAACCTACTCGCTGGCGGTTCCGGCGGGAAGCTACCGGTACGCTGCGTTCGATTCCCTCTTGCGCTACGCGACTGCTTACGACGGAGGCAACAGTTACGAGACCGCGAGAGTGCTCGTCGAGCAGTCAACCTCGCTCGAACGCATCGATTTCTCCATTAGGCGCGGCATTCATGTCCGCGGTACGGTTCGCGAAACGTCTGGTGCGCCCATTACCGGCATCGAGGTCAGCGCTCTCGATTCCAACGGCAACCATCTCGGTTCGGCCACCTCGGTCAACGGCGCATTCGAGCTCGTGCTGCTTCCCGATCAGTACCGTTTCCTGGCCATCGACCCGCAATCGCGGTACGCCGCAGCGGCGACCGCAACCCTCACGATGATCAGCGCCGGCAGCCCGGCACCTGCGATCACCCTGGTTTTGTCGTCACGGCAGCGCCGCCGCGCCGTCGCGCACTGAGCCGCTATAATCGAGGACTCCACCATGGATCAGCTCCAAGTCCATTACGTCGACCTCGGCGTCCAGCGCATTACGGACGTCCGTCAGGAGACGTCGATCGGCCGCACCGAGGGGAATGACATCATTCTCAATCATCCGTCGGTGTCGCGGAAGCACGCCAAGCTCGAATTGCGCGGCGAGATCTGCTGGATCATCGATCTCAAATCGACGAACGGCGTGAAGGTCAACGGCAATCTCGTTGCCGAGGCGGCGGTGAATCCCGGCGACAAGATTCTGATCGGATCCGTGCAGCTCGAGCTGAAGCCCGTGCCATCGGTCAACTTCAGCAACGAGTCGGTGTTCGACAATCCGCAGGGAACCGTCATCCGCCGGATCTCGGATTTCAATTCGGAGTTCGGCCTCGACGCGATCGACAATCCGGTCACGCGCCTGCCCACGCCGATTGGCCTCAAGAAACCGGAAGAGGTGTCGCGCGAGAAGATCTTCCAGGTGCTCGTGCAGGTGGCCAAGGCGATGCTGCAGAGCGACGATCTGAACTCGCTCCTGGCCATCGTGATGGACATGATCTTCAAGTACCTCCCCGTCGAGCGCGGGCTGCTGTTGTTGTTCGATGAGAAGGGCGAGCCTGTCCCGAAGCTGACGAAGTTTCTCGAAGGCGCCGAGCAGCAGGACATCCCGATCTCGCGCACCATCCTCAAGATGGTGTCGCAGCAACAGGTCGCGCTCATGACCTCCAACGCGCTCGAAGATGCCCGCCTCCTTGGCGGCAAGTCGATCGCGATCCACGGCATCCGTTCCGCGATGTGCGTTCCGCTCTGGAACAAGAACCGCGTCATCGGCGCGGTGCAGGTCGACTCGCCGATTCACATCGGCCGCTTCGCCGAAGAGGATCTCGATCTGCTGACCGCGCTGGCGAACTTTTCGGCCGTCGCCATCGAGCGTGCGCAGCTCAGCGAGAAGATCGAAGAGGAACGGAAGATCCGCGAGCGCATGGCGCGCTATCACTCGCCGGCCGTCGTAGACGAGATCATCAAAGGATCGATCTCGGCCGACGAAGAGCAGATCCGCACCGCCGACGTCTCGATTCTGTTCGCCGACATCTCCGGCTTCACCAGCGTCTCGGAGACGAAGCGTCCCGAAGAAGTCGCCGAGTTCCTCTCGCACTTTTTCTCGTGCGCGGTGGAATCGATCTTCGCGTTCGGCGGAACGCTGGACAAATTCATCGGCGACGCGGTGATGGCCTTCTTCGGCGCTCCGGTCCCGCAGGACGATCACGCCGACCGCGCAGTGCTGGCCGGTCTGATGATGCAGCGCCTCGTTGCCGACTGGAACGCCGAGCGCGAGAAAGTCGGATTGCCCGAGGTGAAAATCCGCGTCGGAATCAACAGCGGGCCCGCGGTCGTCGGCAACGTCGGCACCGAGAAACGCGTCGATTACACCGTCCTCGGCAGCTCGGTGAACATTGCATCCCGGCTCGAGAGCGGCGTCGCGAAGCCGGGCCAGGTCGTCGTCTCCCAGAACACGCTCGACCGCGTCATGGGCAGCTTCAAGACGGAGTCCCTCGGCGAGTTCGCCCTGAAAGGTCTCCAGCAGAAGATGCCCGTCTTTAACGTCCTCGCCAGCGAAGAGACAAGCGGAGCAGGCGCGCCGCAAGACGTGAACGTCAATGCCACGCGCGCAGGCGCAACCTCGTAGTGTCCTGGGTCAGAGATTCGTGGCGTTTCGCTGGTGGAGCTTGCGATGCGAGATCAAGGAGCGAGGAGGAGACGCAAGATGCAACCTTGTCATTCCGAGCGTAGCGAGGGAGCGGTGTTGGTGGGCGGGACGATGAACGCGCCGCCCACCCACACCGGTTCCTCGCTACCCTCGGAATGACAAGGCGGCAACTGGGAGGCCGTCCTGACCGCACGAAATACCGCGAATCTCTGACTCAGGAAACGAGCGCCGAAATCATGATGGCCACCCGCGCGTTCCGGCAAAAGATGTCGACCGCCCGCCTTATCCTTCAACCGATCGCGATTGCCCTCGCTCTGGCCTTCGCCGTGCGGGCTTCGTCCGTCGGCTTCTACTCGATTCCGTCGATCTCGATGGAACCGACGCTGCGGGTGGGCGACACGATCGTGGCGACCCCGTACCGCGGCGCCGAGCGCCCGGAACGCGGCGACGTCATCGTGTTTCGGTCGCCGTCGTCGCGCGACGAGATGATGGTCAAGCGCGTGATCGCACGCCCCGGAGACCTCATCGAATCGCGCGAAGGACAGCTGATGATCGGCGGACACGCGCTGGCGGAGCCGTACGTCATCGACCACAGTCGCGTCGTCATTCCTGCGCAGGTCGTTCCCGCTGATTGCTACTACGTGATGGGCGACAACCGGCCGAATTCATCGGACAGCAGGCTGTGGGGGGTTGTCGCGCGCGGCTCCGTCGTCGGGCGCGCCCGCATCGTTCTGTGGTCCGGTTCGATCGCGCAGGAAGCGAACGCCTCCCCAACGACGCGACCCGGACGCGCGCGCGATCGCAGCTTCCAGCTGGTCAAAGTCATCCGGTAACGTCCGCTATACTCTTCCTGATCGGAGGGTCGTTATGCGCGTGAGCCGTCGCGAACGGGGTGAAGGTAGTTTCGGATGCCTGGTCGGGCTGATCTTCCTCGCTCTGGCCATCTTCGTCGCGTGGAAGATGATTCCGGTCAAGGTGCACAACGCCGAGTTGCGCGCCGTCGTCGTCGACGAAGCCAAGTCCGCGGGCTCGCATCGCGATCAGCAGATCCTCGAAGCGATTCTCCGGAAGGCGGCCGAAGAGCATCTGCCCGTCACCGAGGACAACGTCAAGATCACGCGGGCAAACAGCGAGATCACCGTCGACGTCAACTATGTGGTCCCGATCGAGTTCCCCGGCTTCACCTACCAGTGGCGCGTCCAGCACCTGGCACAGAATCCGATCTTCTGATGCGACATGACAGTCAAGATCACGATCAAAGAGAACGGCCCCTACATCGTTGAAGGCGAATTTCAACTCGTCGACGCCCAAGGCAACGACGTGCCTTTGAAGAAACGGGCTCTGTGCCGCTGCGGCGGATCGACCATGAAGCCGTTCTGCGACGGCACCCACTCCCGCATCGGCTTCCAGGGCGCGATCGCGGCGGTGGAAGAGAAAAAAGAGTGAGGATGTAAGGCCGTAGAGCGAGTAGACCGTGCAAAGGCGCGGTGCTACCGGTCCTACGGCCTTACCGCCTTGCTGTCTTCCTCCGGCGCATCTTCAAGTTCGAAGACCACCCCTTCCCATCCGGTAAGTGCGGCCCACTCTTTCGGCTTCGTGTCGGGAGATCGATCGTCGTCTGCATTCATGCGGCGGTGTTGATCCAATGCCCGTTCCGCGTGCGCGGGTCGGCGTAAGTTCCGCACCGGGTACCACTTCGCCCCGATTGTCCTGTTCTGCACACGTAAAAATTTTTTGCAGCAAATGTTTGACACGTTTCCCTCTGAGCGGTAGCGTACGCGCCGATGTAACCGTTTACATTGATGCGCGAACCCCATCGCAACGTGACCATCAAGGAAGTCGCCGCGAAAGCCGGCGTCTCGGTCGCGACTATCTCGCGCGTTCTCAACGGAAAAGGACCGGTTCGCGAGGCAACCTCACGCCGCGTCATGGAAACCGCACAGGCTCTCCGCTACTCACCGCATGCCGGCGCCCGGAGTCTCAGCACCCGGCGCACGAATACGATCGGTCTGCTCCTTCCCGATCTTCACGGCGAGTTCTTTTCCGAGGTGATTCGAGGGATCGATGCGGAGGCGAGGCGGACGGGATATCACCTCCTCGTTTCCGGCTTCCACAGCGATCAGGATGAGATGAGCGCCGTGTTAGGCGCGATGCGCGGACGCGTCGACGGCCTGATCGTGATGTCGCCCGATCGCGAAGCCTCAATCCTCTGCGGCCAGCTGCCTCTTGGTTTGCCCACCGTGCTTCTCAACAGCGTCGGTGACGCGGCGAGAACGATCACGATCGACAACTACGGCGGCGCCGTCGCCATCATGAAGCATCTCCTCTCGCTGGGACATCAAAGCATCGCCTTCATCAAAGGTCCGGACGCCAACACCGACGCGTCGGAGCGTCTGCGCGGTTATCGCGACACGGCTGGCGCGGCCGCGCACAGCGAGACGCCGGGCGACTTCAGGGAACAGGCCGGGTACGCGGCCGCCGTCGCCCTGATCAACGGACCGCGGCGGCCGAACGCGATCTTTGCCGCGAACGACGCGATGGCGATCGGCGCGCTCAGCGCATTGCGCGCGGCCGCGGTCTCCGTTCCCGACCAGATGGCGCTTGCGGGCTTCGATGACATCCCGATCGCCCGCTTCGTCACTCCGCCGCTCACGACGGTGAACGTCGCCATCTCGGAGCTCGGCCGGCGCGCGTTCGAACTGCTGGAGCAGCGCTTGCACGACTCGGTGTATGAACCGCAGAGCGAAGTCCTTCCAACCACGTTAGTCATTCGGGCATCGTGTGGTGCCCGGCAGCAATCTCAAAACGCAATTTCATGAGGAGGAGTTCTATGACACACAGAAGTCGGCTTTTTACGCTGCTGCTGTTGTCGATGATGGTGGCCTCGACCGTGTTAGGCCAGTCAGCGACAACCGCAACACTCCACGGCAAGGTGACGAACGAGAGCGGTAATGCGGTCGCCAACGCGGAGATCAACGCTGTCGGCACGCAGAACGGGTTCGTCCGCACGGTCAACTCGCGCGGCGACGGCAGCTACACACTCGCCGGTCTCACGCCAGGGACGTACAGCATCGTGGTCGCTTCACCCGGCTATGAGCCGAAGAGCCAGGACGTCACGGTGCTCGTCGGTCAGACGATCGACATGAATCTCCGCCTCTCCGCAACCGCGGTGGTGAGGGAGTCGATCACCGTCGTCGGCAATCAGGCGATCGAGACGAAGACGAGCGAGATCGCCACGAACGTCACGACGCAGCAGATCGAGAACCTGCCGCAGGACGATCGCAACTTTCTGAACTTCGCGGCGCTCGCGCCCGGAATCCGGCTCTCGACCGATCCACAGCGCAAGACCTTCGCCGGCGACGCGCAGGATCCGGAGCAGACGAACATCTTCATCGACGGCGTGAGCACGAAGAACGACATCACGCTGGGCGGCACGTCCGGACAGGACGCCAGCCGCGGCAACCCATTCCCCCAGAATGCCGTCCAGGAGTTCCGCGTCATCACGCAGAACTACAGCGCACAGTTCGATCACGCGTCGAGCGCCATCATCACGGCGGTCACGAAATCGGGCGGCAACGCGTTCAACGGCCAGGCCTTCGCGTACTACCAGCCCAAGCAGTGGGTCTCCGCAACGAAGAAGAACTTCAAGTTCACCTCGCTGACGTCGAACAGCTCCTACCGCCGCGTGCAGCCCGGCATCAGCTTTGGCGGACCGATCATCAAGGACAACCTCAACTACTTCTTCTCGTACGAAGGAGACAACGAGCATGCGACGCATCCTGTCGTCGCGACCATCCAGCCGTACGCCAGCCAGTTCACACAGTTCTTTGGTGACTTCGCCAGCCCGTTCAAGTCCACGCTCGGCTTCGGAAAACTGAGCTGGCAGGCGGCGAAGAATCAACTCCTGGACTTCAGCTCCAACTACCGCCGCGAAAACGAGGTCCGCGACTTCGGCGGTACGACCAGCTTCGAATCCGCGACGAACTTCAGGAACTATGTCTACGGCGCAACCGTGCGCGACCAGTGGAACAACAGCGACTCGCTCAACGAGGCCTCGATCAGCCTGCAGAAATTCGGGTTCCATCCAAGCCCGTCGAACGCGCTGCTCGTCGGAAAGCTCTACTTCGCGCCCGGCTTCGCCACGGTCATCCGTACCGGTGGCAACAGCACGACCCAGGCACTCGATCAGCGCCGCCTCGAGCTGCGCGACAACTACAACTTCGCGCCATACACCATGTACGGCACTCATAATTTCCAGGTCGGCGGCAACCTGGACCTCATGAAGTACCACATGAACAAGAGCCTCAACGGGAACCCGCTTTACAAGTTCCTTCCTGACGCCACCGGCAAATACCCGACCGTCCCCTTCGAAGTCGACTTCGGAATCGGCAACCCGATCCTCGACATCAGCAACAACGAGTACGGCATCTACGGTCAGGACAGTTGGACGGTCAGCCCGAACCTCACGCTGAACCTCGGCCTGCGCTGGGACTACGAGAGTCACATGCTCGATCAGAGCTACGTGACTCCCGCGGCAGTCGTGGCTGGCCTGAAAGGCAAGTCGTTCAAGATCGACAACCGCACCGTCACGGTGCCGGACGAGTTCTTCTCAACGGGCAGCGAGCGCAAGCCATACAAGAGCGAGTACCAGCCGCGCATCGGATTCGCCTACGACCTGAAGGGCGACAGCAAGTCCGTGATCTTCGGTGGATGGGGCAAGTACTACGATCGTCTCTTCCTGAACTCGACCCTCGACGAGCGGTTCCGCCTGCAGTTCCCCGTCTATCGCTTCAACTTCTCGGCGGACGGCAGCTCGGGCATCAAATATGATCCCTCGTACGGAACGGCCGCGGGTCTCCGCGCCCTCATCAACAGCGGAAGAACGCTGAATCCCGAGGTTTATCTCCTCAGCAACAACACCAAGCCGCCGTACTCCACCCAATACAACATCGGCTACCGGCAGGCCTTCGGCAGCTGGCTTGGATCCGCAAGCTACAACGCGGTCCGCGGCAAACGCGGCATCACGTACGTCTCCGCATCGGGCACATGCTGCAATGCCCTCATCCCCGGGTTCGGGAACGTCATCATCAACGACCCGGTCGGCAAGAGCTTCTGGTACGACGCCGAGAGCTTCACCTTCGAGCGTCCGTTCACCACGATCGGCGGATGGCGAGGATGGGGTGCACGATTCCTCTACACGCACGCGAAGTCGCAGCAGAACGGCAACGACCTGTTCAGCCTTGACCTCCCGAGCGCAGCCGCCTATCCGAGGCATCCGGTTGCGGGCTCGGAGCCGAATCACTTCAACGCCACGGGCATCTTCGGATTGCCGTGGCAGATGCGCTTCAGCACGAACATCACACTGTCGACCGGCGGCGCCACACCGATCGAGGACTTCTCAGCAGGTTTCAGCCTCGACCAGAAGCTCATCGGCGGCGCGCGCCGTGGCGCGGTCTATCCTCCGAAGAGCAGCGGCTTCGGATTCCGCAACGTCGACTTCCGCCTGCAGAAAGACTTCCCCGCGTTCGGCCGCACCAGCCTCGGCGTCGTTGCCGAAGTCTTCAACGCTTTCAACTTCACGAACTTCGGCTGCCTCTCGGCGTTTCGCGCGCCCGATACCGACCCGAAGACTCTCGGTACGCCCGGCTGCGTCATCAGCCTCGGCCGCCGCGAGCAGGTGGGCCTCAAGC
>JBBRMQ010000140.1:0-11145 GCA_038230775.1 Thermoanaerobaculia bacterium
GCAAGAGACACAGAGCTACGCCGCCAACATCGGCCTTGCGTTGAAGGATCTTGCCGCATGAAGGACGTCACGCCCCAGACGAGGATTCTCGATATCAACCTGCTGCCGCGCGAGCAGCGCCCGGCGGAAGTGCCGCCGCTGGGCATCGCCCTTGCGGCGGGCATGGCGATCGCCGTTGCGGCGATGGTGCCGCTGGGCTTCAAGGCCGAATCGGCGCGGAGCCACGCATCGACGATCGAGGATCAGGCGAAGCAGGCGGAGTACGACGTGCACGGCGTGCAGATCGAGTTGACGCAACGGCGCGCGCTGACCACCGACATCGAGACGGCGAAATCGCAGATCGCGAAGCTACAGAAGACGCAATCGCTGATCCAGGGCGGCGCGCGGCCGCTGTCAGCTGATCTCTCCGAAGTCTGGGGGTGGGGCTTCCTGCCCGCCGGCTCGCGGATCACAACCGTCACCGGCACCGACACGGGCTTCCGCGTCGACGGCACGGCGCCGGGGCCGCTCGACGCGATCGCCTACGCCGACAAGCTTGTCAGCACTGGCGGATTCAAGTCGGCGCGGATGGCGTCGTTCACGCCGGGGACGAAAGGTGGGGGGCAGTTCAGCGTCGAGGTGACGCGATGACGGCCGCCTACGCCGCGCTGTTCGGGCTGGCGTTCGGGAGCTTCGCCAACGCCGCCATCGATCGCATCCCACGCGGGCGTTCGCTCAACGGCCGCTCCCACTGCGACGGGTGCGGCGTCACGCTTCGGCCGGCGCAGCTGCTGCCCGTGTTGAGTTATTTGATGCAACGTGGCAAGTGCGCCGCCTGCGCCGCGCCGATCGGCGTGCGGACACCGATCATCGAAGCGGGATGCGCGATCGCCTTCGCCGCGATTCTTGCGACGTTATCGCCGGCGGCTGCGATCGGCGCCTGTGCATCGTTTGTGGCGGTCGTCGTGACCGTCGGCGTGTTCATCGAGAAGCGAGGATTGCGATCATGAACGACCATCTGAGCGAGGGCGTGCCGGCGCTGCACGAGATGCTGCAATGGATGGTGGCGTCGAACGCCTCCGACCTGCACCTGTCCCAGGAATCACCGCCGATCTACCGCCGCCACGGCGCGCTGGAGCCGGCGGCGAGCATCCCGCCGCTGCTGGCGAGCGATCTTGGGGAGGCGCTTGCGTCGATCACGACGGAGCAGGAGCGAGCGCATTTCGAGGAGCGGCGCGAGCTGGACAAAGCGCTCGATCTCCCGGGCATCGGCCGCTTTCGCGTGAACGCGGCGTTCGAGCGCGGCAACCTGTACTTCACGTTCCGCCTCGTCAACGACACCGTGCTCTCGGTCGAGGACCTCGGCCTGCCCCAGGTCTGCAACCGGTTGACGCAGTTGCCGCGCGGACTCGTGCTCGTCACCGGGCCGACGGGCAGCGGCAAGTCGACGTCGCTGGCTTCGATGATCGATCGGATCAACGAGCGCGATGCGCGGCACATCGTGACGGTCGAAGACCCGATCGAGTTCGTGCATCACAACAAGCAGAGCATCATCGAGCAGCGCGAGGTCGGCGTCGATACGCGATCGTTCGCCGACGCGCTGCGCCATGTGCTGCGGCAGGATCCGGATGTGATCCTCGTCGGCGAAATGCGCGATCTCGAGACGATGTCGTCGGCGATCACGGCGGCCGAGACGGGCCATCTCGTCTTCGCGACGCTGCACACGCCCGACGCGCCTCAGACGATCGACCGCATCGTCGATGCCTACCCGAGCCACCAGCAACAGCAGGTGCGGTTGCAGCTTTCGATGACGATCGAAGGCATCGTCTCGCAGGTGCTTCTGCCGAATGACGCCGGCGATGGCCGCGTTGTCGCCTGCGAGGTGATGATCGGCACGCCGGCGGTGCGGAACCTGATCCGCGAATCGAAGACGTATCAGATTCCGACGGTGATGGCGACGAGCTCGGCGATCGGCATGCGCACACTCGATCAGGAGCTGGCGGAGCTTGTCCGCCGCAACGCCATCTCGCGCGATACCGCGATCGCCTACGCGCGCTCGCCGGAAGAGCTTGGCCGGCTGATCGGCGCCTCGTCGTATGCGGCTTGATGCACCCCGAGCGCGCGCACTTGCGCCGTCGCTGCGGCTGCCGCGCGTCGGCCTGAGCTCGCGGGCGATCGCCCGCCTGACGTTCGGTGCCATCGGATGCGCGGCGTTCGCGTTGTATCTCACAACGCTCGCGCCGACGGTGATGTGGTACGACATGGGCGAGTTCGCGACGGCCTCGGCCTCGCTCGGCATCGCCCACAACACCGGCTATCCGCTGCTGATCCTGCTCGGCAAGCTGTTCACGTTTCTGCCGGTCGGCGACACGGCGTATCGCGTCAATCTGATGTCGGCCGTGTTCACGGCGCTGGCGATCGCGATCGTCGCGGCGATCATCCACGATCTCACGGACGACCTCATTGCGGCGGCGATCGGCGCGGCAACGCTGGCCGCGTCATCGACGGTGTGGGCGGAGGCGACGTGGTCGACGTCGTACGGGCTGAATCTGTTCTTCACGGCGATCGTCGTGCGCTGCATGCTGTCATGGTGGCGCGATCGCGCGCCGCGATCGTTGATGTTCGCCGCGCTGGCGTTCGGGCTCGGCATGTGCAACCACCGGCTGATCGTGCTAGTCGCGCCGCCATCGCTGCTGCTGCTCGCGCTCGGCTGGCGCAGCCTCGATCGGCGCACGCTGCTCTTCGCCGCGGCCGCCTTCGTCGCAGGGCTGAGCGTGTATCTGTATCTGCCGATACGTGGCGCGCAGGAGCCGGTGCTCTCGTGGGCGCGGCCGGCCAACTGGCACACGTACTGGTCGATGTTCCTGACCGGGCAAACGCCGTCGGGATACTGGCGCATCGAGCTGGCGGATCGCATCGACGTGCTGTGGTCGTATCCGTCGTACGATCTGACGTGGGCGGGGCTCGCGCTGGCCGGCGTCGGCGCTGCGGTCGTGGCGGCACGGACGCGCGCGGTTGCGGCGTTCTTCGCGGTGATCATCGTGCTCGATGCGATCGTCGTCGAGACGTACTCGATCCACAACATCTACAACTATCTGACGCCGGCATACCTCGTGCTGTGTGTGCTGATCGGTGTCGCGGCGGCATGGCTCGGCGAGACAGTGCGGCGAGCGAGTGTCGCACGCACGCGATCCTTGACTGCGGCGCGCGCAGCCAGCGTCCGTCCGTGGATGCGTGTCGCCGCTCTCGGCGTGTGCCTGGCGCTCCTGCCGGCGTCGCTCGCGATGAAGAACTACGATCGCGTCGATCGCAGCGGCGACTACGCCGCGCACGACTTCGCCCTGACGACGCTGGCGAATCTGCCCGACCGCGCCGTGATCCTGACGGACAGCTGGGCGGCGTCGCCGTTGTGGTACGCGCAGATCGTCGAGGGCCAGCGGCACGACGTGCTGGTTTCGCCGATCTTTTCGGTGCAGGGCGAAGATGTGCCGGCGTTCTCGGCCGCGCAGATGGCGGCGGGACGCCCCGTTTACGTCGCCGAGGGCCTCCGGACGCCGCTCGCGGATCTCGCCGCCAGGTACACCCTCCAACCGGTGCTGCTCGATGGCATTGAAGAGATGATCGCCAACACGCTGCCGCAGCCGCGCTACCGCGACGATCTCGTGACGACGGGATCGTTGTACAAGCTGCTTGAGAAGGCGCCCGACTTGCATGTCGACGCCGTGTCGGCCGGCGCGGCGCTCGACCTGCGGTTCGACGACGGAGTCTCGCTCGTCGGGTTCGAGGCAAGCAGCGCCGTCGTCGATCGCGGCGACGTGGTGCAGCTGAGCTACTACTGGCGCGCCGATCACGCGCTCGACCGCGATCTCAGCGCCGTGACGCTGTACTACGACGCAGACGGCACCGCGGCGACGCACGACGGCTTCCCGCGCTGGTCGCAAACGCGCGTGATCGACGGTGGCCTGCTCGAGACATCGAAGTGGGAAGCGGGCAGCGTCGTCAATGAGACGTACTTCACGCTGGTGCCGCGCACGATCGCCGCCGGCACGTACGAGGTCCGCATCGCAACGTTCGACCCTGCCGACGCGGCGAGCACGCATGCCGCGTCGTCTCATCTCGTGACCGTCGCCAAGCTCATCGTCCGGTAGGGCGCCGGAAATCCGCGTCCACGGATTCGCATGCCAACCCTGAAGAGCATCCGAATTGACCACGCACAGCGCGTGTTCGCCGCGTGATCCTCCGTACGCTAGAATCTCAACGCAAGCTAAAACGAGCGGGAGTAGCTCAGTTGGTAGAGCATTTGCTTCCCAAGCAAAGGGTCGACGGTTCGAGTCCGTTCTCCCGCTCCAATTACCCACTCTCTATTATGGAGACCCCAGAGGCGCCGTTTCGGGGCCTACATCGCCTGATCTAGTGACCATTTGCTTTCTGAGCAAAGGGTCCGGCACGGAGTAGGATGAGAAGTCGCCGCGAGCTCCGCGACCGCCGGCGACTGACCGGAACTGCCGGATTACTTCAGGGCAACTTCAGAAGAGATGGCGCATCAGGACGGGTCGACGCAGCCCGTTCGTTTCTTGCGGGCGTTGCTTCATGTCGTTGGCAGGTTCGGGCCGGTTGGTAGCGGGAGTCCGAGCCGTCCGGCGAAGTCGACATTGAGGTGTTGCACGAGCAGCGCGGCGAGTTGGAACAACGAGTACAGCATCTGCTGTAGCTCCTCCAGGCTCAGCACTATCCCCTCGCCCTCGCTCCACGATCGCGATGAATCGTCCAATTTGACTCCGATTTCCCCACCCTCTTCGATCAGGAGCGGCGGCTCTCCGCGAAGCTCCCCGCCGTTGAGCGTGAGGGCCAGGCGCCGCCACCGTACGCCTTCGAGCAATCGCTTGTCTTGCACTCCCACGATGCCGCCGCGATGAACTAGGCAATTGCGGATTGCGTAAAGTCCGCGAAACCACACCATCCCGCTTGCAACGTTCGCGTTCGTTGCGCCGGCTAGCTTGTGTAGTTCCTCTGCCACGGATTGGTTCTTACGCACCGTCCGGACGCGGCTTTCGAATGCCATCGCGTCGGCGACTGCGAGCTGCCCATGTGACGCGACCAGGGCACTCACAAGACCGTCGAGGACCGCGAGATCGAGTACGAATCGGTCAAAATGAGCGAGTGCCAAGATGAGGCCATATCGCGCTACTTCAATGCCGAATTGCGTGCGGGCGAGCGGAGGGATATCCGAGTTGCTCGTACGGAAATCGAGCACGAACGACGGCTTTCCGGGCTCGGGCGATAGGTTCGTCATGGCATCGCGGGCGTGACGAGCGAGCAGGTTCGCGTAGTAGAGCGCGTCCATCGTCCGACCGTAGGCTGCGTCGAGGTGTGAGCTAAGGTTGAGTTCGGGATTGGTCATCGAGCGAAGCCGTGCCTACGAGGCGACAACACCGTACTGGTTGGTGCGCCTAGTTAGGACCAGCTTAGCAGCGGTTAGAGGGTAGTTCACGGGGGCACCTTTGTGCTAGCGTCCCATTCGGAACCTCGGCGGCTTGGCATCCCGCGAAATCCCTAGTGGTTGCGGTGCCGGCATCGCGTCCACGCGTCATCGAGCGCTGCTTTACCGCCGACTGTGGCTATTCTCTTCCGTAGGACGAACGAAGCCGAGGGACGTTTGGTCGAGCGCGATGAACTTGAGTGGAAGACGCGTCGCGAACGCATCGACCCGGGGCTGCGGTCTGTTACGGAAGCCAAGAAGTCAGCACGGAGCCTCAGGTCTCAAGCAGGCCGAGCGCTACGCACGTCGGCTCACCAACACCGGGTTTAACTCCGATGGGTACGGCGTGCCGTTCCTGTACTCGACCAACGGTGAGATCATCTGGTTCCGCGACGTCCGTCACGAGCTGAACGTCCAGCGCAAAATCACGCGTTTTCACACGCCGGGCGGCGACGACGAGAAGTTCGACTCAGGTGTACTGCCGCAATCATACCTTGCTGATCCTAGCGGCAAGGAAGCCTTCGTCTACGTCTCGACAAATCAAAGAATGGCCATCAAGCTCTTATTACGTGGAGGAGTTGCTTCGGCAAGACGCAATCGATTTCGAGGCGGAGCTGGACGAACAGCCCGCCTAGAAATTGTCAAGATCGGCTTCAACACTCGGACGCTGGGAAGTAAGCTACTGTATCTGGCCGTTCCCCCACGTCAGCCCCATGACGATGAACGGCTAGGCTGAGCGTCGAAGGAGTGCACCACCATCACGGTGAGCACTCCTTCTTCGTGTTCGCCACCGACGACGGGAGCACGACGCGAGACCACTTAGAAGCATGGAGATGGCATCCGTGCGACAGACCGGCCCATAGTCGCGGCAGAATCCTACATAGGCACGCTTCGCGTGAGCGCGCGCAGCTCATAACGCGGCTTCACCAGCATCAACTCGCGTCTGGAGACGTCGTAACTCGCCTTGAGCCTAGGCCTTAGTCATCGGACAATCGGCGGCAATGTCGGATCGAACTGTCCCTCCATCGCCCGCGCGAAGCCGCAACATGGCGGCGATAAAGAGCAAGGACACGAAGCCGGAGCTGACCGTGCGCCGGGCCGTGCATGCCTCAGGCTATCGCTACCGGTTGCAGGCCCGCGAATTACCGGGCCGTCCGGATCTGGTGTTCCCGCGACATCGACTCGTGGTTTTCATCCACGGATGTTTCTGGCATGGTCACGCCTGCGGCAGGGCCCACCTACCCCGCACAAATACTGCATACTGGTTTCCCAAAATCGAGAAAACATTGGCCCGAGACCGTCGTGCGGTGGGTAAACTACGCCGGGCGGGGTGGAGCGTCCTGACCATTCGCGAATGTACGATTCGCTCGGGATTGGCCCGACTCATTTCCTATCTCGATCGATCTTCGGGAGCCGTATGACAAGTGTCCTTGAACTATGTGCGGGTGCAGGCGGGCAGTCAATCGGCCTACATCAGGCGGGATTCACGCACGCTGCCGCGGTTGACATTGACAAGGACGCGTGCGCCACGCTCCGGCTCAATCGGCCGGACTGGCCCGTATTCGAGACTGACCTAAACGACATCGATGGTCGCCAGTTTCGGGGCGTGGATCTCGTTGCGGGTGGCGTTCCCTGCCCGCCATTTTCCATTGCCGGGAAGCAACTCGGAGATCTCGACGAGCGCGATCTTTTTCCGCAGGCTCTGCGCATCGCTGCGGAGGCAAACCCTGCGGCGATCATGATCGAGAACGTTCGCGGTTTGGCCAGCACTCGTTTCGACCAATACCGTCGTGATTTGTTGGACCAGCTCGAACGCATGGGCTATCAATCATCCTGGCGGTTGTTGAATGCTTCGATGTACGGCGTGCCGCAACTGCGTCCGCGGTTCGTCCTGGTCGCTCTGAAGTCACAATACGCGTGCGACTTTGACTGGCCCGAGCCGCTTGACGCGGCTCCGACTGTCGGTGACGCACTCTTCGACCTCATGAGCGCAGGTGGCTGGCGTGGTGCAAAAGCCTGGGCGCGTCACGCAAACACGATCGCGCCGACCATCGTGGGCGGCTCGAAGAAACACGGCGGTCCCGATCTCGGGCCAACGCGTGCCCGCGAGGACTGGCGAATGCTTGGCGTCGATGGACGCGGGATCGCGGACGCTCCGCCCGGCCGCGATTTTCCACCCGGAGAGCTGCCGCGACTCACTATCCAAATGGTCGCACGCCTGCAAGGATTCCCGGACACTTGGCGCTTCAGCGGGAAGAAGACCGCATCTTATCGGCAGGTTGGGAACGCTTTCCCGCCGCCCGTTGCGTTCGCCATCGCGGCCGAAATCAGTCGCGCAATATCAGGCGGCGCATCGCGTCACCGGAAAGGGCAGTTGAAGCTTCATACTTCAGCTCTCGTGGGGGCCGTTTAGGCGTGGCGATCGGGCTCGACTACGTTGGTGTCTGCGACGAGGTTGTCCAGGCGATGAAGACCGACGGGGTCGCGCTAACGCCGGAGAGTGCATGGTCGTTCCTTTATCGCTACGTGCTCCAAGTGACGCCCGCCGACGATATCCACATCGCTGAAGCTAACGTATTGAAGACCAAGGCTTGGAAAGAGCGGTCAGACCGCGTTGAGCGGTGGTTGTGCTCACATCTCGTGCCCGGAACGCAACTGTCTATGTCCGAGATGAAGAGCCGCCTCGGACGCCTATTTTCCAAGGCCCGGGAGCTCGGCGCCAACGAGAACGCCATGCCGAACTACACGGGCAAGGGTTTCGAGGTCGGGCTCGGCTATCTCATCGACCACTTGTGCGGCGTGAAGCCACTCGCCGGCCACTCGATCACAAAATACCGCGGCTTCCAGCTCGCGCAACGCGGTGAAGTCGACGAGCCGGATCTGGCACTTTTCTCATTCGATGACTTTCGCATTGTCGTCTCGCTTCTCTGGACGACGCGGAAAGACCGACTCGGCGCCGATCTCTATGACGCAGTATTCTTCCGACGCCGCCGGCCCGATCTCGCGATTCTGATTGTCGCCAACGAGTTCCAACTCAATCTTCTTGACTCGCTCTTGAAGTCTCCCGACGTAGACGCCGTCTATCACATCTGCCCTGACGCGCTTCTGGAGGCCCACAATCCACTGCCTCCCAACGCGCAATTTACGAGCGAACAGCTACTGGGCTTTAAGAAACCGATCCCCGAGTACGGCGAGTACCTCTCTATTCGCTCTCGACTCAAACCTCTGTCTCAGCTGTTTCAAGACATCGCCGACGCAAAGCCGAGCTCACACCCAATTTCCACAAAATGATGCTGCGAAAGGCGCGTCGAACATACGGACTATCGTTCTCGGTCGGTCATGCGCTACAAATCCCTGACGTCATGACCTTCATCACTGTCACGGAGTTCGAGGCCTTGTTAGTCGAGACACAGCTCTCGACCATAGTTCAGGAGCATGTGTTCGACGGGCAGCCCTACGCCTTTCGCGGGAAGCCAAACCACATGTCGTCCCTGCGATCACACGTCTGCGCCGCGCTTGGATCGACCGACCCGGAAAACGTTGTCGTCGTGGGAAGCGGAAGAACGGGCTTCAGCCTTGACCCAAATAACTTTGGGCGGCGGTTCAACTCGCACTCTGATATTGATGTTCTCGTCGTCGACGACATCCTGTTCGACATGGTGTGGAAGTCGTTGCTCGATTGGAACCATCCCCTGAGACACAGACGGCAAGTTCCAGGACCGGAGGGGGAATGGGCCGCCCAGAGAATGAATGACATCTATTGGGGATGGATCGATCCCAAGCGCTTGCGGCTGGATCGACTTCCACGGAGTGATGCTCTTAGGCCGCTACGCGATCTTGTCGTCGCATGGCTAGATGCCTTCGATGGATTGGGACGAATTACGGACCTCTCAACGCGAGATTTTTCAGGCCGGCTCTACCGCACCTGGAACCACGCGCTTCTTTACCAGGTTGAAGGACTCCGGCGAATCCGCTCCGGACTGAAAGATGCGAGCGAGGTGCAATAGATGGATTTCACGCACTCCTCTCACCCGATAACCTGGTTTCGAGATAGATACCGGGAGGGAACACTGGTAATCAAGCCGGCGTTCCAGCGCAAACCCGTTTGGGCAGCGCGCCAAAAGTGTTATTTAATCGAGTCAATTCTCCTCGATCTTCCCATCCCCGAAATCTACGTACAACGCATCGTGAGTGCCGCCGGGGACACAACCTACGCGGTTGTAGACGGCCAGCAACGCGTTCGTGCGGTGTTGCAATTCCTGGGAGCCGAGATCGACCCCGAGGAGAACGAGCACAACGACTTTCCGCTTGACCGACTCGACGCGGCATCTCCGTGGCGCAATCTAACTTTTGGCGATTTGTCCGAGGGCGATCGTATCCGATTCTTCAGCTACGAGTTCGCGGTGCGGTTTCTCAATACCTCTGACGACGGCGCTGTCCGTGACATGTTCCGTCGCCTCAACCGGTTCCAGACTCCACTAAACGCCTCGGAGCTTCGAAACGCAACATATTTTGGCCATATCCGATTCGAAGCACGCTCTTATAAATGACAGGTAATCCCGCTGCGTGCTGCTTTGCCGAAGCATATCCATGTACGCACGAACCTGGCCCGGTTCGAGCCAGTGCAGCGACGACGGAATTGTCTGGAGAAAGAACTCCCAGTTCTGTTCGGCGAGATCGACGATATGTGTTGACTCCAGCGCTGTTGCACCGTTTACGAAACTCGCCCAGAGAATGAGCCCGGCCACGCGATCGGGATGCGCGACCGCATAGTGAACGGCGCCGTGCCCGTAGCCGATGGGTGCGAACACGAAGACGTCGGTCAGCGACAAGGCGTTAACAACGGCTTCGAGATCGAGTGCGAACGCTTCCGGGCTCCAAGTCACGTCACGCTGGGACAGACCGGTTCCTCGTGAGTCGAACACGATCAATTGAAAGCGACGGGCGAGACCTTCGAACCACGGACGCAGCACCGGATTCTCGATCATAAGGATCTGGTGGCTGATCGGGAACGAGAACAGAAGCGGAACACCGGATCCTGTCACGGAGTAGCCGATGCTCACGCCATCGGAGGTCTTCGTGAAGCGGGTCTGCGGCTTCAAGCTCATTCGGCGCCTCTCACCGCGTACACCCGCACCGGCTCCCCCACGCCCTTCATCTCCTGCTCGCCGCGATCTTCGAACTCTACCCCCGCCGACGATCGCGCCATGCCGCGCACGACGTCCGACACGAGGATCTCGCCCGGCGCGGACAGCCCGCAGATGCGGGACGCGATGTTCACAGCGCCACCGTAGACGTTGTTGTCCTCGCGGATCACGTCGCCCGCGTGCAGCCCGATGTGCAGCCCCAATTCCGACGCCGCGCTCAGCGCCAGGCACCGCCGTGCCCCATCGATCGCCTGCGCCGCCGACGGGAACGTCGCCAGCACACCGTCGCCAAGCAGCTTCCCGTCGATCGCCGCACCGCCCACCTCGCGTATCGCTGCGCGCAGGCCCGCATCGAGCGAGCGCGACGCGTCGCGGAACGCAACGTCGCCCATGCGTTCGGTGAGTGCGGTGGAGGAGACAATGTCGGTGAACAGGATCACCGCGGTCCCTGACGCTATAGGTGTTTGGTGTTTGCTGTTCAGCGACTCCGGGCGTCCTTCGACGCCAATGAACTCTTCGAGGACGCGGACGAACTGCTCA
>JBBRMQ010000141.1:0-11112 GCA_038230775.1 Thermoanaerobaculia bacterium
CGGCGCTGCGGGCGCCGGAGCGGCCTTCTCCTGCGCGAACACGGCGGTGCCGGCGAGCGCAAAAGTAATGAACATGGTCCTTGCTGTTGTCACAAATGCTCCTTGATTAGCGGATTGAACGGGATTCGTAACGGGAGGTACCCGGTCTTGATTCCATGAGTGCGGCGCTCCGTGCCGCGTTGACAGTTGACAGTCGACGGTTGACGGTGATTCGAGCCGGGAGGGCTGGTCAACTGTCAACGGTCAACGCGCGGCGAAGCCGCGCTACACGAGGACTTTCACGGCGGCATCGATGCGCTTGATGCCTTCGCGAAGGCGGTCCATGGACGTGGCGTAGCTGATTCGCACGCAATCGTCGTTGCCGAACGCGCTGCCGGGCACGACCGACACGCGTGCCTCGTCGAGCAGGTAGGTCGCGAGCGACTGCGAGTCGTGAATCCCCTTCCGTCCGAAGAGCTGCTTGACCTCCGGGAAGATGTAGAACGCGCCGTCGGGCTCGGCGCAGTAGAAGCCGTCGATCGCGTTGATCGCCGGAACCAGCCAGCCGCGCCGCTCAGAATAGGCGTCGTGCATCTTCTTCACTTCATCCGAGTTGCCTCGCAAGGCTTCGAGCGCAGCGTATTGGGCGATGGAGCTGGGATTCGAGGTGGAGTGGCTTTGGATCTTGCTCGCCGCGGACACGATTTCAGGATGGGCGATTCCGTAGCCGAGGCGCCATCCGGTCATGGCAAACGTCTTCGACATCGAATTCACGATGAGCACCGTTTCCGGGTACTCCTCGAAGTAGCGGGCGGCCGAGGCGTGCTGTGCGCCGCCGTAGACGAACAGCTCGTAGGTCTCGTCGAACAGAAGGAAGATGTCGTTCGCGGCGCACCATTCGACGATGCGCTTCAACTCGCTCTCCTCGATCACGGCGCCCGTCGGGTTGTTCGGTGAATTGATGATGACGCCGCGCGTGCGGTCGGTAGCGACGGACTCGATCGCCTCGAACGTCGGACGGTAGCGGTTCGACGTTTCGGTGCGCGCGAAGACGGGTTTGCCGCCGGCGAACTGCACCTGATCGGGAAAGCTCACCCAGTACGGCGAAGGGATGATGACCTCGTCCCCGTCGCTCACGAGCGCGAGGATGAAGTTGAAGAGCTCCTGCTTGCCGCCGGTTCCCGCGATGACGTTGTTCGCGTTGAGCTTCATCCCGTAGCGCCGGTTGTAGCGATCGGCGATCGCGTCGCGCAGATCCTTCGTGCCCGTGCCGCTCGTGTATTTCGTCTTGCCCTGATCGATCGCCCGCTTGCCGGCGTCGGCCACGAGTTTCGGCGTCGGAAAGTCAGGCTCGCCGGGGCCAAAGTCGACGATGTCGACGCCCGCGGCCACGAGCTCGAGCGCGCGATTCATCACCGCGAGCGTCGGTGAGATCTGAATCTCCCGAACGCGCCGCGTGAGCCGGATCGACGGTTTGGTGGTGGTGGTCATGCGTCAACCTCATTATCACGCGAAACGCCGCCCTAGCGTCTGCCGCAACCCGATCCACGCGGGCGGGGCGGATCGGCTCGCTGCCAGTCGCACGAACTCGACCAGACACCACGCCAGATAGACGTAGATCATGATCAGCCGCGACGACGGGACGGCGAACTGGATCAGCCAGAACGTGAAAAGGATGAGCGCTTCATGAAAGCGAAGCTCGAGATTGATCAGCAGGAGAAAGCCGAGGAAGCTCTGGACGATGGTGAGAAGGATTTCCTGACGCTGGTAGGCGTCGAACGTGAGCGGCCGGAGCTCGCCGGCGCTGATCACGAAGAGAATCGGAATCATCGCCGAGAGAATGCTCCACTGATTGATGTTGGACGACACCATGTTCATGAGTGCGACGTTCGCGGTGGTCACCTTGCGGGCCCAATAGAACGCGCTCAGTTTTTCCGGGAACTCGGAGAGAAATGGTGCGACCCACTGAACGAAGACGAAGGTCGACACGCCGAGGCCGCCGGCCAGAGCGAGCATCGAGTCGAGGAACGGATGCGCTGCGAAGTACAGAATCGCACCGCCGGCGATGAAGAGGATCCAGATCGCGATCGCGCGCGTGCGCGCCGGGAACGCCAGTACACGGCGCGGGATCGCGCCGAGGTCGTCCATTGCCTCGTCGTTGTTCTCGCGGGGAGGAATCTTCCACAGGATCCACAGATACACGACGTAGCAGGCGATGAGCGGAAACGCGTCCCAGAGCGTCAGCGATCCCTTCCACCAGATGAACGTGAAGTACGCGATGGGAAGGAACAACCCGAAGATCTCCACCGAGTGTTCTGCTTCCAGCTTCACCGCGATGAACTTTCCCTCTCTCTTCCAGCCGAAGAACGCGGCGACGAAGTAGATCATCGGCCAGCCGAGGCCGACGAGGAGACGGAGCGAGCCGGTGAAGTTGGCGATGGCCAGGTGTGTCTTCGTTGGATCCTTGCCCGCCTGCCAGGCAATGACGGCTTCGACCGCGAACTCCGGAAGCGTCTGCAGCCATGCGAGGATCGCCAGCGCCAGACCCTGCGAAATCAGGAACTGCGCGGCTTCCGCTCCCCACGCGATGATGAACGCGGAGAGCAGAATGCTGGGGAACGTCCACAACGCGGAGAGCGCGGTGCCCTTCGGTATCATCGCGCCAGAGTCTAAATGACAAAAAGCATCAGCAGCCGCGAGAACCCGATCTTTCAACGCGTTCGTAACGCGATCCGCGATCACGCGAACGAGATCGTCATCGAGGGGCCGAAGATGGTGGACGATGCAATCGCGGCCGGATGGCAGCCGTTGCTCATCGCGGGTCGCGGGCCGCAGGGCGCGGGTCGCGTCGCATTTTCGGAGAAGCTTTTCGATGCGCTCGGCGACACGAAGACGTCGCAGGGCGTGCTCGCACTCTTTGCGCGCCCGGCGGAAAGGGACCTCTTCGCGCGCAAGGACTCGATTGTCGTCGCTCTCGACGGCGTGCAGGATCCGGGGAACGTCGGCACGATCATCCGCCTCGCCGCGGCATTCGATGCGGCGGGTGTCGCTCTTCTCCCGGGTTGTGCCGATCCGTTCGGACCGAAAGCAATCCGAGCCTCGGCCGGAGCGGTGCTGCTCGTGCCGATCGCGAGCATCGCCGTTGAGGCGCTGAACGAAAAGAAGCTCTTCGCGGCGGATGGCAGCGGCGACGTCGCCGATCCGCCGGCGCGTGACGCAGTGCTGATCTTCGGCAGCGAAGGCGCCGGTGTTTCAGAGGAGTTGCGCAAGCGCTCGAAGCGCATCGCGGTGCCGATGAGCTCGCGCGTCGAATCGCTCAACGTCGCCGCGGCTGCGGCGATTTTGCTCTCGCGCAGCTATGCTCTCCGCTGATGGCGGGAAAGCTCTTCATCGTCGGCACGCCGATCGGGAATCTGTCGGACCTCTCGCCGCGAGCGATCGAGGCGCTGAAGTCCGCGGATCTCATCGTCTGCGAAGACACGCGAGAGACGCGCAAGCTGATCAATCATTTCGGTATCTCGCGCCCTTTGCGCAGCTTCCACGAGCACAACGAAGACGTGAAGGCGGAGGAGCTGGCGAATCGCATCGAGGCGGGTGAGACGCTGGCGATGGTCAGCGATGCGGGGATGCCTGTCATTTCCGACCCCGGCTATCGCCTGGCGCGCATCGCGCGTGAGCGCGGCCTGACAGTCGAGCCGATTCCGGGACCGTTTGCAGGCGTGCTCGCGCTGGTGGCGAGTGGCATCGCTCCCCTGCCATTCACGTTCTTCGGCTTCACGCCGCATCGCCATGGCGAGCGCACGGAGTTCTACAAGCGCGTCGCCGCCACGGCGTTGACGGCGATCGTTTACGAGTCGCCCGAGCGCGTCGTCGACTCACTCGATGACGCGATGTCGACCCTCGGCGACGTCGAAGTCACCGTGGCGCGCGAGATGACGAAGATGCACGAGGAGTTCGTCCACGGTCGCATCAGCGAGGTCGTCGAGGTGCTGCGCAAGCGCGAGCGCGTCCGCGGCGAGATCACGATCGTGTTCGCCGCTGCGATCGCGAAAGCGCAGGAAGTGTCCCCCGACCAGATCGCCGCGGAGTTTCAGCGGTTGCGCGACAGCGGGATGCGGCGCAATGACGCAGTGAAACTCGTCAGCGAGAAGTTCGGCGTCCGCAAGAACGAGGTCTACAAGCTGCTCCTCGAGCGCGAGTCGTAGATGTCATTCCGAGCTTACGAGGAACCGGAGTGGGCGGGCGGTTCGATCATCGTGCCACCCACCCACACCGGTCCCTCGCTACGCTCGGGATGACATGGCTTCCTAACGTCCCAACTTCCTAACTTCAAATTTCATCGCCTACCCGGCCATCGCGAGACACTAGGCCGAAGCGCCGATGAACGGTTGATGGTTTGGTGCGAAAGGGGGGAATCGAACCCCCAAGACCTAACGGTCACAGGCTTCTGAGACCTGCGCGTCTACCAGTTCCGCCACTTTCGCAATTCCAGGGTGGGGCCGCGATTCTGCTGCGACGCATTCAGGAATGTCAATTGCCAGAACGTTATTCCTATTGCTGATGTATCCTGAACTCGCAAAACCGCAGCGAGAAAACAGCGTGTCGATCCCGCCGACCGATGGTACTTCCGCACTGATCAATCAGACGGTCGTCGCTCCGAACGCGTCCCAGGAACGCGTCTCGGACGAGATCTGGAACCTGCCGAACTCGCTCACTCTGTTCCGCATCTTCCTCGTCCCGTTTCTCGTCGTCGTCCTCCTCACCAAATACTCCAACTACCTCGGCCTCGGCATCTTCCTCGTCGCGGCGGCCACCGACTTCTTCGACGGCTACTTCGCGCGCCGGATGAACAAGACCACCCGGCTCGGCACGCTGCTCGATCCGATCGCCGACAAGCTCCTGATGTCCGCGGCGTTCATCTCGCTCATCGAGCTCGGTCTGGCGCGCGCGTGGATGGTCGTGATCATCATCGGACGCGAGTTCGCGGTCTCCGGTCTGCGTTCGATCGCTGCCACGCAAGGCGTGACCATCGCCGCCTCGCCGCTGGGCAAGACGAAGACCGTCGCGCAAGTCGTGGCGATTGCGCTGCTGATCGTCGGCTACGAGCTCGGCGAATTCCGATTCATCGGCGAGCTGGCGCTCTGGTTCGTGATGCTGTTCGCCCTCGTCAGCGGCGTGCAGTACTTCATTCACTTCACGCGCCTGGTGCTGCGCGGCGAAGTGCGTTAGACCTCGTCCAGCGCCTCGAGGTTCGAGAGGATCGACTCGATCCGGTTCCGGATCTCGCCCCGTTCCGAGCGCATGCGATCGCAGTCTTCTTCCAGCGCCGAGACCTTCTCGCCCGACTGCGCTTCCGCCGCCTCGGCGCGCGACTTCCACGAGTCGCGATCGCGGCGCAGCTCCTGAATCATTCCGATCGCCTTCTCCACCCGCTCCTGCAGCCGAGCGAGGATCTCCCCTTCTTCGGTGCCGGCGATCGTCATCTGTTCCGTCGTCTTCTTTTTCACTTCCATCATCTCCATCAGTTGAGGATCTGGACCGGCAGCGCGGACGCCAGCCGCGAAGCGAGCTGTTGCTGCGACGCGGCGACCTCTTCCTGCGTCAGCGAACGGTCGAATGCCTGATACCACATGCCGAGCGTGGTCTTCACCACGGCGGAGTTTTCGGGAACGAACCGGTCGCGCAATCCGACTTCGTGCAGGTGCGGAACCTCGAACGAGCGGATGGTGTCGATCAGCTTCTGATACTCGAGCTGCGGCCCATGCGTCAGCGCGAGAATCATCGGCACTCCCGGGAAGCGCGCAACCGGCGACATCTTCCATTCGGCGTTCTCTCCGATCAGCGGCTCGATCAGGATCTCGCCGGCGACGACGTCGCCTTTCACTCCCAGCGCCTGCAGCACTTCGCGTCGCATGACCCCGATCGCCGCAACGCGCTGCTCCAAACGCCACGCGATCGCCTGCTTGCCTTGCTGCAGATACGCTTCGTCCGATCGCGCGTACGTGACCGGAACGTGAAACCGGTTGGCCACTTGCTCGACAATGCCCTTCGCGTCGAAGAAGTCGCCGAAGTCTCCGAAGAGCACGAACGCCGTGCGCGGCACCTCGCGAACTTTGTCGCCATCGCGATGATAGGAGCGGCCCATCTCGAAGAGTCCGCCGTCCCGCGTTCCGTACGAGCGATTGAACGCGACGCTCTCCAGCAGTCCCGGCAGAAGCGACAGACGCATCGACGTGATGTTCTCCGACAGCGCGTTGGTGATCGCCACCGGAGTCTCGCCCGAGAACGCTGCATTGGCCTGCGGCCGGATGAAGGAGTAATTCACGACCTCGCTCAACCCGCAGCCGGCGAGGATGTCGCGAATCCGATCCTGCGCTGCCTCGGCCGGCTCTCGCCGCACGTCGCCCGTCGTCAGGCGTGGCAGCACGCTCGGAATCTTGTTGAACCCGTAAAAGCGTAATACCTCCTCGACGAGGTCCATCTCTTCGTGGATGTCGCCGCGATACGTCGGCACCACCACTTCGATGCCGGCGTCCACCTTCTTAACAGCGAAGCCAAGGCGTTGAAAGAGCTCCAAGGCGTAGCCCAGGCCGATGACACCGGCCGAGGCCTCGGCTAACTTCGTCTCGCGGAGACGCAGCGTGATCGGCTTCGTTTCCAACGCCACCACGTCGATCGGTTCGTCGCGCGTTCCGCCGGCCATCTTCACGATGAGATCGGCCGCCATTTGAGCCGCCATCAGGGTGTCGTTCGGGTCCACTCCCCGCTCGAAGCGATACGACGCGTCCGTCTTGAGGCCCAGGCGCCGGGCGGTGCGGCGGATGACCGCGGGGGTGAACCACGCGCATTCGAGCAGCACGTTCTTCGTCGCGCTCGTAATCTCGCTTTCGAAGCCGCCGATGATTCCGCCTAACGCCACCGGTCGCTGCGCATCCGCGATGACGACGGTCTGCGAGTCGATCTTCCGCATCTCGTTGTCCAGGCTCTTCATCGACTCGTTCGCTTTGCCGGCACGCACGATGATCGTTCCGCCGGACAGCTTGTCGAGATCGAACGAGTGCAGCGGGTGCCCGAGGGCCAGCATCACGTAGTTGGTGGCGTCGACGACGTTGTTGATCGGACGAAGACCCACCGCCTCCAGACGTTTCGCGACGTGCTCGGGCGACGGCTTGATCGTGACGCCGCGGATGGCGAGCGCTGTGTAGCGGCGACACATTTCGGGCGCGTGGATGGAGATCGATACGCTGGGGCGGTGGGCTCTCAGCCCACCGTCGGAGGCCTGAGAGGCCGCCGCCCCAGGCCGCAGATCGCGATTGAGTGCGGCGGACAACTCGCGCGCCATGCCGTGATGCGACATCGCGTCGATGCGGTTGGTCGTGATCTCGAGATCGAAGACCGTGTCCTCGCCATGCTTCTCGACGGATTCGATCGCGTGTCCGATTTCCGTGAAGCGCCGCTCGAGATCGGCATCGGAGATGCCGTTGAGGTCGATCCAGTCGCTGATCCAGTCGCGGGAGAGTTTCATTCGGGCGGGCGATTGTAAGCGAATCGCACCTCACCCGGAGGCTACAAGTTCGCGCTCGGGAGTGCGAGTTTGATCTGGGATACGAGGAATGTTGAATGTTGAATGTTCAATGTTGAATGTGCGCAAAAGACTGGTTCAACATTCAACACTGAACATTCAACATTCAACATTCCCCGTCTCCCTCCCGCCGCCTTCCGAGAACGTAGGCAAAGTGCAGATGGGGCTCGTGAATCACAGCCGCAGGCGAGCGAGGAGTCCCTCCGCCGCGTCGTGCGGGTTGTTCCTCTTGCGCAGGACATCTTCGAGCAGCGCCTCGAAGTCGGCGCGCGAGACCGCGCCGCCGATCAGCCGGTCGAGAAACTTCTCCTTGAGCATCGTCTCCACGCGGATCCGGACGCGCTCGCGGTTGCGGCGGTCGAGCTCGCCGGATGCCGTCAGGTATTCGAGATGCGTGGTCATGGCGGCGTCGAGGTCGGTGACGCCGTCGCCGCGCGACGCGACCGTCTTCACGATTGGCGGTATCCAGTCGCCATGTTCCTCGACGAGCGACATCATCATCGTGACTTCCGTGACGGTCTTGTCCGCGCCGGGCCGATCCGCTTTGTTGACCACGAAGATGTCGCCGATCTCCATGATGCCGGCCTTGATGGCCTGGATGTCGTCGCCCATCCCGGGCACCAGCACGACCACGTTCGTCTGCACGGTGCGGATCACTTCCACTTCGTCCTGGCCGACGCCCACCGTCTCCACGAGCACGATGTCGAAGCCGGACGCGTCGAGCAGATCGACGACGTCGTTTGTGGCGCGCGCAAGCCCGCCCATGAATCCGCGAGTTGCCATCGAGCGGATGAACACGCCGCGGTCGGTGTACAACTCGGTCATCCGGATCCGATCGCCGAGGATCGCGCCGCCGCTGAACGGCGAAGTGGGATCGACGGCGATGATGCCGACCCTCTTTCCCATCTTGCGGTAGTGCTTCGCCAGTGAGGCGACAAGCGTGGACTTGCCGGCGCCCGGCGACCCGGTGATTCCGATGATGCGCGACTTTCCCGTCTCGGGATAAATCGCGGCCAGGAGTTTGTCGACGTCGGCATCATCGCGCTCGACGAGTGACACCGCCTGCGCGAGCGCCCGGTAGCGCCCCGAGAGGACCGCATCGGTCAACGATCGAAGATCATTCACTCAACAGGTTCCGCGCGATGACCATGCGCTGAATCTCGCTCGTTCCCTCGCCGATCGTGCACAGCTTCACGTCGCGGTAGTATTTCTCGGCCGGGAAATCCTTGATGAACCCGTAGCCGCCGAAGATCTGCACGCCTTTCTCCGTCGCGCGCACCGCAACTTCGGACGAGTACAGCTTCGCCATCGCCGAGAACTGCGTCACCTTCTCGTTGCGGTCCTTCATCGTCGCGGCCTGGTAACAGAGGAGTCGCGCCGCTTCGATTTCCGTCGCCATGTCGGCGAGCATGAACTGGATCGCCTGGAACTCCGCGATCGGTTTGCCGAATGCCGTGCGCTGTTTCGCGTAATCCCGCGCCGCTTCGTACGCCCCGCGCGCGATCCCCACCGCGAGCGCGCCGATCGAGATGCGCCCGCCGTCGAGCACGCGCATCGCATCGATGAAGCCGTAGCCGATCTCGCCCAGAATGTTTTCGGCCGGAACGCGGCAGTCTTCCATCACCAGCTCCGCCGTGTCCGACACGCGCATGCCGAGCTTGTTCTCTTTCTTTCCCGGGCGAATGCCCTTGCGATCCATCTCCACGGCAAACGCGGTGACGCCGTGACGATCGTTGCGATCCGTAACCGCCAGGACCACCGAGATGTCCGCATACGTCGCGTTGGTGATGAAATTCTTGGTGCCGTTCAGCACCCACTGGTTGCCATCTTTCACCGCGGTCGTGCGCAGTCCCGCCGCGTCGCTTCCGGAACCGGGCTCGGTCAGACCCCAGGCGCCGATCCACTCACCGGACGCCAGCTTCGGCAGCCACTTGTGCTTCTGATCGTCGTTGCCCGCGACATAGATGTGTCCCGAGCCGAGGGAGTTGTGGGCGGCGACGCTGAGCGCGAAGCCGGAGTCGATGACTGCGAGCTCTTCGATCACGTTGACGTAGTCGACGTACGACAGACCCGCCCCGCCGTACTCCTCGGGCAGCGTCACGCCGAGGAGACCGAGGCCGCCCGCTTTCTTGAAGACGTCGACCGGGAAGTGCTGTGCTTCGTCCCACTTCATGAGACTGGGCTTGATGTCGCTCTCCGCGAAATCGCGCACCATTTTCTGAATCTGGGTTTGTTCTTCGGACAACCGGAAATCCATTCACAACCCCCTGCTGAACGTGGATGCTAACATCCGTTTGATGACCAAACGTGCCTTTGCTGTTGCGATGCTCACCCTGTGCGCCGCCGCCGCGTGGGGCCAGCCGCCCGCCCGTCCGATGGCCGGCTTCCGGGGCGAGTTTCTCCGAGACCTCGACGATGTGCAAAAGAAGATTCTCGATCTCGCCACGACGATGCCCGCCAGCAAATACGGGTGGCGTCCGGCGCCTGGCGTCCGTTCCATCAGCGAGGTTTACATGCACATCGCTGGAGGGAACTACTTTCTCGCCAGCTTCGTCGGCATGAAGCCGCCGGCGTACGACGAGAGCACGCTCGAGCGGATCACCGACAAGCAGCGCGTTCTCGACGAGCTGAAGCGATCGTTCGATCACATCCGCCGCGCTGCGCTGATGGCGAGCGATGCCGATCTCGACAAGCCGATCAAGATGTTCGGCAGCGACACGACGGTGCGCGCGGGCTTCATCACCGCCCTCAACCACCTCCACGAGCACCTGGGCCAGTCGATCGCGTACGCGAGAATGAACGGCGTGGTGCCACCCTGGAGCGGGAGGGAGTAGGAAGAGGTTTCTTCTGTGTGAGGACCGGCTTCAGCCGGTTGGCCGTGACCGGCTGAAGCCGGTCCTCACACAGGAACTACCTCCGATACGCTCGTACGTAATCCGGCAGCTCGCCGATATTGCGCTCGTCCGGCAGCGGCGCTGTGGCGGTCATCGGCAGCGGCAGCACGCCGGCCCAGATCGGCAACGAGTAGTCCTCGTCGTCATCGATAGGCGGGCCGGTGCGGACCTTGGCCGATGCCTCTTCGATCGGCATGCGAAGGACCAGGGTCTGCTTCAATTCCGGCTCCGTTGGCTTTCGTGCGTCGGCAGAACGTCCGCGACAGACGTGCTCGACGATCGCCTCCAGCACGCGCAGCTTCTCCTCTTCGTCCGTCACCATGCTGGCGTTGCCGAGAACGACGACGGAGCGGTAGTTCATCGAGTGGTGGAACGCCGAGCGCGCGAGAACGAGTCCGTCCAGGATGGTGATCGTCACACACGCATCCACGCCTTCGCGCAGATTGCGCAACATCCGGCTGGCCGCCGATCCGTGGAAGTAGAGCGCGTCGCCGACCCGGGCATGAATCGTGGGGATGACGAACGGCTGCCCGTCGACGACGAAGCCGACGTGGCAGATCAGCGCCTCGTCGATGATCGCGTTGATGGCGTCCCGGTCATAGACCCCGCGCTTGGGCAGACGCTTGACTGTCGTTCTGGTCGTTTGTTCTAGTACAC
>JBBRMQ010000142.1:0-11039 GCA_038230775.1 Thermoanaerobaculia bacterium
CATTCACGGCACGGACGAACCCGACAAGCTCGGGCAATCCGTCTCGCACGGCTGCGTGCGTCTCGGCGACGCCGACGTCGAGAAGCTTTACATGATGGCGAACGTCGGCGACACGGTCGTCATTTACTGAGCTGTCCTCTGACTGCTGGCCAGCCGGAGGGCTGGCCCCACACATCGCTGCGCGCACCCTGATCTGCCTCGCGTGAGCGAGGGAGTGTGGGGCCAGTCCTCTGACTGGCCGGCCTGTACCTTATCCGCGAACCGTCCGGCGGCGCGAAGGCGTTCCGGAGGGCGACGGTGCCACGACCGCGACGCTCACCGTCTGCGTGTGAACGATCGACCCGCTCGCGAATCGCATAACGATCGGATACGAGCCGGGCGCGGTCGTTGCGGCCGGAGCGACCATGAGCGTAACCGAACCATTCGCGCGGACCGTCGAAGCACTCACGGAGACGGAACCTGTGAATGCCGCCGGAGATGTCGTCGTCACGCTGGCTGTCGAACTAAAGCCATTGACCGCAGTGAGCGAGTAACTTGCGGAAGACGTCATCGACTGAAAGGCCGTCATGCTCGAGGGCCCCGACAACAGGAAGTCGCCCACAGCTGGAGTGGCGCCAACGACAGCAGAGCCCTTGATCACTTTCCAGATCTCCGGATCTTCCTGACCTGCAGCCCATGCGGTGAAGCCGCCAATCGAGGGATGCTTCTGCTTCAGCATGTCGATCTTCTTCTGGTAGCTCGTGGCGTCCTGGAAGTACACCGTGCGGCCGGAGTACGTGTAGGTCGCTTCCCCATTCACGTCGTGCGTCACCGTGGCGCCGTTGCTGAGCGCCGTCTGCATCGCCTGCGCATAGCCGACGTCCGTGCCACTGCGGCCGCTCCAGTCGTAGCCGTAGAACGGAAGGCCCATCATGATCTTCTGCGCGGGAATCGTGGCTTCGGCATATGTCGCAACCTGATCGAGCCAGGCGAGCGGGGCGATCGGGCCGGCGTCCGAGGTGCTCCAGTGAACGTCGTAGGCCATAATTTTGACCGAGTCCGCGAGGCGTCCAATGGCCGAGTAGTCTTCGCCGCCCGGACCGGACCACGTGTCGCCTGCGCCGACCTTGCCGTACACGCTGACCGACAACTTCTTTCCGGCGGCGTGCAACTTGTCCGCAAGCGTGGTGAGAAACGCCGTGAAGTTGGCCTGCTGCGCCGCGGTGATGTTCTCGTAGTCGATGTCGATACCGTCATAGGCCTGCGCAATCGCCAGCTGCGCGATCACCGCCGCATGCGCCTCGCGAGAAGCGGCGCTCGAAAGAACGTTCGCCACGGCGGCGCCGTCGAAGCCGTTGCTGGTCGTGTTCTGGACCGTCGGAATGACAAGCGTTCCGGTCATCGCCGCGCGCCAGGTCGGATTCTCGGCGTTGGTCTTGAGACGGAGGGAACTGTCGGAGTTCCATCCGTACCACACCGGATTCGTTTCGTTGAGCGCGCCGGCGTTCAACTGGATCGAAGTCAGCTGCGCCGATCCCCAGCCCGGAATCCAGATCGCATTCTGGTATGCGTACGCCGGAGAAGCTGCCGCGAGAAAACCGAGGACCGCAAGTGCACGGCGCATGGGACGCTCCTTGATGCGATCGTGCAGTCAAAGGAACGCCTTCCGCTGAAGGAGTGAAGCAAAATGCGCTTCGTCACGTTCGGTAGCTCAGCCATCTGTTCTCCAGATCTGGAACTTTGCGCCCCTCCGTCGCCGGAGGTTTGCCTTTGTCGCTGTGGATCGCGTTGTTGAGGCTTAAAATAACATTTAACCCCAGAATTCCAAATACAATCTGCTCAATGAATGTTTGGCGCGACCGGCTCAGCCGTTGGTTTACCCCTGTCGCGCGGTCCTGTCCGCTGTCGCCGAACGCCATCAGCATCATCGCGCTCCTGATCAATCTCGGCGCTGCAACTCTGCTCGCCTACCGGTTTTTCATCGTTGCGATCTTCCTGGTTGCCATCGGCGGCCTGGCGGACGCATTCGACGGAATCGTCGCCCGCGCGCAGCAGAAGGAGTCGCCGTTCGGTGATTTCCTCGATCACGTCGCGGACCGCATCTCTGACACCGCGCTGGCAACGGGGTGGATGGTCGGGAACGATATGCGCGAATCGATCGTGGTCGTCGGCATCATCCTCGTCATGCTCAATGGCTACATCGGCACGCAGTTGGAAGCGACGTACGGCAAGCGATCGTACGAAGCCGTCGGTCGCGGCGAGTTCGTCCTGGGGCTCATCGTGTTCCCGATCATCTCGTCCATCCTGTTTCGGAATGACTGGGCCGCTCAACACGTCGCCTCGTTCACCATCCCGGAATGGCTCGCGCTCCTCATGGTCGTCGTCGCCTTCCTCGGCATCGCAGAGCGCTTCGTGCTGGCGAAGCGCATGGCATGATCCACTCGAATGCCATCACAGGCGAGCCGCTGATCATTGAGTCTGAGCGGGCCCGCCGGCCGAACATCTTCCGCGACGAGGACGAAGTCTGCCCTTTCTGCGCGGGCAACGAGGCGCTGACACCGCCGGAGATCGCCCGCGCCGGCGAGCCGTGGCAGGTGCGAGTGTTCCCAAATAAGTACCCGGCGACCGGTTTCCACGAAGTGGTCGTCGAGTCTCCACGGCACGACGATACGTTCGACCGGATCCCCGGCGCGGACGCCGCGGTGCGCATGTACGTGGAGCGCTATCACGCGCTTCGCGGACAGACCGGGCATGTCACGATCTTCAAGAACAACGGCGCGATGGCCGGAGCCTCGATCCCTCACCTGCATTCACAGATCATCGGAACGCCGTTCACTCCGCCGCGCGTCGCCCGCGAAGCGGCGGCCCTCCGCAGATCGTGTGCGCTCTGCTCCCTCGCTGAGGAACCGCTGATCCGGGAGACCGCGAACTACCGATGGATTGCGCCGAAGGGCTCGATGTTCGCGTACGAACAGTGGATCGTGCCGAAGGAGCACGCGCCCGAGATTCGCGAGCCGCATGAGTTGTGGGAGCTGCTGCAGTCCTCGGTCCGTGCCATGAAGCGTCTGGCACATTCGTACAACTGGATCTTCATGAACTTTCCACATGAGCCGCGGGCACACTGGTACGTGCAGTTGTTTCCGCGCTTCGCCGTGCACGCGGGCTTCGAGCTGGCCAGCGGCTCCGCAATCAACACCGTCGATCCGACCGAGGCGGCGCGCGTCTATCGCCAGGATTGCGAGTAGGCCGGCCGTCGCCGCCGGAAACCGCCGAAGAAGACGACGAGAATCATCCCGGCCACGAAGCCGCCGATGTGGGCGAAGTACGCCACACCACCCGCGTCCTGCGCGTCAGGGATGTTCATCGATGCCACGCCGCTGAAGAACTGCAGCACGAACCAGATGCCGAGGACGAAGATGGCGGGGATCTCGCGCACGGTGATAAAGATGAAGATCGGAATGAGCGTCGTCACCTGCGCGCGCGGAAAGAGCACCAGGTACGCGCCCAACACGCCGGCGATCGCACCCGATGCGCCGACCGACGGCATGGCGGACATCGGATTGGCGATCGCGTGCGCGAGCGTCGCCAGGATCCCGCAGAGAGTGTAGAACACCGCATAGCGCGTGTGTCCCAGCCGGTCCTCGATGTTGTCGCCGAACACCCAGAGGTACCACATGTTTCCGATGAGGTGCAGCCAGCCGCCGTGCAGGAACATCGACACGAGCATGCGTGCGAAGTTGATCACGACGTGCGGCGACGCCCAGAAGCGCGCCGGGACGAACGCAAAGATGCGCAGCGCCGGCTCGAGGTTCGCGCCGAGGGAGATCTCCCAGAAGAACATCAGGATGTTCGCAACGATGAACAGATCGTTGACGAACGGTGTGGTGCGCCGCGGGTTGTGGTCGGAGAGAGGCAGCATTCAGCAGCGCGCTCTGAGCCGATCGCCGTCAGTCCGAGCGTAGCGAGGAACCGGTGTGGGAGGGCGGCTCGTAGCACCACCCCGGCCCACACCGGTCCCTCGCTACGCTCGGGATGACAGGCTCGCCTTCACCTTGCGAAGTGTTTCTCGAGATGCTCGTACGCCTGCCGGATGCCGTCCGACGGGTTCTTCACTTCGGCGAACGCGTCGCGGTAGATCACGCCGACGCGAGCGGCGTTTCTCTCGCGCAGCGCGAACAGAACCTCGCGGAGCGCTTCCCCTTCCGCCGGAGCGAGATCAGGGCGTGCGACTTCACGCTCGAGCAGCGTCTGTGCCGAGCGGAGCGAATCGGATTCCTGGGCCGCGGGAATCGACTGCGTGACCGCACGGCTCTCGGCGAGCGGCGTCGGCGCATGGATGTCGACCGAACCGGGCAGCTCCTTCAATTGCGAGGTGAACTTCCCCATCATGAGGAAGAGCTCTTTCTCGTTGGCGAAGTTGCCCACGAGACGGCTGCTCTTGGAGAGCTCCAGCGACTCCGACTCCTGCAGCATGATGAATGCCTTGGCGCGATCCTCGAGCGTGATGCGTTTGGCGTGCACCTTCCACGCGGTGACGGTGCCCTGGATGAAACAGGCCTGCGCGGCTTTGATGCTCACCGCCTCGACGACGACGTTCTCCTCGATGCGGATCGATCCGTTTGTCGACTCCAGCTCCGAATAGACGCCGGAGTTCTGGATGACGAGGTTTCCCGGCGTCCGGATCGACAGTTGGCCATAGTGGTTCACGCGGATGTCGGTGCCGCGCGGAATGATCATGGTGGGAAAATTGGATTGGTCGGCGGCTGCAGTCATCACACCCTCCTCTTTCGCCCGATGAACGCGGTGGGAAGCGGATCGAGATCGTTGTAGTCCTTGCTCGTCCGCGACGCCATCAGAAGCTTCGCCTCGTTTTTCCACTCGTAATTGAGGATGTAGATGCGCGGATCGATCGGCACGTACGTCCCCATCGTCTCCAGATCCGTGCGCACCTCGTAATGCAGATGCGAGTTCGTGCTCCAGCCGGTCGAACCCACCGTGGCGATCGTCTGTCCCTGCCTGATGGCCTGCCCTGCGGTCACCTTCGTCGTGGCGCAGTGTCCGTAGATCGTGATGAACCGGTCGGCGTGGTTGATGACCACCACGTTCCCGAACCGCCACCAGTTCACGCTCTGCCGCAGTGGATAGCGCCCGGCGAAGCTCACGACGCCGTCGGCCGTCGCGTAGATCGGCGTGCCGGTCGGTGCCGAGAGATCGAGGCCCTTATGAAAATCGCCGACCCTCGTGAACGGATTGATTCGGTTGCCGAACGGCGACGTCAGAACGAACTGATCGGACGGCACGGGCAGGATCGAAGGTGTGTGGCGGACGATGTCCGCGTTCGCGGCCTCGTACTGCACCAGCAGATCGAGCTGCTGCTCGAGGCGCTGCATCGCGTGCTTGAGCGCCTGCTCGCGGTGCGCCGCGTCGTCGACCTGCACGTCGGGCGGATCGTCCTTGCCGTGCATCGGAACGGAGAATCCGCCGACGCCGAGGTTGCGGTCGAGGCCGTAGACGGCGATGAGTTTCTCCACCCGCACCCGATGATCCTCGAGGCTGCTCTCGAGCGAGGTCATCTGCACGACGTTCTCGTGCAGCCGCTGGCGCTGGATGTCGCGCTCATTCCGCATGGTGCGGAGGTAGTTATCCTTGTAGACGCGCCGGATGACCGTGGGTGCCGCGGCCATCGACCCGATGATCCCCGCAAGGACCACCGAGAGCGCGACGATCGCGACAAACACCCGCCGGCGGTCGAAGAAAACGTACCGGACGTTGCGACGGATGTCGCTCGGAACGATCTGGATTTCGATCATGGGACAGGACCGATGAGTGTAACACAGCGTGTGCAGTGTTACTTGGCTGAGGTGGGCGCGAAACGGCGCTTCAGAAGCGTCGTGGCGACGATGAGCGAAATGAAGAGAACTCCAACGATTGCAAGGCGTCGCACCGCATCACCCTGCGTCATCGTGCCGTTGAACAGCGCATCCGCGCAGTAGGCGAAAACGAGGTGTGCCGGCAGCGTTCCGATCAGGGTGGCAAAGAAGTAATCGCCAAACGACATCCGCGCGATTCCGGCGGCGTAATTGAGGAGCGCGAACGGCGGTCCGGGGACGAGGCGCGCGATCAACATGGAGACGAATCCGGCGTTCGTCACCTGCTTCGAGACCATCTGGCCGGCCTTTCCGAAGCGCTCGAGCAGCCCCTCGCCGAGAAAACGCCCAGCGAAGTACGAGGCGCTGGCGCCGATCAGCCCGCCGCACATCGCGTAGACCACCCCGAGCTTCCAGCCCCAGATCACCGCCGCGATCATGATGAACACGCTGGCCGGGATCGCGAAGACGCAGCCGACCGCGTACGACACGATCAGCAGAAACGGTCCGTACCAGAGCCCGCGCAGACGCTCGACGAATGCCTCGAGATGGTCGCGTGTCAGGTTGTCGCGCAACGGTGAAAAGTAGAGGGCGACGACACCGCCGACGATGACGAGCAATACGGCCAGCTTCAGCGCTTTGCGGGACCGCATGGAAGCGCGCAGTCTACCTTAGTGGCGGCGCGTGCCGACGGTGACGACGGAGTTGCCGTAGTCCTGAGAAGCGAGACCCATCGTGCGGAACACGATGTCGAACGCGCTGCGGCACGGAACCTTGTCGAAGAGGAACGTGCCCTTGCCCTGCACATCCGGATCGATCACCAGATTCTTGACGTCACACTGCTTCTGCATGGTCTTGAGGATCGCGCGGATGTCTTCATCCTTCACGTCGATGCCGACCGTGGCGTCGCGATCGTGGCGGATCCAGTACTGATCCTTCTGGATCGTCATCGTCGCCCCCGCCAACCCCACCACCGCCCGCAACGCCGCCTCGGGTGCGACCTGCCTCGCGCTGTAGGTGACGCCGGGGTCCCGCGAAACGAGCAACTGTGCGCGATGAGGCAGGTAGACGCCGAGGGCTTTGACGGCCGAGGAGAGTGGCTCGTCGGCGATCGAAACGTCGATGGTCTTCGGTTTGTCGATGTTGCGCTTGATGGACAGCGTAGCGAACGCGTTCGTCGCAATGAGGATCAACGCGATGGCGAACAGCCCCTCACCCGGCCTTCGGCCACCCTCTCCCCGCTCCGCGGGGCGAGGGACAACGAACTTGAAGTCTCGCGAGTCGGTGGCGGCCGCACCTACGTAGCCCTTCTCCCCGCATGCAGGGAGAAGGTACCCGAGGGGCGGATGAGGGGACGACGCCACTACGCAACGTTCTCCACGATCATGGCGATCCCCTGACCGCCGCCGATGCACGCCGACGCGAGCCCGTAGCGCTTCTGGCGGCGCTTCAGTTCGTGAAGCAGCGTGATCACCAGGCGCGTTCCGGTCGCGGCGAGCGGATGGCCTAGCGCGATTGCGCCGCCGTTCACGTTCAGCTTCGATTGGTCGATCCCTAGCTCCTGCACCACGGCGAGGATCTGCCCGGTGAACGCCTCGTTGATCTCGATCAGATCGATGTCGTCGAGCTTCATGCCCGCTTTCTTCAGCGCGATCTTCGTGGCCGGAACGGGGCCGATGCCCATGATCTCCGGATTGCATCCCGCGATTCCCCACGAAACGATGCGGCCCATCGGCTTCTTGTTCTTCGCGTTGTCGGCCGAAGTGACGACAACCATCGCGGCGCCATCCACGATGCCGCTGGCGTTGCCGGCCGTCACGAATCCATCCTTCGCGAATGCGGGCCTGAGCTTCGCGAGACCTTCCATCGTCGTGTCGGGCCGCATGTGATCGTCTTCGCTGATCGTCTTCTTTCCCGCGGTAACTGGAACGATCTCGTCGGCGAACTTCGCCTTCGCCTCGCCAGCGCACTTCTGGCTGCGCAGCGCGTACTCATCCTGCTGTTCGCGCGTGATGTTGTACTTCCGCGAGAGGTTGTCCGACGTCTGGGCCATGTAGAAACCGGCATACGGATCGAAGAGCGCGACCATCAGCGAGTCTTCCATCCCGCCCTGCCCGAGGCGCAGGCCCTTGCGCGCGCCGCGGATGACGAACGGCGCCTGGCTCATGTTCTCCATGCCGCCGGCGAGCACCGTCTTCGCTTCACCGAGCTGGATCTGTTCCGCTGCGTTGACGATCGACTGGATGCCGGACCCGCACAGCCGGTTCACGGTGAGGGCCGGAACCTGTTTCGGAACGCCCGCCTTCAATCCAACGTGACGCGCTCCGTAGATCGCGTCGCCGGAGGTCTGCAGCGCATTCCCCACGATGACGTGATCCATCTCCTCGGCCGCGAATCCGCTGCGTTCCAGCGCCGCCTTCGCGGCAATCACTCCCAGGTCGATGGCGCTGATCTCGCTGAAGCTGCCGTTGTATTCGGCCATCGGCGTTCTGGCCCCATCAACGATCACAATGTCTTTCAATGTCTCGCTCCTCAGGGCTACGTGCAATGTTGAATGTTGAATGTTGAATGTTGAATTCCATGCGGCCCGGCCATTCAACACTCAACATTCAACATTCCTCGTCTCAATAGGATGCCAATCCCGAGAAGCTCGACGAGGGTCATGCAGATACTCGCTTCCATGCCGAACGCGCCGCCGGTCAGGAGCGTTGGTCCCCCGCCGATCACACGCATCAGCGAGGCTTGCGGAACGAAGCCGCTGACCGGAAACCCGAGCACGGGCCCGGACAGGATGTTCCAGGCGAAGTGAACGCCGATCGGAAACCAGAGCCGCCGGAAGCGCTCGTACGCCAGTGCGAGAAGCACGCCCGCGATGAGGATGTTGACGATCCCCATCAACGACACTCCCTGATTTCCCGCGTGCAGGAAGGCGAACACCGCGGACGAGATCGCAATGGCCGCCCCGCGGTTCCACTGCCGCAGCTTCTGATAGACGTAGCCGCGAAACGCGAGCTCCTCGTGCAGCGCAGCGGGGATGAACATCACGACGAGGTCCGTCACCGGAAAGCCGCCGCTCCATCGCTCGCGAACGCCGGAGAAGAGCACGATGAGCAGATCGCATCCGGTGATCAGCATCGTCGCGAACGCAACGCCCAGCAGGAGCTCGCGAGCCATCACCGGCGGCCGCACGAAGAAGCCGATGTCGAATCGCCGATGCTCCCACATCAGAATCACCAGACATGTGGCGACCGTGACGCTGAGCAGCGCCGCCCACTGCGGGTAGCCGCGCAGGAAGAAACCCGTGGCGATGAAAATCGCGAGGTAGACCGAAAGGAAGAGGCTGACGGGCGCCAGGACCAGCGCGGCGCGAATGAGGGGATGCGCAGGACGCGAGTCGCGGGTCGCAGATCGGAAAAGCACCTTCCGACCTGCGACCCGCTACCCGCGACGCGCCATTACTGTGCGGCCTCGACGATGATGCCGATGTTCTTTGCGCCGCTGGTGCGGGCGAGATCGAGGAACTTCATCGTCGCCTCGAAATCAACCTCGGGCGAACCCTGAAAGAAGACCATCTTGCTGGGGTTACCGTGCATGACCTCACGCAGTCTCGGTCCGAACTGATCGGGCGGAATCTCGTCCTTGTTGATGTAGATGTGGTTGTCCGGCATGAGGCGCAGAACGATCTGGTCGTTCACCGCGGTCTGAGGAAGATTCGCGGGTGCCTTCGGCGGGACGCGGACGAGATAACCCATCTGCACGACCGGGGTGATGACCATGAAGATGATGAGAAGCACGAGAACAACGTCGACCAGAGGCGTGACGTTGATGTTGGAATTCAGTCCACTGCTGCCTGCGACCTGCATTGCCTACACCTCTCCCGGGCTTCGCCGCGGCTGCGCGATCAGCCCGACGTTGTTGAACCCGACTTCGCGGCACGCCTTCAGCACGTCGAGAACGGCGCCGTACTTCGCCATCTTATCGGCCTTGACAGCGATCTCGCGATCGGGAGTGCGCTGATGGATGCTGTCGAGCTCCGACTGCACCTGTTCCTTCCGGACCACCATCGATCCGAGGTAGACGGTGCCGTCGGATTTGACGGAGATCTGGAGCTGCTTCTCCGTATCCGGCGTCTTCTCCGGCTCCTCGGTGATCGGCAGATTGACGGGCACGCCTTTCTGCAGCATGGGAGTGACGACCATGAAGATGATCAGCAGCACGAGACAGACATCGACGAGCGGAGTGACGTTGATCTCCGAGGTCATCGCTGCCTTCTGCAGCTTGTTGACCGAGCTATGCCACCGATGACTTTTCATTCGCCGAGGCTTCCTTCAGGAAGTAGATCGCCATTTCCGAACCGGAGTTCGACATCTCGACCGTGAAACGATCGATGCGGTTCTGGAAGTAGTTGTACGCCCACACCGCGGGGATCGCGACGAACAGACCGAACGCCGTCGTGATGAGCGCTTCCGCGATACCGGCCGACACCGACGCGATCCCGCCGCCGGATGTCGCCATCTTCTGGAAGGCGTGGATGATGCCGATGACCGTACCGAACAGACCGACGAACGGTGCCGTGGCGCCGATGGTGGCGAGAACGCCGAGGTTTTCTTTGAGCTCGGCGACGGTGATCATGGCCGTACGGTCCATGCCCTGGCGCGCGGCCTCGAGCGGAACCTCCGGGTCAACGCCACCCTTGGAGCGGCGGGCAGCCTCGAACTCGAGCAGTCCGGCGGAGATGACCTTCGCGAGATGGCTGTCCTTGTACTTTTTCGTAATGTCGATGGCCTGTTGATACTCACCGCGCGTCAGCACGTTCGACAGAGCGCCGAGGAGCTTGAGCGACTGGTTCTTGGCCTTCTGAAAGGTGATGAAACGCTCGACCATGACCCAGATCGAGTAGATCGACATGATGAACATGACGACGACGACGGCCTTGGCCATCAAGGACATCGAATTCCAGAGTGCTGTGATACTCATATCCATGATCAGTTCCTCCATCGCGGCCTCCCGGCCGCGTGTTCTTTTTTAGTTGAGCTTGAAGTTGACCGTTAGATTGAAGATGACGTCGACCGGCTGGCCGTTGAGCGTGCCGGGTCTGAATTTCCAGCGTCGGACCGCCTCCACCGCGGCCTGATCGAGACCGAAGGGCAGCGGCTTGAGAACCTGCACGTTCTGCACGTCGCCATTCTTGTC
>JBBRMQ010000143.1:0-10897 GCA_038230775.1 Thermoanaerobaculia bacterium
CTCAAAGGACAACTTCGCGCATTCTTGTGAGCGTTCATCCGGGACCTTCCTGTCAACCTGTTCGTTTGAAGAGCTTTCAGATTGACGAAAGTCGCCCGGATGGACAACCCGCTTCAAGGAACAACGTCCTGACACATCACAGCTAACTCGACGCGCTGCACCTGACTCGAACCCGCAACTCGCCGCATCGCAAGCGCTACCATCGTTCGTATGCGGGTCCGCGCGGCGAGCTGGGGCCGTTAGGCGGGCCATTCGGGGTTTTAAAGTGGAGGGAACGTGAGGCAATCCATCATCATCGTGCTCACCTGTTCTTCTCGTTTCGTGCACTGCCTCTCGCCCTGGATTGACTCACGCTGGTCTCGAACCGGGATGCTGGTGGTTGCCTGGTGAAGATCGAGCGCTACATACTTCGTACTCGTGAAAGCGCGCGCTTCCTTCATGCTGACAACTCCAAGGCATCCCGAGGTCCGTGCTTTCATCACGCTTTGGCGCAGTGAATGACGCCGCGCGCATTGTTAGGCGGCGCTCAAGACCCATGACGATCGAGATCGGACAAATCGAAGCAATCTTTCGATACCCTGTGAAATCCATGGCCGGCGAACGAGTGGACGTCGCCAAGATGGGCTGGCACGGGATCGACGGCGACCGGCGTCTCGCATTCCGGCGCACGCAGCAGCGAAATGACTTTCCGTGGCTGACGGCGAGCACCCTCCCCGATCTGCTTCTGTTTACTCCCGTCCGGCATGAAGACGGCGCCCAGGGAGAGCTGCCCACTCACGTCCGGACGCCGGACGGCAAAGAGTTGGCGGTCTTCGGTGAAGAGTTGGCCGCGGAGATCGAGCGTCGTCATGGCGCTCCTGTCCAGATGACGCACCTCCGCAACGGCATCTTCGATGATGCGAGCGTCTCCGTGATCGCCACAGACACCGTCCGGGAGATTGGAAGGCTGGCCGGGATGGAACCAGACGTTCGACGATTTCGCCCGAACATCGTGGTTCGTCTTCTGCAACCAAACCCATTCGAGGAGGACAACTGGCTGGGAGGAGTCCTCTCGTTCGGTGAGCCGGGCGAGGGGCCGCGCGTCAGCGTCACGATGCGCGATGTTCGTTGCTCGATGGTCAACTTCGATCCGGATTCGGCCCGTGCCGCTCCGGCGGTGCTGAAGTCGATCGTTCGCATCAATCAGAACAACGCCGGGATCTACGGCACCGTCACTCGCACCGGTCGGCTGGCCACCGGACAGACCGTACGTCTTGAAGCGTTGTCCGAAGAGTCGCGGGCATGATCGAGAGACCGTCCCCGAACAACATGACGCGCGAGGAAAAGGCCGACAAGGCAGAGATCGACGCGTTGGTGCGCTCCTTCTTTCAATTGTTCTCGAATCGAGCGGGTATCCGTCCCGAGCTCGACAGGATCTTCGGGCTCTTCGTCCCGCGGGGACTTCTCGTGAAGTGCGGGGGTGAGGAGCCCGAGGTGTGCTCGTTGATCGAGTTCATCACGCCGCGGCAAGCGCTTCTCACGAACGGGACGCTCCAGGAGTTTCATGAATTCGAGACTGGGGAGAGTACGACCATCTTCGGCGACTGCGCGCAACGGATCAGCGCGTACCAGAAGTCCGGAGTCCTGGACGGCCAGGTTTTCTCCACTCGCGGCGTCAAGACGTTTCAGTTCGTCAGGAGCGGGGCCGGCTGGAAGATTCTGTCGGTGGCCTGGGACGACGAGCGAAACGGATTTCAACCAGCATGAGAATCGCGCGGTAGCCCGAAGGAGAAACGTTGAGAAAACTCAAATTGCAAATGCAGATCACGACCGACGGCTTTGTGGCCGGTCCGCAGGGCCAGTTGGACTGGATGACATGGGAGATGGATGAGAAGCTCATCTCCTTCATCAACCAGCTCACCGACTCGTGCGACACGATCCTCCTGGGGCGAAAGATGACGGAGGGGTTCGTCCACTACTGGGAGCAGGTCGTCACCAATCCGAGCAGTCCCGAATATGCATTCGCTCAGAAGATGGTGAACATGCCGAAGGTCGTATTCAGCAGGACCGTCAAGAGCATCGAGGGCAGGAATGTCCGGGTCGAGAATGGTCAGCTCGTCGATGTCGTGAACCAGCTCAAGAGCCAAAACGGGAAGGACATCATCGTATATGGCGGAGCGACTTTCGTTTCGTCCCTGATCGAAAACAAGCTGATCGACGAGTGGAATCTCTTCGTCAACCCGGTCGCGATCGGCGAGGGATTGCGTGTCTTTCCGACTCGCGTGCCTCTCCAGCTCGCATCATCCAACGCGTATGCCTGCGGGATCGTCGTGAACACCTACCAGCCGCGATAGACATTTCGCCAATTCGCTGAATATTGGTTGACAAACATTCAGCGGCGTGGCTGAATGTATTCGCATGGCACGTCGAGAGTCGAAGGCCCGTCTCGACGCCTATGAAGCAGTGTTCTCCGCCCTCGCCCACCCCGCCCGGCGGCGCGTACTGATGACCATCTACTTCAACGGCGGGGAGATGACGGCAGGCGAGATCGCCGCGGTGTTCGAGCACGCGTGGCAGACCACCACGCGACACCTGCAGGTGCTCGAGGCCGCGGGCCTTCTGCGCCACGAGCGGCGCGGCCGCACGCGGATCTATCAGCTCGAGCGCAAGCGCCTCGCGCTGGTCATGGACTGGCTGTCTCACTTTTTCAGAAGACCTTGAGGAGGAACGGCAATGGCAGCACCGAAGAAAACATCGAGCACCGATGTCCCGCAATTTTTCCGGCTCAACATCGAGATCGCGAATCTCGACGAAGCCGTCACCTTCTACGCCACGCTCCTCGGCGTCGAGGGGCGGAAGCAGGCCGGCTTCCGCTGCTACTTCCAATGTGGCCCGGTCACGCTGCAGGTGCTCGATGTCTCGAAAGCCGGAGCGCCGCACCCCGCGGCGAAGGCGCTCTATTTCACGGTCAAAAATCTCGAGGCGATCTTCGAACGCGCGCAGAAGCTCGGCTGTCTCTCGCCGGAGAGCGTTCACGATGCGCCCGGAGGCGGGATCGTCGTTCGTCCCTGGGGCGAGCGCTCGTTCTACGCGCTCGATCCATGGAAGAACCCGCTCTGTTTCGTCGAAGAGGGAACGGTCTACGCGGGATGATGTCCCGCCAGGAGGGAACGATGTCCATTTCGATTCGCCATGACCCGTTTGCGGTCGGCGAGGCCTACCGCGGGATTTACAGCCACGGCGTCGAAACACCCGCCGGAGCGAGAGTGCTGCATGTATCGGGACAGGTCGGCACGGCGCCGGACGGTCATCTCCCCGCCGATTTTCGCGGGCAATGCACGCAAGCGCTCCTGAATGTTGCGTCCGTGTTGAGCGCGGCGAACATGAATCTCGCCGACATCGTCAAGATGAACTTCTACCTGACGCGGCGTGAAGACATGCCGGCCCTTGTCGAGGTACGCAAGAGCATGCTGGATGGCGTGCGTCCGGCGGTCACTACGTTGTTCGTTTCCGGGCAGGTCTCGCCGGACTGGCTGATCGAGATCGAAGCCGTGGCCTGCGCGAAATGACGAGGATCCAGTCTCCTGAGTTTGAAATTCGTGGCATTTCGATTGGTGGAGCTTGCGATGCGAGATCACTCGGGCGGCAGGCAAACATGTCATCCCGAGCGTGGCGAGGGACCGGTGGGGGTGGGCGGGACGATGACCGCGCCGCCCGCCCACACCGGTTCCTCGCTACGCTCGGAATGACAAAGCGGTTGTGCGCACGCCCGGGAGCTAGACTGCCCTCATGTTCGAATCGTTGCGTCCGGATCCCGGCGAGCGCGGCCTCACCCGCGCCGCGAGAATCTTCGACGTCCTCGCGGTTCTGAGCGGCATCGCCAGCATTCTCTTTCTCTTGCTCGCCTTCATCGGCGACCGGCCGGCCTCGACCTTTCGCCTCCTGAGCAACTTCGCGTTCGCCGCACTCGCCTACGTCATCGCGCGCGGAATCGAGCGTCAGAAGCCGTGGGCGAAATGGCTCGGCTACGTCTTTGCGGTGTTCGAACTGATGGACGTGCCGGTCGGAACCGTCATTGGCATCGCGGTCATTGTTTATCTCCATCGCGCGAGCAAAGCGGGATTGTTCGGGGCGCGAGTCTTGAACTGAATCATGCTCCATGAAGATGGCCTGCCGTCTTAGTACGGAAACATCTGGACCTGCGACGCAGCCGGCTGACGCAATCCGGGCGCTACAATCGCAGCGCCGAAGCGATGCCACTTCTTTTCTCTTATGGAAGCCTGCAGCAGGACGACGTTCAGCAGTCGACGTTCGGCCGGCTCCTCGACGGACAAAAGGACGAGCTGATCGGATATGCGCCCGCGCTGGTCAAGATCGACGATGCCGAGGTGGCGGCGGCGCTCGGAAAGACGGATCACAACGATGTGCGACTCAACGGCGATCCGAAGAGCCGCGTGGCCGGGACGGTGTTCGAGATCTCGGATGCGGAGCTCGCGGGCGTCGACCAGTACGAAGCGGCGTTCCGCTACCGGCGGGTGGCGGCACGGCTGGCATCCGGACGGGAGACGTGGGTCTACGTTCACGCACCGCAGTTCGATCTGGAGAACACCTTCGACATTCTGCGGCGCACTCCATCCGTCGTCGATCGCCTTCTCCGCGGCACGAGCGGCTCATGGTTCGACGCACGTGAGGGACTCGGAACGTGGAGCGCGCTCGATGTCATCGGCCACCTCGTCTTTGGCGAGGAGACCGATTGGGTTCCGCGTGCGCGCATCATCCTCGAGTTCGGCGAGAAGAAGCCCTTCGAACCTTTCGATCGATTCGCGATGCTGACGCGTTTCGCGAACTGGTCTCTCGATCAACTTCTCGATCGATTCGCGGAACTGCGGCGCGAGAATCTCAGGATCGTCGAGAGCTGGAACCTGACCGCTGATCAACTCGCGTTGCCTGGCCGTCATCCCGCGCTGGGACCCGTCAATCTGCGTCAGCTTCTCGCGGCGTGGGTGGTCCACGACCTCAATCACATCGGACAGATCGTCCGCGTCATGGCGAAGAGCTACACGGACGACGTCGGGCCATGGCGGGCCTATCTCTCGATCCTCAACGGCCCGGGCACTTGATCCCGAGCATGGAGAAGCACCCGGTCCTGGGGTGGCTCGACCTGCCGGCCGCCCACACCGGTCCCTCCCCTTCGCTTCGCTCAGCGTCTGGATGACAAGCGGTCGTCACGCTATCTCGACGCCGCGAAATATTTTGTGCTGACCCACTGCGTATCGAACGGGCGGACCTGCGCCTGGAAGACGTACGCCTTGACCGCGGGATCCGCGTTGACCAGCGCGTTCGCTTCCGCTTCCGACGGCGCGTCGATGATGATCATCGCGACGTTGTCCCAGTAGTCGCCTTTCATCCCGCCCGCGAGCAGGGCACGTCCCGCCAGAACCTGTTCGTCCCAGTAGCGCACGTGGCCGCTGAGCGCCGCGTTCGCCGCCGCGTCATCGGGCCATGTCCCCGTCGCTTTCCATCGCGCAAAAAGGTCGTACCGCAGGCGCAGCATGACGATGAATCCGTCTCTTCGACCGTGCGCCGATTTGGCGAACGTCGCCGGCTTGCTGGCGGGCGGCTCGACGGAGCCGAACGACGCGAGCAGGAAAAACGCAGCGGGCGCGATGAACAAATTTCGTTGCATCCGCACATTGTAGTGCGGCAAAAAATGGTACGTTCCTGCGATGCCGCACACGCCGGATCGCATCGCCGCGTTTCGCCATCTGCATCAGTCGGGCTGCTTCGTGATCCCGAATCCGTGGGATGCCGGCAGTGCGCGCGTGCTCGAGCAACTCGGATTTCCGGCGCTGGCCACCACGAGCTCCGGCTTCGCCTGGTCCGTCGGCAAAGGCGATAACGACGTGACTCTCGACGAAGCAATCGCACACTTCCGAGCCATCGCTGAAAGCGTCGCCATCCCGGTGAACGCGGATTTCGAAGGCGGCTTCGCGATCGAGCCGGATGCGGTCGCCGCAAACGTCGCGCGAGTCGCGGCCACGGGCGTCGCCGGTCTCTCGATCGAAGACTCCACGGCCGATCCCGCGAATCCTCTTCACGATTTCAATCTTTCGGTGCGGCGCATCGAAGCCGCACGTCGCGCGATCGACGCGAGCGGCACTGGCGTTCTCCTGACGGCGCGTTCCGAGGGATTCATCGTGGGCCGGCCGGATTTGAATGAGACGATTCGAAGGCTCACCGCGTACGCCGCCGCCGGAGCCGATTGTCTTTACGCTCCGGGCATTCGCAGTCGCGACCAGATCGCTGCAGTCGTGCAAGCAGTCGCGCCGAAGCCCGTGAATGTCCTCGCCGGCAGCGACTTCACCACGGTCGCCGATCTCACCGCCCTCGGCGTGCGGCGAATCAGCGTCGGCAGCGCGCTTGCCCGCGCGGCGTGGACGGGCTTTCTCGACGCAGCAAGAGAAATCGCCCAGCGCGGAACGTTTACCGCCCTTGGTCGCGCCGTCCCGTTCGCCGACGTGAACGGATTATTCAAGTGATGATGCCGGAAACGCTCTCCGATCTCGCGGCGATGCCGGATCGGCTCGAGGCAGAGTTCCGCCTGCTCTGACAAATCCCGGCCCCCTCATCCGCCCTTCGGGCACTTTCTCCCCGCACGCGGGGGAGAAGGGCAACATAGAGTGGTGGCCCCTCGCCCCGCAACCCGGGGAGAGGGTGGCCGAAGGCCGGGTGAGAGGTTCTCGCACTTGCGAGAGAGCTTCCCTCTAATGCGACTTGCGCCGCAGCAAGACCGCGGCAAAGACAACATTCACCGCGAGGCCGAGGACTCCGACTTCCGGGCCTAACAGCCAGGTGTCGCGAATGCCGAGGGCACCAACTTTCGTTCCGTAGCCGAAGAGCGCGTACGCCACCGCGTTCCAGACGCTGTGCGCGAACGCCGAAACGATGATCGATCCCGACCGTTGACGCAAGCAGCCCCAGATGATGCCGAGGAGAAGGGCGTTCGCGAGGAGGACGCCGGCCTGGCGCGCGGGAGGATTGAAGCCGGTGTCGAGGAAGACAGCGGAGATATGCCACGCCGCGAATGCGACGCTCGTCGTGAACAGAACCCTCGTTGCAGACCAGCCGGCCAGATCGAGAGTTCCCCACAACCAGCCGCGGAAGAATCCCTCCTCGGTGAGAAGTGTGACGAGCGTCCCGACGAGCGAGTTCACCAGAATCTTTACGCCCACGTGCCGCCAGTCCGGATGGGCGAGATCGATCCGCATCGCGATGGCGGTCGCAATCAGAAGGCCGATGGCGATCGCGGGATGCAGAAGGGCAAGTCCGTAGCCGCCGGCCGTGCCTTTCGTGAGGCCCAGCGTCGTTCGGGGAACCCTGCTCAACAACCAGAAGACAACGACGATCGGGAGCAACGGCAGAGCGCTGAAAACCGAATAGCCCGTCGCGTCCATCGTCGTCGTGACGGCGATTGCGACAACGACACCGGCGATGGCGTAGCGAACCTTCGCGTTCATGGACATCACTACTACTCTCGGAAAGGGCGAGGGTTAACAATACGTCGTTCGATGAGTGCTTCTCTGGACTGTCGCCGCAATCCTCACCATCGCTCCGATCGTGTGTACCTGTTGCCGCCGCTGCTCGCCACGGACTACCGGATCCATTCGATCGCATCGCCTGCGCCGATCTCTCCCTCCCGAACGACAGCGAGATAGAACCCGCTCCGTCGGGCGCGCAGGAATCGCTTGATCATGTCGTCGCGGCCGAACCGGATCGTGAGCTTGTAGCAGGGCGTCCGCGGCATCGTCACTTCGAATTCCGCGGACCCGATCGACACGCGATCGCCCTCCGCCACATCGGACTCCAGCAACCCCTCGGTCGTGAGGTTCTCGCCGAACGCACCCCACGGCAGCTCCTGATCCGGCAATTCGGCGCGCCAGTACGCGTAATGCTCTGATGGGTAGACGTAGACGGCTTTCGCAGGCCCGCCATGAACGGAGAGATCCGACTGCCGGTCGCCGTCGAGATTTGTTCGCCGTACCTGCACGCGCCCGCCGACCGGCGACTTCCAGATCGAAGTGCGGACGATGTTGCCACGCCACTCGACATCGCGCGGCAGGCCGACATTCACTGACAGAAGCCTCATGGGCATACGATTCGGTGATCGTGACCACGATCGCTGCGATCGTCAACCAGCTTCGTGAAGTTTACGGTCCGTTTCGCGAACAGAAGGATCTGAAGCCCTTCGATCTCATCCTGCTGGAGAATGCGTCGTATCTCGTGGACGATGACCGTCGCTGGCGCGTCTTCGTTCAACTAAAGGATGCGATTGGAACGGCTCCCGACGTGATTCTGCACGCCGGGGCCGAAGCGGTGGCAGCGGCGATCGAGGGCGGCGGCATGAAGGCCGAGATGCGCGCGGACAAAGTCCTCGACTGCGCGCGCATCGCGAAGGAGATCGGCGTCGCGAAGTTGAACGCCGCCGTCAAGAGCGGCGATCCATCGGCGAAGCGCCTTCTCCGGCGATTTCCGGGAATTGGAGAGCCGTCGGCCGACAAGATCATGCTGCTGTGCGGCGGCGTGGCAAGCGTCGCGCCGGATTCCAACGCGCTGCGCGTACTCGCGCGCCTCGGATTCGTTGCCGAGGTGAAGAGTTACTCCGCGATGTATCGAGCGGCGGGCGAAGCCACGAAGTCCCTGACGATCGAGGATGCTCGCGCTGCGCATCACTTGCTCCGCAAGCACGGTCAGGAAGTGTGCAAGCGATCGGCGCCCCGCTGCGAGATCTGCGCGATCCGCGATTCTTGCGCGTGGTATTCGAGCTCGAAAAGGATGTCATTACGAGCGTAGCGAGGAACAGGTGTGTGGCGGGCGGCACAGTGAGCTCCCCCACCCGCCCACACCGGTCCCTCGCTACGCTCGGGATGACAGCGAACCACTCGGGTCCTACTCCAGGATCTCGGCCTTGTTCCCTTCCTCGGTCAGCCAGATCTTGCGGTCGCCGGCGCGGTTTTTCGCCAGGAGCATGTCGATCGTCGCGTCCGCGCCGTCGTTCGCCACGAGCGTGAGCTGCACCAGGCGGCGGGTATCGGGTGCCATGGTGGTCTCACGCAACTGGAGCGGGTTCATTTCGCCGAGGCCTTTGAAGCGCTGGATGTTGATCTTGCCGCGGATGCCTTCCGCCTCGATGCGATTCAACACGCCATCGCGTTCGTAGTCGTCGAGCGCGTAATAGACGTTCTTGCCGACGTCGATGCGATACAGCGGCGGCATTGCGACGTGAATGCGGCCGTCGAGCACGAGCGGGCGGAAGTGACGCACGAAGAGCGCGCAGAGCAGCGTGGCGATGTGCGCGCCGTCGGAGTCCGCGTCGGCGAGGATGCAGACTTTGCCGTAGCGCAATCCCTTCACATCCTCGGAGCCCGGATCGACGCCTAATGCGACCGCGATGTCGTGCACTTCCTGCGACGACAACACCTGACTGGGATCGACCTCCCAGGTGTTCAGGATTTTTCCGCGCAGCGGCATGATGGCCTGGAACTCGCGATCGCGCGCCTGCTTCGCGGAGCCGCCGGCCGAATCCCCTTCGACCAGGAACAGCTCCGTGCGATTCAGATCGGTCGACGTGCAGTCGGCGAGTTTTCCAGGCAGCGCCGGCCCGCTCGTCAGTTTCTTGCGCTCCACTTTCTTACCCTGCTTGAGCCGGTTCATGGCCGAAGCGATGGCGACCTGCGCGATGCGTTCGGCATCGGCGACGTTGTTGTTGAGCCAGATCGAGAAGGCGTCCTGCGTCACGCCGGAAACGAACGCCGCGGCGTCGCGCGACGAAAGACGATCTTTCGTCTGTCCGGTGAACTGCGGCTCGGTCATGCGGAGCGACAGAATGTAGCTGCATCTCCCCCACACATCCTCGGGCGTGATCTTCACGCCGCGCGGAAGGAGATTGCGCAACTCGCAGAATTCGCGGATCGCTTCGGTCAGCCCGGTGCGGAATCCGTTGACGTGCGTTCCGCCCTGCGACGTCGGAATCAGATTCACATAGCTCTCGCCGACGATTTCGTCATCTTCCGCCAGCCACACCACGGCCCAGTCCACTTCCTCGTTCGATCCCTTGAAGTGTCCAACGAACGGCTCGTCGGGAACGATCGGCGTTTCGGCGAGCTCAGAGAGGAGATACGCGCGCAGGCCATCTTCGTAAAACCATTCTTCGTTGTCGGCCTTGTCCGTCTCGTTGATGAATCGCATCCGCAGGCCGGGAGACAACACGGCCTTTGCGCGCATGCCGTGCTTGAGCCGCGGCACGTTGAACTTCACGGTGTCGAAGAATTTCTCATCGGGCCAGAAGCGAACCGTGGTGCCGGTGTTGCGTTTGCCGACTTCGCCGACGACTTTCAGCTCCGCTTTCTTGCGGCCGTCGGCGAACCACATGAAGTATTCCTTGCCGTCGCGCCGCACCCAGACCTGCAGCTTCTTCGAGAGCGCATTGACGACCGAGACGCCGACGCCGTGCAGGCCGCCGGAGAAACGGTAGTTCTTGTCGCCGAACTTCGCGCCCGCGTGGAGTCGCGTGAGAATGACTTCGACGCCCGACACGCCTTCCTTCGCGTGCTTGTCGACGGGCATGCCGCGCCCGTTGTCGGAGACGGAGACCGAGCCGTCGTCGTGCAGCGTCAATGTGATCTCGTCGCAATAACCGGCGATCGCTTCGTCGGCCGAGTTGTCGATCACCTCCTGCGCCAGATGGTTCGGACGCTCGGTGGTCGTGTACATCCCGGGCCGCTTGCGGACGGGCTCGAGACCGGTGAGAACTTCGATTGCCGAGGAATCGTAGGACTGGGTCATTTTTTCAGACGGGGGATGATACAGCCCCTCATCCGCCCTTCGGGCACCTTCTCCCCGCACGCGGGGAGAAGGCAAC
>JBBRMQ010000144.1:0-10850 GCA_038230775.1 Thermoanaerobaculia bacterium
ACGCGATGAGATCGAAGCCGAGGTCGCCGACGCCGTATGGCCCGGGGAGAGATGTCGGATGGAGGAGAACGCCGGAAGAGCGCCGCGTGTCGCGAGCCACCGCATCCGTGGTGTGCGCCGGAGTCATCCACGCGCCTCGGGACTGATCGAGAGTTTCTCGCCGAGCGCATCGAAGCGGGTGAGCCATCGGTTCGCGGTCGACGAGCCGTTGCCCGCCGTCGATGCGACGACGGGGCGAATCGTTTTCTTCATCCGGTAATACTCGTTCTGCGGCTTGCGGAGATCGACCGTGGCCTTGGACTCCGTGACCAAAGTGACCAGCTCATTCCAGCGTTCGAGGCGTTCGAGATCTTCGGGCTCTTCGGCGAACTGCACGGCCGCGCGTTCGACCGCGCGCTCCAGCGTCATGACCGTCGTCTCGTCGAGAACGACACCTTGGTCGCGCGACTCGCGGAGGACGGTCTCGATGTCGCTCAGGGGCAGCTCCGGTGCGTCGAGGAGACGGCGCAGTTGCATGTTGACGTCGAACTCCGCCGCAGCGCGGAGAACCTTCGGCAGCGGGACGCCTAACGTGGCGTGAAAGCGCATCAGCGGGTCGTAGCGCTCGTGGAGCTGGCGGAATGCGCTCTCCGCTTCGTTGAGCGTTGCATCGCAGAGCAAACTCAGGATGCGGCGCTGCTCGTCGCGGAAGAGCGCGCGAATCGAGAGGAGCGGTTCGCCGAAGTATTCGTCGAGCACGCGGATCACGGACGAGATGCCGTTCTCGCGCATGTCTTCGCTGAGGGCGCGCTTCATTGCGTCGTAGTGTTCCGACGTTGTTGTCGGGCGAACGCCGCCAGTGAGCTCGGTCTCGCCGAGGTGAATGACGGTGAACTCGAAGGAGGCGGTCTCGCGGGTGATGATCGAGGTGACGACGATCGAGCCGATCGCCATCTTCGCGCGGCCGGCGCGGTAGATGTCGAAGTCGTCCTGGCGCACGCGATAGCAGTAGACGCCGTCCTCGTGCGAGAAGTTGTCGAAGAGCGACGCCACGGCGTAGTGCGCCGCGACGCGGCGAAGGTCGAGACGCGTCGGAATCACCTCGCGCTCGTAGATCTGCTTCGCATCACCATACGCCGGCAGATTGCTCTTCGCCTTCGAAACGCGGCGGAGGAACTCGAGCTCCAGACTGCGTCCCGAGAGTCGTTCGGCCAGTTGGATCACGCGACCGGCGTAGTGAAGGACCTGGACCGTTTCGATTCCGGAGATGTCGTTGAAGAACCAGCCGCAGCTCGTGTACATGAGCATCGCGTTGCGCTGCATCTCGAGCAATTCGAGCAGCGGCGTGGCCGCCGCGCCGTCAAGACCATGCCGTGCGATGAATCCGTCGACGTTTTCGTCCGAGCGGTCGAGGATCACGTCGATGTACGCCTCGCGCGCGGCCCACGGATCGCGGAGCAGTTTCGCGCCGACGCTTTCGAAGATGCCGATGCACTCGTCGCGCAGCCAGTCGAGCGACTCCCGCAGCGGCTCGCGCCACTGCTGATTCCATCCGCTCTGACCGCCGGTGTTGCATCCGCAGTCGCGCTCCCAGCGGCCGACGCCGTGGCTGCAGCTCCACGCGGTCTTCTCGACGATCTCGACCTCGTGTTCCGGCGGATTTTCCGCCAGGAAATAGCCGTAGTTCGTGATGCGCACCAGCTTGCGCTCGTTGACGTAGTCGAGCGCGTACGCGAGCGCCATGTCGCCGAAGCGGTGATGGTGGCCGTAGGTCTCGCCGTCGGTAGCGATGTTTACCATCTGCGGATGGGTCCGCGTGTCGGAGAATGCGCCTAACAACCGGTGGGCCAGGTTCTCGCCACGCGCCAGAAGATTCTCGAACGCCACGGCGCGTGAGATGGGGCCGTCGTAGAAGAAGATCGCAATCGAGCGGCCCGAGGGAAGCGTGCAGCGATAGGCCTGCGTCGGATCGATCGTCGCCGTCGACCATTCCTTGTCGCCGATCTTGCGCCAGCGCGCGGCCTGCCCCGGCTCGAGAATGGTGAACGCGATTCCTTCCTCCGCCAGAATCTCGAGCGACTCGATGTCCACCGCCGTTTCCGGCAGCCACATCGCCTCCGGCTTGCGGCCGAACCGCGCTTCGAAGTCTCGCAGGCCCCAGCGGACCTGCGTCCTCTTGTCGCGCGCGTTCGCCAGCGGAAGGATCATGTGGTTGTACGCCTGCGCGATCGCCGAGCCGTGACCGCTGAAGCGCTCGCGGCTCATGCGGTCCGCATCGATGATCGCGGTGTAGGTGTCCGGCTCGCGCTCTTCCAGCCAGCTCAGAAGCGTCGGCCCGAAGTTGAAGCTGATCGACGCGTAGTTGTTGACGATCTTTGTGATCTTGTCGCGCGCGTCGAGGATGCGCGACGACGCATTCGGCCCGTAGCACTCGGCGGTGATCCGCTCATTCCAGTCGTGGTACGGGTGTGCGGAATCCTGCGTCTCGACGGCCTCCAGCCACGGGTTCTCCCGCGGCGGCTGGTAGAAATGCCCATGAATGCAGATGAAGCGGGTGCGCATCGGGGTGATCGTATCAGGGAGGCGGAGGAGGTGCCGGAGGCTGCCGCGACCACAAACTTCATGACTTCACGGCGCTGTTTGCTGAGGCCGACATATTGTTCCGGTCCTGGGCGCCGGGGCAGACCTTTCTCTTCGCTACATCTTCTCTACGCTGAACTCAGCACTGAATCCGTCGTCATGGTTGCTACCCGTGCGGTGAGGCAACGGGTGCACCAGACGGGTAAGCGAGAGCAGATCCTGAACAGGACGACGAATTGTGTAGCCGCCCATCGAATGTGCCGCAATGCGTGTTCGCGTGCTGAGGCGTGTCTTTCGCGTGTTTCAGAGCGCTCAGTGGGGACGAGAAACGTTCCGGGTCGCCGTGGCGGCGTCCACTCATGGTCGGGGCAGGGTGGGAAAACGGTACGCCGCGTCACTCCTTCATGCGTGCTCGGGCGATCCTTACAAGAACATGTCGATGCGTACGTTGAATGGTGCTTCGAGCACCGAACCCCGCCGCGCGTGGCGGAAGTCGCTGGTCGTCTCGGAGTATCTCGGTTCACGCTTTCGAAGAAGTTCGTGGGGGAATACAGCGTGACGCTGTCCGACTACATGAAGCGCCGCCAAATCGAGCGAGCGAAAGATCTCCTCGCAATCGCTCACCTTTCGGTGCAGGAGGTCGCCATCGCGTCCGGCTTTGGTTCTGGTCGCATGCTGCGCTTCGCGTTCCGCGCGCGCGTCGGCATGTCTCCCCAGCAGTACCGCGAGCGGTAAAGCCGACCTCTTACGGTTCCGGCTGCCATTTTCTCCGTAGACGCCCATGATCGCAGGCCGTATCTTCGTCATAGAGGGCGCAAGAAGCCAGCGACTTGCCCGGGCGAACGATGCAGGGCCCTCCACGCCTCATGCTCCAAATCAGTCGCGGCACCATAACCTCAACGTCATCGCGAACAGGAGTTCTTATGAGATTCACAAAAACCGTCGCACCCGTACTCTTTACTCTCTTGCATGCGACGTCAGTGTTCGCGGATAAGGGAATGGTGCTTCACCACGCCAAACCGGTTCCGAACAACTATATCGTCATATTCAAGGATTCGGTGCCGCGCGCGAACGCGGCGACGCTCGCCCACGAGCTAGCCGTCACACATGGTGCAGCCATTACAAAACATCAACAGGGCGAAGCCATTTTCCAGTCGACCCTCAAGGGATTTGTTGCCGAAGTACCGGAGCAAGCAGTCAACGCCCTCGCGAACGATCCCCGCGTCGCGTACATCGAGGAGGATGCCTACGTCACCGTCTCCTCGCAGCGACCGCATTCGGCGCCAACGCTCAGGACCCTCCTGCGCGCGAGCGAGCCGGCGTACTCTTGGCCCGACGAACTTGAGGTCCTCAACACACGGCGCGCACACCGGTCACCCACGCTCAACAATGCCGGCACAACACAGGGTTCTGGAGTGACCATCTACTTCATGGACACAGGGGTCGAGAAAACGCACGAACAATTTTTCACCGGTCAAGTCCTAGCTGGCGTGCAATTTGGCGACGTAGGACAGTGTCCCGCGGATAGCCCCAACGACGGCAATTATCGTGACGAGCATTTCTCAAGCCTGCCGCATGGCACCGGCACGGCATCAGTTGCCGGTGGCACGACCATCGGCATGGCGAGTGCCGTTCATATCGTACCGATTAAGGTAATGAAGTGTACGGGTGACGAATCGCGGCTGTCGTGGTGGGTCAGCGCAATCGACTGGATCAGCGGCGCAAACCCATACTACAGACGCCCAGCCGTACTGAGTATCAGTATGTTCTATGATGCCGCACTCTTCAATAGTAACTTCGCCGATGCTCCGATCAGCTCCTTTGAACAGTCGCTGACGAACCTGATCAATTTCACTGGAATGGCAGTGATTGTGTCCGCAAACAACCAGGGGCCGGACTACGTCAGGGCCAATGAACTCATTTGGACGTCGAGTTGCCCGAACTCCACTCCATGCACTGCGTACAAGGACGTATATCCCTACGGTCGATCGTGTTACCAGTCCCCATCACGACTGGCCCAAAACAGCGCGAGCTTTTTCGGCAATCCCAACTATCGGGTTATCTCAGTCGGTGGCTTGGATGAATCAGACCGAATCTGGGATTGCAACAATTTCGGCGGTGAGTGTCCGGGGGACAACCCTCCCCATGAAGAGTTGAAAGACACTACGGGATCGAACACGGGCTCGTGTGTGGACATCTATGCTCCGGCGCATCACATCGCCACCGCAGCACTCCGGGGGGCCAACTCATATCGATATGCGGACTCGAATAGCGGGACCTCATTTGCGGCTCCCTACGTCGCGGCAATCGCGGCACGCATTCTGCAAAATAATCCCAACTTGACTCCTTCCCAACTCTGGACAGAGATAAAGAATCGCGCCATTGCACTTCCTAGCAATTTCGATCACGATGGCGTGCTGAGCAACGATCTCAAAGCGGCCGTCTACTCCTGGGAATAACTATATGGTTTTACGACGTGTGACATTACTGATCGTTCTTACCTTGATAGCGGGTTCGGTGTACGCACAGACCGATCGTGTTCTGATCCCTATATACAGCGTCGATCTGCCAGGAGCATATGACTCCGTTTGGCATACGACTCTCGATGTTTACAATGGCAACCTATCAATGACGGGCATCGATCTCCGATTTTTCTGCTCTGTCGGCCCGTGTCATCCACCTGCCCTCTATCCGGGAGAGACGCACTCCTTCATCCCCACGGAAACGGACGACAACCCCGGCGTGATTGCGCACGTACAGTCACCTAGCGACAACGTCTGGTTTCATCTTGCCACCAGGGATCTGACCAAGCAGGCCGAGACCTTCGGTACCGAGATCCCGGTCGTTCGTGACAAGGCGTTCTACGATCACCCGTTTTACCTCTTCACGGTGCCTACTGATCCCAATTTTCGCGTGATGCTACGGCTCTACGAACTTGACGGTCGAGCCGATGTCGTGGTTCAGATCCGTGCGCTCTCGATCGAGACCACGCAGAGCTACGGTAGTGCACAGGTCACGCTAACCCCGCCAACAGCCAATGTCGTCCCGAACAAACCATCCTACGCGCACGTACAGATCCTTCCAGCGCTGATCCCTGGCATTCCAACGACGGGACGCTCTTACGCGTTGGAGATTGCGCCCAAGACGGCCGGTGTGAGGGTCTGGGGATTTCTGACCGTCACTCATAACACCACGCAACACGTGACGACCATAACACCCCAGTAGACTTCGTATAGGCAACGTTGGTTCGCCGAGTCACGCCCCCGTTCCCCCCCCGGCAAAGTAGTTCTCCTCGACGGTCGAAGAAAATATAAGGCCACGGTGACGACTCCGGATCGACCCAAGGCATGGCCTTAAACAACGCGGTACCATGCCCGCATGGCCGAGCGCAAAACCGAGAAGATCAACGTCTGGCTCAACCCCGAGCAGGCTGCATGGCTGAAGGCGAAGAAGAACGTCTCTGAGACCGTCCGCGCGATGGTTACCGAGGCGATGAATCTGGAGCGGCTGAAGGAGAGCGTTCGCGGAGGGCGTCGCGCTGCTGGATCAACTGCGCAATCGCGCTCAAAGCAATCTCGTAAGGGTGGTTCGTCCCGAGCTCGATTCCGATAGGGCAGTGGAACGCCTGCTCCGCCTCCTTCGGCAACCCCGCCTCGGCGATGTCCCGCTTGAGGATGTTCGCCTTCGCGTCGCTGCCGATGACGCCGAGGTACGGGAAGCGGCGGGTGCGGAGGATTTCGAGGAGGATCGGCTTGTCGGTGCTGTGGCCCATCGTCATCAGCACGACGAACGCGTCGTCGGGCAGTGTCTTCACGAGCGACGGCATGTCGTCGGTCTGGATGGTGGTGAGCTTCGGTGAGCGCGGCAGACGGTCGAGCCATTCGGGACGCGGATCGATGCAGGTGATCTGACAGTCGAAGTGAACGAGCAGCGTGATGAGCGCGTTCGACACGTGACCGGCGCCGAAGATCGCGACGTGCCATCGCCCGGCGTTGTGCGACTCGAAGTAGAGCTTCACCACGCCGCCGCAGGTCATCCCGACGTCTTTCGCCAGGTTCCATTGCGCGAAGCGCGTGTTCTCGGGAATCTCGCCGCGGATCATGCGCTGCGCTTCGTCGATGGCCTTCGTCTCGACCTTGCCGCCGCCGACGGTGCCGAAGCGCAGTCCGTCTGCGGTGACGATCATCTTCGCGCCGCGATCCTGCGGGACGCTGCCCATCGTGTCCACCACGGTCACGGTCACGAGCGGCACCTCGGCCGCCATCAACTCGTTCAGCGTTTCGAAGAAGGTAGGCACGCGTCGCGATGATAGCGCCGCTGTGGGCGGCGCGTTGACGGTTGACGGTTGACAGTTGACGGTTGATCCCGCCCGACCGTGGAGCATGACTTGGACGTGACCGGCTGAAGCCGGTCCTCACACCGAAACGGTCCTCATGCCGGAGCCGGCCATACACCAGATGCGCGGAGCGCTACCGTCAACCGTCAACCGTCAACGCAACGGGCGCAGCCCGTTGCACGAGATCACCACGCCATCCGCTCCCGCAAGGACGTGATGTGTCCGACGTGATGGCGGCCGTGCCATGCGTACAACGCGATGAGCGCGTCGAGCGTCAGCTTGCCCGCGTGCTCGGGATGGATCATCGTTCGTTGGAAGTCTTTCTCGTCCGTCGCGCGGATCAATCGCACCCAGCGATCGTGCAGGCTCTCGAGCAGCGTGAGCGATGTTTCGATCGGCGTGTCCCGGCTATCGGGCAGCTTGGCCCACTCCGCTTCGTCGTACGGTTTGATCGTCGGGTCGTTCTCGGTGAGTGCGAACTTGTAGCGGATGTACGCATTCATGTGGCTGTCGGGAACGTGATGCACGACCTGGCGCACGGTCCATCCGCCTTCGCGATACGGCGTGTCGAGCTGTTTGGCGTCGAGCGACTTCACGGCCTCGCGCATGCGCGCCGGCGCCGCAGCGATCTGCTCGATGAGCGGTTGTCGTTCGGCCGATGTTAGGCGGTCGCGGCGTTCGAACTTTCCAACGGGATAACGCGGATCATTTGAGTTCACGGCTTCGTACCTCCTCCGTAACAAACCATGCGCGCGGTCTTTCGTCAACACCGGCGCGGCCGAGGAGATCGCGCGGAGCAGCACGTGGGCTGGAGCGGCCAGCACAAAGCAAGCGGCGAAATAGTGTCATCCCGAGCCGCGTAGACGGCGAGGGATCTCCCGCTTCAGGCGATGGGGATTCCTCGCGACGCTCGGAATGACACACAATAGCGCTCGAGGAGGAACTCCATGAAACGAGCGCTATTGGTTCTGGTTCTCTGCCTGTTTGCCCTTCCGGCATTCACGGCAACGAAGACGTATCAAGTGACCGGTCCCGTTCTGGCCGTGACCGCCGACATGATCGCCGTGCAGAAGGGAAACGATCGCTGGGAGATCGCGCGTGACGCCGGAACGAAAGTCACCGGCGATCTCAAAGTCGGCGCGAAGGTCACGATCGAGTACCGCATGACCGCGACTTCCGTCGAAGTGAAGGAAGCCAAGACCCCAAAGAAGAAGTAGTCGCCTTCCGTTACAGGGCCCGCAACGCGGCTGCGTACAGACCTTTCACGGTCGCAACATACTGCGCAGCTGCGCCGGGCCCGTTCTTCTTCACGGTGACCGCGCCGACGTTGTAGGCCGCGAGCGCGCGATCGACGTCGCCGCCGGAGCGGTCCAATTGCTTCTTCAGGTATTTCGTGCCGCCGAAGATGTTGTCCCGCGGATCGAATAGGTTCTGAACGCCTAACGAGCGCGCCGTCGACGGCAGCAGTTGCATGAGTCCCGAGGCGCCGATCGGCGAGACCACATTTGGGTTGAACCGCGATTCGTGAAACGCGACGGCGGCCACGAGATTCGGATCGACTCCATACGTGTGGGCCGCGTCGGTGATGATCTGCGCGAGGTACTGCGGCACGGGGTGGGGAAAAGCCTGCGTCGCAAGAGGACGCTCGGCCGCAACGAGTGGAACGGATGTGACCGCCGTCAGGAAAAACACCACCAGTCGTGCTCGCATGAACGCTCCTTTTTGGGGGTCAGCGAGCCCGTTCGGCAGCACCGCTGTCTGAATGCCTCAGACCGGTTGCTTTGCGCCCTTCCGTCGCCGGAAGTTTGCCTTTTCGCGTGACCTGTTGTGTTGTGTGATCTACATAACCCATCGCAGCTCGCTGATGTTTCGGCTCATCCTTATATTTGCCGTATCGATGACCCCGGTTGATTTTCGTGCGTTCCTGAAAGGGAAAGAGCCCCTCATCCGCCCTTCGGGCACCTTCTCCCCGCACGCGGGGAGAAGGCAATGAGAGCGCGAAGTCGTGGGCCCTCGCCCCGCTTGCGGGGAGAGGGTGGCCGAAGGCCGGGTGAGGGGCTAGAGTGGAGTGTATTAGTTGAATTGGTACCACCTGGCTTGGTCTCGACGCCGTGAGCGTCGTTGCGCCTCCTCAGCGTAGTCACCGCTACGCCTGGGTCGGCGCGCCTAGCTCACGTCGCCGATCCCTGCGCCATCTGGTACCAATTCAACCAATACACTCCACTAGATCCCGAGCGCCTTCTTGAGAATCACGATCTGGCCGGTGTGATAGACGTTGTGCTGAAGGATGCCGAGGATCTCGTCGTGGGCGGGTTCGAGTCGTGCGTCGTTCAGTCGCGCGACGGCATCGTTCAGCCGGCTCTCGGCGTTCTCGAGCTCCTCGAGCGTGTTGGCCCATGACGTGCCGCTGAGGTCGGACCAGTCTTCGGTGGTCGTGAATTCTTTCTCGCTGGTGGCGATACGCCTCGCAACGACGTCCATCCACGTCCGCACGTGAACGACGAGCTCGAGAATCGAGTGCGCACCCTTGATCGGATGCTGTTTCGCCTGGTCCTCGCTCACACCGTCGAGCAGGTTGCGCAGCGGAGGGCCGTACCACGCTTCGCCGCCGAAAGCGCGATTGAGTTGATCGAGGTACCGTTCGGTTGGCCGCATGTCGTTCGCTCCGTTATAGTCCTGCCGCTTGCCGTACATCGTAAACGAGTGGCTGAATCTCGCGATCCGGTGGACGCACGTCTTCGCCGGCATCATGTGGATCGGCCAGACCTACTTCTTCACCTGGCTCGATCACACGCTGCATGAGGAAGAAGACGTGTGGATGGTCCATAGCGGTGGCTTCTATCGCGTCAACAAACACGGGATGGACGCCATGCGTTCGCAGAAGCTGCACTGGTTCAAATGGGAAGCGGCGATCACGTGGTTGAGCGGCTTTCTTCTGCTCGGCCTCGTGTACTACTCGGGCGGCCTGATCCCCGGACGCCAGGCCGCGATCAGCATCGGACTTCTCATCGCGGGATGGATCGTGTACGACATGTTGTGGATGTCGCCGCTGTCGAAGAACGAAACGGCAGGCGTCATCGTGTCGTACGTCCTTCTCGTCGGACTGATCTTCCTGGCGACCAAGCTTTTCGACGGACGCGCCGCATACATGCAGGTCGGCTCGACGATGGGCACGATCATGGCCGCGAACGTCTGGGTGCGGATTCTTCCCGGGCAGGCCAAGCTGATCGCGGCGGCGAAAGCGGGCCAGCAGCCCGACATGCGTCTCGCCGATCGCGCGAAGCAGCGCTCGAAGCAGAACACGTTCATGGTGGTGCCGGTGGTGTTCATCATGATCAGCAATCACTTCCCGGTTTCCACCTACGGGAATCAGTACAACGCCATCATTCTCGCGGTGCTCGTCCTCGTCGGATGGGGAGTGGCGAGCGTCATTCGGAGACGTTAATGACTTTCACGACTGCGGCGCTCGACGACGCGCTCGCCGCGTTCGCGCGGCGCTTTCCCGGCGACTCTCCCGCGCGCCAGCCGGTGCACACCGTCTACGGCGGCGCGCATCTGTTCAAGAGCGACACACCCGCGAAGCTCGGTGTGCTCGCGCTGAAATCGCTGAACGAATACGGCCCCGATCCCCACGGCTTCGCCCGCATCCTCGACATCCCGGATGACTTCGCGGAGATTGTCTACCGCCGCGTCGTGGCCAAGCTGCAGCGCGAAGCGGTCGAAGACTTCCGCATCGATTTCGAAGACGGCTACGGCAATCGTCCGGATGACGAGGAAGACGGACACGCGGCATCGGCGGCGAAACAATTGGCAACGGGCCTCGCGAACGGCACGCTGTCGACGTTCATCGGCATCCGCACCAAGCCGTTCTCGCAGGAGCTGACGAAGCGCTCGCTGCGCACGATGGAGATCTTCATCACGACGCTCCTCGAAGCCGCTGGCAAACTGCCGCCAT
>JBBRMQ010000145.1:0-10689 GCA_038230775.1 Thermoanaerobaculia bacterium
GCCTTCATCTTACCGATCGTCTTCTGAAACGCCGGATCGGTCTGCAGCGATTGCGTCCACGGATGCTTCACCCACGCGTACCAGCTGTGGTTCCCAAGCTCGCCGGCGCGCTGCACCCAATGAACGGCCTGCTCGCGGTCTCCGAGCTTTGCGTAGCAGAGCGCCTGACGCATCGCGGCCCAGTGATTCTTGTTCGCATCGGCTTCGAACGTCTTCAGCGCCGCTTCGGTTGCCGCACGATTGCCGTTCGCCGCCGCCACCATCGCGCGAAGGCTCTTGCCGAGGTAATGGTTGGGCAGAAGGGTGGTGGCGCGGTCCGCCTCGGTGGAAGCCGCTGCCAGATTTCCCATCAACACATCGGCAACACCCTGGATGTCGTGGCCCACCACTTCGGTGTCCTTACTCGCCAGCGCCCATTTCGCATTCTGCATTGCGCCTTCGGGATCGACGGCGTTCACATACCAGTAGCCGCGCGTCTTCGCCTCATTCGAGTTGGGATCGATGCGCAGCATCTGATCGGCGATGCACTGTGCCTTCTGCGTGTCGCCGATCGAGACGAAGTACGTAGCCAGACTGTTGAGTGCGACGACGTCCTGTGCGTTGAGCCTGAGGGCGGCGAGATTCTCGCGCACTGACTCGCTGAAGCGATCGGGAAAGCGGACGAAGGCCCGGGCGAGCGCGAGGTGAGCGGTAGCAAGATTCGGATCGAGTCTCACCGCCTTCCGCGCGTAACCTTCAGCCTTCTGCGCGATGTTCGGCTCCGTGTCGAGGGCGCGCGCCTGGCCGAGCGAGAGCGCGATGGCCAGGTCGGCGTACGCGGCGGCGAAATTCGGATCGAGCTTGACCGCATCTTCCAGGGCGCGGACCTGCGCATGATGCTCGGCCTCAACCAGACTGCCGTTCAGCGCCCGCGCACGCAAAAACTCCTCGAACGCTTTCGGATTGGTCGATCGAGGTTCGGAACGGCGAGCGGGTTGCTGCACGCCTAACTTCTGATTGAGACCGGTCAGCGTTCGCGACGACACCTCGTCGATGAGCTTGAGCAGGTCCTCGCGTTTTCCATCCACCGAATCGGCCCACACGCTGTAGCCGGTGCGCGCGTCGGTGAGTTGAAGATTGACGCGAACGAGATCGCCGGCAGCGAGAAAGTGCCCTTCGAGCACACCGTCGACGCCGAGCTTCTCGCTCGCCAGCTTCGCATCGCCCTTCTTGCGGAACTCGAGCACCGAGGATGTCGGGCGGACCTGCAGGGAGGGAATCTGCTGCAGCTTCGTCACCAGTGCGTCGGCAAGACCGACGGAGAGAAAGTCATCCTTCATGTTGTTCGAGATGTTCTCGAGCGGAAGAACGGCCATGGAGCGGATCGGCGGAAGAGGAGCCTGCGAGCCGTCCGCGGCGGACTTGGCGGAATGCCCGGCGAAGTAGCTCGCGCCGGCCACGATGATGGCGGCGATTGCAACGGCCGCAATGCGAAGCCAGTGAGGCCGTCGCACCGTGCGGCCGATTGAGCTGCGCGAATGCGGCGAGATGGTGTGACGCGCGGTGGGCGTCGACAGCACTTCGAGATCGGCCTGCAGCTCGCTCGCCGACTGATAACGCTCAGCCGGATCCTTCTTCAGCAGCTTGCCGATGATGCGCGCCGCCGCAGGAGGGAACGTCGAGTCGACCGGAACGAACGTCTCCGGCTCAGAATCGCGGATCTTCTCGAGAACCATGAGCGGAGCGTCGGCATTGAAGGGCAGCTGTCCTGTTGCCATCTGGTAGAACACGATGCCGAGCGAGAAGAGGTCGCTGCGCTCGTCGGCCGAATATCCGCGCGCCTGCTCCGGCGAGATGTAGTGAATGGTCCCGAACATGTGGCCGGCGGTCGAATCGACGGACACCGGACTCTGGAAATCGTGATGCAGCGGCTTCGCCAGACCGAAGTCGAGGATCTTCACCTGGCCCGAGGGTTCGAGGATGACGTTCGCGGCCTTGAGATCGCGGTGAATGATTCCGCCGGCGTGCGCCGCCGCGACGCCCGCAGCCAGTTGACGGGCGATGTGCAGAAACTCGCCCGGCTCCAGCGGGCGGCGCCGGATGCGTTGCGCCAGCGTCTCGCCCTCGCAGTACTCCATGACGATGAACGGGACGCCGTCGTTCTCGCCGACCTCGTAGATCGTCGCCACATTCGGATGGCGAATCGCCGCCGCGCTGCGCGATTCACGCAGGAACCGCGCGCGTCGATCGTCCTGGGCAAATTCGGTTAATTGAAGAACTTTTACGGCAACTTGGCGGTCGAGCTTCCCATCGCGTGCGAGATACACCGTCCCCATGCCGCCTTTTCCAAGCACGCGGAGAACCTCGAAACGATCAAATGACTGAGGAATTTGCGTCATGCTGGGGCAGGTGCTTTTTCATTCTACACCGCGCACTTTGTGGTCACATTCTTGACCCTCGATGAGATCGATGGGTTATATTCGCACCCTGTCACAAAACCGTGTCAGACATGGCAATCGTTGAGGCGCTGAGCGCCGAGCTTCCGCTGCCGCCGCGGTACCAGCTGCGAAGCATTCTGAAGCAGACTGCCGCGACCTCGGTCTATCGCGTCTTCGATGCTTCCGACCGACACGAGAAGGCCATCAAGATTCTGCGGCACGAGTTGTCGGAGACGCAGCAACTTCTTCGTTTCAAATCGGAATTCACCACACTCGCATCGCTCGATCATCCAAGCATCGTCCGTGTTTGCGAGTTCGGTCTTCTGCGCGAGCGCCTCCCGTACTTCACCATGGAGTTCTTCGAAGGTCAGAAGATCTCCGACTGGTTCGACGGCTCGAACTGGGACGCGTTGCACGACGTGCTGATCCAGATCGCTTCCGCGCTCCATCACATTCACCGCCTCGGAATCGTCCATCTGGATCTCAAGCCGTCCAACATTCTGGTCGATGACGCCGGCAAAGCGAAGATCATGGATTTTGGCGTCGCGATCGAGAGCCGTCAGATCTTCGACCGGCAGATTCGCGGCACGCTGCACTACATGTCGCCGGAAGTCCTGCGCCAGGACCGGGTCGATGCGCGCGCGGATCTCTACGCGCTCGGCATGACGATCTACGAGACGGTCACCGGCGCTCTTCCCGGCTACGGCAAGCCGGCGCTCGACGTCATCCGCATGCATCTCGACGAATCGATCCGGCCCGCATCATCGATCAATCCCGGCGTTCCCGAAGAACTCGATCGCATCATCGCGAAGCTCCTCGAGACGGATCCGCGTCATCGATACTCATCCTCTGCTGCGCTTCTGCAGGCGCTGGCCGAGGCCGCGGGTACCACCGTTCCCACGGCCGAGCTGCTGCTCGGCAATGGTGAGTTGTTCGCCGCGCCGCTCATCAATCGAGAAGACGAAGTCGCCCAGCTCTCGCGGCTGATTGAGGACGCGCGTGAAGGACGCGGCGGCGGTGTGCTGATCGCGGGAGCAGAGGGTGTCGGGAAGAGCCGCATCGTGCGCGATGTCACCCTGCGCGCGCAGCTCGACGGCGCGCGCGTTTTCTGCGGCCGCTGTCCCATCAATCGCAAGACGATCTACGCGCCGTTCTTCGACATCTTTCAGCAAATGGTCCTCGCGGTGAATCCCGAAGCGAACGTGACCGAGGAAGTGCGGCGGCTGATGCGAACGCCGATTCGGGACGAGGTTCCGACGCTCGGCCGCAAGTACCGTCTCTTCAACCGTTTCGTGCAGTCGCTGCAGGATCTCTACGGTTTCCTCAACGCCAGCAGCGACACCACCGGCGCTCCGCTGATCATCGTCGTCGAAGACGTGCAGTGGGCCGATCGATCGACGTCGGAACTGTTTTCGTTTCTCGTCGGCGAAGCCAAGCAGAACCGGTTGATGGTCGTGGGCACGCTGACCGGAAGCGACCCGGCGTGGATCCAACGCGCGCAGGAGGGAAGCTTTCCGGTCGTGAACGTCGGTCCGCTCGACGAACCGCTGGTTCGTGAGCTGGTGCAGGCGCTCCTCGGCGAGCAGACGGTGTCCGATGAGTTCGTGCGCTGGGTCTTCTGGGAGTCGGCGGGATCGCCGATGAATGTCCGCCGCGTGCTCGACTATCTCGTCACGCACCGCTTTCTGCACTGGCAGGCGAGTGGATGGGTGGCCGACGTCGAGCGCATCCGCACGTTGCGTATCCCCGGCGGTGCGGCGTCGATCCTCATGGAGAAGGTTGACGCTCTTTCGTGTGAGGAGCGCGGGCTGCTGCAGGCCGCCGCGGTGTTTGGAGAGGTGGCGGAGATCGAGTTGCTGACCGACGTCTCTTCGTCGACTCCGGACGAGACCTATGAATCCATCCAATCGATCGTTCGTCAGGGAATCGTCGACGAATCGCCGGACGGGAAAACGGTGAGCTTCCCGCAGATTCATCTCCGTGACGCCGTGTACGGTGCGATGCCCGACACTCGCCGCGCAGAGCTTCACCTGCGCGCCGGCAACGCGCTCGAGCCGCGGCTGCAGACCGGATCGACTCATCTGCTTGGACAGATCGCGTTTCACTTCGCACGTGCGAACGACATCGACCGCGGCATCCGCTATTCGATCGAGGCGGGCGAGCTGGCGTCGCGCAGCGCCGCGCATCAGGACGCGACCGACTTCTACCGGCTGGCGCTGGAGCTCATGGATCTCGCGGCGATCGACGACGAACGAAAGTCCGACGCGCGGGAAAAGCTCGCGGACGCGTACTACCGCAGCAGCGACTACCGCAGCGCGATGCAGTCGTATCAGTTTCTTCTGAAAAGCATCCAGGCCCGGTCGCAGCCCGGACCGAACCCCGACCTGGCGCGAGTGACGAAGAAAATCGGCAAGGTGCTTAGCAAGCGGGGAGAGCACGAGCCGGCGCTCGCATACTTCCAGGCGGCCATGACCGAGTACGAGCGCCTCGGTCAGACGCTCGAAGTGGCAGAGCTTCTCAATCGGATCGCCGGTCTCTTTCGCGAGCAGGACGATCTGGTCATGGCGCGCGATTACGCCGAGCGCGCGCTTCGCCTTCTCAATCCAGCGCAACCCACGGTCGTGTACGGGTACGTCAAGAACATGCTCGGAGTCCTCGAGTACGCCACGGGGAACTGGCAGAAGTCGCGCGAGCCGTTCCTCGAAGCGCTGACCGTGTCGGAGAAAGTCGCTTCGGAGCAGCTCTGCAAAGTCGCTTCGACGAACCTCGGCAACACGCTCTGGAAGCTCGGCGACTGGAAGAGCGCGCTGCAGTACTACAAGATCAATCTGAATCTGTCCGAGACGGAAGGCGACCTGTGGGATCTCGTCACGGCGTACAACAACGTCGGCGTGATCGAGTTCTGCCGCGGCGACTTCAAGGACGCCGCGCAGTACTTCGAGAAATCGATTCGCATCGACGAGAAGATCGGAGCGGTCGAAAGCGAGGCGCTGGCCCGCCAGAACCTCGGCGAAGCGTACGAGCTGCTGGGGCGATGGCCCGAGGCGTCCGATCAATATCAGCGATGTCTTGGATTGCAGGGATTCGACGACGGGCGCGCGTCGCGATCGTCCGTGTATGTTCCGCTCGCCAGGCTGACCAACAAGCGCGGCAACATTCCGAAGGCGGTCGAATACGCCCACAAGGCGCTCGCTGCCGCGGAGCGCGCACGCGATGAGGATCTCGTCGCCGAGGCGTGTTACACGCTGGCGGCAATCGAGGACGAGCGCGAGAACTTCGCCGATGGGGAGCGCTATCTCAATCGCGCGCTGCGCATCTTCGAAGCCCATCACACGATGCAGGGGCTGGCCCGCGCGCACACCGCGAGCGCCAGCATCGCGTTCTCGCAGCACCGCATCGACGACGCGATCCGCCACGCCGAGCTGGGGGCAAACTTCGCGCGGCAGCTCGACGACCGATTCAACCAGGCGAAGAACGACTGGATGTGGGGAAAGATCCACTCGCTGCAGGGAAATCGTGACGCGGCCGCTGCCAAGTTCAGCGAGGCGCGCGCGATCTTCGAGGAGCTCGAGACCCCGTACGAGTCGGCCCGTCTGCAGTTCGACGTCGGCCTTCTGCGCGAGGAACCGGAGGAGGCGGCGCAGATGATCCGGGTGGCGATCCGGACATTCGAGCGGCTGGAAGCGACGAATGATCTGGAACGCGCTCGCGGCGCGCTCTTCCGCATCAAGCCCACGGCCAAAGCTCCCGACTCGGCGGTCGTCGGCCTGTACGAAGTCGTCAAGATCATCAACTCCACGCTCAATCTCGAGGACGTTCTCGGACGCGTTCTTGACGTGGCGATCCGGCGGCTTCGAGCCGAGCGAGGAATGATCCTTCTGCTCGATCCGATCACCGGCCAGCTGCGAACGCGCGTCGTCCGCAACATCAGCGAGACGGATCCAGTGTCGCGCCGCTCGCCGCAATCGATCGTGAAGGAAGTGATGCAGAGCGGCGTGTCGGTGATCTCGGCGGATGCCCGCGCGGATCAGCGCTTCACCGAGTCGGAGTCTGTGATCGCCGAGAACATCCTCTCCATTCTCTGCGTGCCGCTGATCATCAAGGAGCGCATCGCCGGTGCGATCTATGTCGACCACCGGGAGGCGCGTCATGTGTTCTCGGAGAAGGATCGGACGTTTCTGGAGGCGTTCGCGGACCAGGCCGCGATCGCGATCGAGAACGCGCGCCTGTACGAAGAGTTGGAGGAAGCGCGCGCCCGGCTCTCGCTGGAGAACGAGTCGCTGCGCCGCGAAGTACTGGTGGAGAAACATCTCGACTCGGTCGTCGGCGGGTCGGACGCGGTGTCGAAGATCCAGTTCGCCATTCGCAAAGCGGCGGCCGGAAACTCGACCGTTCTGCTCCGCGGCGAGTCCGGCACGGGCAAGGGTCTGGTGGCGCGGATCATCCACAACGTCTCGCCGCGCCGGAACGGGCCGTTCATCAAGTTCAACTGCGCGGCGCTTCCGGAGACGCTCGCGGAGTCGGAGCTGTTCGGGCATGAGAAGGGCTCGTTCACGGGCGCGGACCGACGCAAGTTAGGCCGCTTCGAGCTGGCGAATGGCGGCACGATCTTCCTCGACGAGATCGGCAAAGTCAGCCTCGCGATGCAGGCCAAGCTCCTGCGGGTGGTGGAGGAGAAGGAATTCGAGCGCGTCGGCGGAACGCAGACGATCAAGAGCGACGTGAAGATCATCACCGCCACCAACCTCGACCTCGAGCGCGCGATCGAGGAGGGAAGCTTCCGCGAGGATCTGTTCTACCGCCTCAACATCGTTCCGCTCGTCCTGCCGCCGTTGCGCGACCGCAAGGAAGACATCCCCGTCCTGGCCGAGCACTTCCTCCGCAAGATCTGTCTCGACCTCGGCGTCGAGACCAAGCGGCTGGAGCCCGGCGTTCTGGAGCTCTTCTTCCGCTACCACTGGCCGGGCAACGTCCGCGAGCTCGAAGCGACGCTCCATCGCGCGATCGTGATGTCGAACGGTGCCATGATCACGCGCAATGATTTCTTCGGGCTGTTCGAGCCCGCGTCGAACGACAAGGCATTGGCGGTAAGACCGATCGTCTCGCACCTCGAGGTGACCGGTGACGTGTACGACGAAGTCCTGTCATCCGTGGACAAGCAGCTCATTCAGCGCGCGCTCCATCTGTCGAACGGCCGCATTCGTGAGGCGGCTCGCCGTCTCGGCCTCGCTCGAAATACACTGAAGGCCAAGATGCAAAAGTACAGCATCACCGCGAGGGAGTGATGTCATCCCCAGCGTAGCGAGTGGCTCGGAGCACGCGCCGCCCGCCCACACCGGTTCCTCGCTACGCTCGGAATGACATCACTATCCCAGTTCACCGAAGATCGCATTCCAGCCGCTGAGATCGAGACTACCGTCGACGAGCTCGTCGAGCTTTACGGCGGCGAGATGAAGGCGAGCAATGCGCGGGAGCGGAGATTCGTGCTGCCGCTTCGCCGAGGGGTTGCGGTGAGCGGGGGAGTGGAGTGCACGCTCGTCTGGACGATCGGCGCCGACGATGAGGCGACGGTCACGCTGACCGCTGACCGCGACGTCGACGCGCCGAAGGCGCAGCGTGTGGCCATGCTCGTGGCCGGAGTGCTCGGTGCGCTCTGCTTCACGATGTGGCCGTTTTTCGGAAAGCATGCCTCGACGCCGCTCGGAACGCTGGCGTGGGTCGGCGGTGCGATCGCGCTCGCGGTGTACTTCCTGACCCTGAAGCGGACATCGGGCGGGATCGCCTACGACTTCCTGCAGCGGCTCGCGCGGCGGCAGCGCGGTGTGTAGGGCCGACTTCAGTCGGCCGACCCGAAGCCGGTCCTCACGCTACAGCCGGTCGGTGAGGATCGTCTTGGCGATCGTGGCCAGCTGCATGTTCGACGTTCCCTCGTAGATCTGTCCGACCTTCGAATCGCGCCAGAACTTCTCGACCGGATACTCCTTGGTGTAGCCGTTGCCACCGAAGAGCTGCACCGCCAGCGAGGTCACTTTTTCCGCGACCTGCGACGAGAAGAGCTTCGCCATCGCGGCTTCGCGAAGGAACGGCTTCTTCGCGTCCTTCAGCCGCGCGGCGTTGTAGACCATGAGGCGGGCGGCTTCCAGTTCCGTCGCGGCTTGCGCGATCTGGAACTGCACGCCCTGGAACTCGGAGATCGTCGCGCCGAACTGGCGGCGCTCTTTCGTGTACACGATCGCGTGCTCGAGTGCGCCGCGCGCGACGCCGAGCATCTGCGCGCCGATGCCGATGCGGCCCTCGTTCAGGGTCTCGATGGCGATCTTGTAACCCTTGCCCGGCTCGCCGATGACGTTCTCTTTCGGGACCCGGCAGTCTTCCATCATCAGCTCGCACGTCGACGACGCGCGGATGCCGAGCTTGTCTTCCTTCTTGCCGATCTGGAATCCGGGAAAGTCGCGCTCGATGACGAACGCGGTGATGCCTTTGTATCCGGCATCGGGATTCATGTTTGCGAACACGATGAAGACGCCGGCCTCGGCGGCGTTGGTGATCCACAGCTTGCGGCCGTTGAGGACGAAGTGATCGCCTTTGTTTTCCGCCCGTGTCGCCAGACCGAACGCATCGGAACCCGACCCCGCTTCGGATAAGGCGTAGGCGCCGATCGTGTCGCGGGTGAGCATCGGCAGGTATTTCGTTTTCTGATCGTCGTTGCCCCAGCGGAGGAACGCGTTGTTGACCAGTGTGTTCTGAACGTCGACGAGCACGCCGCAGGAGGCGTCGACGTGCGAGAGCTCCTCGACGACGAGCACGGCGTTGAAGAACGTCGATCCGGCGCCGCCCCATTGCTCGGGGACTTCGATTCCCATGATGCCCAGCTCGAAGAAGTTGGCGATGAGGTCCTTCGACATCGTCGCGTCGTGGTCCATCTGATGGACGAGCGGCCGGATTTTCTCGACGGCGAAGTCGCGGACGCTCTCTTGGAACATCTGCTCTTCTTCGCTGAGCTGGGTGAGCGGCGCGCCAGGAACGACTTCAACGGCTTGCGTGGTCATTGGGCAGCTTCTCCGGCCGCGAATCATAGCCGAAGCATCGCGGTTATCATGGGAGGACTGAGGTCTGAGGACTGAGGACTGAGACGTCCGCCATCCGAACTCAGTACTCAGCCCCCAGTCCTCAGTCCTGAGCAGGCCCCCGTGGCGGAATCGGTAGACGCTGCGGACTTAAAATCCGCTGACCGGAGACGGTCGTGCCGGTTCGAGTCCGGCCGGGGGCACCACTTCTGCGCGGCGGCCGGCATTGGCGGGGCGGTCCGCTACAAGGAACCGGCGCCCGGGAAGCGGTGCGAACGCGCCGCCCTTACACTACGGACTTGCAGGCACGATCTGCCACGGCGGCGGAACACTGTTGATCGTACCGGAGCCCGGGCCGATTGCCGTTCCGTTCATAAACCAGATGGAATTGAGTCCCGACGACTGGTTGCGCCAGACCAGATCGGTCTTGCCGTCTCCGTTGTAGTCGCCGGCAGTGGCGACATCCCAGTTCATGTCGGCGACGGTGTTGACGGAACCGGAGCCTGCGATCGTATTGAGGCCATTCATCAGCCACATCGACAGTTCGCCCGTCGTGGTGTTTCGCCAGACGATGTCCGAGAAGCCGTCGCCGTTGAAGTCGCCGATCGCGGCCAGCTTCCAGGCGAGCGGGATTGCAAGGAATGTCGAACCTGAAGAACTCTTCGGTGTGGGACCGGACATGAACCAGATAGATGTGGCGCCCGTTGTCGTGTTTCTCCACAGGAGATCTGAGTTGCCGTCGCCGTCGAAGTCACCAGCACCGATGATCTGCCACGAAAGCGGAGGTCGTGCGAACCAGATCTGCGTGGCGACACCTCGATTCAGGATCCACATAGTCGTATCGCCGGTGGAGCTCCGCCACACCACATCCGAGGCCCCGTCGCCGTTGAAGTCGCCGACGGCGGCCAGGTTCCAGTCGTCCGGCCTTCCCGGCAGCTGCAGATCCGTGAGAATGTTCTTGCCGTTCATCAGCCTGACCGAGCCGAACAGGAAGAGATCGGACTTGTCGTCGCCGTCGAAGTGGCCGCTCGCGAATGGCTGCAACCAGGGGCGGCAGGGGCCGGGATCCGGTGCTAAACAGCTCGGCGCTTCGATCACTCCAGATTCCGGGCCGATGTGAAGTCCATTCATGATCCAGATCGAAGATTCGGCCGTTGAGGGGTTCCACCAGACAATGTCGGCGAGCCGGTCGCCGTTGAAATCGC
>JBBRMQ010000146.1:0-10684 GCA_038230775.1 Thermoanaerobaculia bacterium
GGGCGGTTGTGATCCGCGAGCCTCGGCGAACTTTCGGTTCCCAACCGAGAAAGTCCCTGCCCTGCGGCTTGGCCGCTGGTGTGGGGCCAGTCCTCTGACTGGCCAGGCCAGCCGGAGGGCTGGCCCCACACTCGCGCCGCAAGCGGCGCTCCGAGCAACGCGACCCCGAGAAAACCGCGCGCTTCTACGCCTCGGTCTTCAACTGGGCGATCGACGCCAGCAACAGAATGGGCTACTGGGAAATGAAGAGCGGCGAGGACAAAGGAATCGACGGCGGCGTCTGGCCTTCGCCGCCGGATGGCCACGACATGGTGCAGCTCTTCATTGAGGTCGGGATCTTCTCGAGCTCGACCCTCGTGACGTTCACCGACGTTCGCAACTTGCGCGGGTCGAAATCGCGCAACCGAATCCTGACGTGGCGATGCGTGTCTCAAGAGATACTCTCCCCGTGTCCGACCGCAACCCCCGCATCTACGTCGTCGATGCTTTCGCCTCCGCACCATTCACCGGCAATCCCGCTGCCGTCTGCCTGCTGAGCTCATGGCTCCCCGATTCGCTGCTGCAGAAGATCGCGTCGCAGAACAATCTGTCGGAGACGGCGTTCGTCGTCAGCGAAGGACAGCGTCTGCGCATCCGCTGGTTCACTCCGTGTGAATTGGTGCCGCTTTGCGGTCATGCCACGCTGGCGACGGCGTTCGTGCTCCTGAACGTCATCGGCGGCCCCGAGCAGGAGCTCGAGCTCGACAGCGCGAGCGGCCCGTTGAAAATGTGGATCGCCGGCGATCGCATCACGATGGACTTTCCGATGATTCCGTACGTCGAGCCGGCATCGATTCCCGACGGACTGATCGACGCCCTCGGCCTCGAGCCCGCGCGTATTCTCCGCACGGACGCCGACCCGAACTACTACGCGATCTACGAACGCGAAGCCGACGTCGTCCACCTGCGACCCGACATCGCACGCCTCGCAGCGCTGCATCCATTTGCGGTCGGAGTGAGCGCACCGGCCTGGTCGACGGACATCGTCGCGCGCTACTTCGCACCCGGCTACGGGATTCCTGAAGATCCGGCCACAGGATCGATGTACTGCGCCCTCGCCCCTTACTGGACCGAACGCCTGGGCAAAGAATCCATCGTCGCGCATCAGGCCTCACGCCGCGGAGCGCGCATCCATTGCGAGGTGCGCGGCGATCGCGTGCTTCTGACCGGAGAGGCGCGCTTGTATCTGGAGGGATCGATTGACATCGCAGCCGATTGACCGCTGGCCGGCCAGCGCGCCGGGCCGAAGCCGCGCCGTGGCCTTCGATCGCCTCGTCTGGATCGTCGCGAACGCCGCGAAGGATGTCGTCGCCTTCGACGATCAGGTCGCGCAGACCCTGGAGCGGCTGGCCGAGGGACTGACGACCGCCGGCTCCGATCGTTCGCTCTTGCTATCGGTGCAGATCTTCCTTGCCGACATGTCGACGAAACCGCGATTCGATGCGCTCTGGGATTCGTGGATCGGCGACCGCGCCGCTGACTGGCCGCAGCGTGTGTGCATCGAGGCCGGCTTGACCGGCAGTCTGCTGGTCGAGATTCAGGCGGTCGCTGCAAGGCGATGAGCACGTGGCGCGAATGGTCGGGTGAAGACGTCATCGTCCGTCACGGGCAACCGGCGCGTGGTTCATCGTGGCGATCCATTCAACGGCGCGGGGTCCGGCAGCGGGCGGCACGCGTCTTCATCAGTACACATCCATTGATGACGCGCTGCTGGATGCGTTCCGTCTGTCCGAGCACATGAGCTACAAGTTCGCGCTCGCCGATCTGCCGCGCGGCGGCGCGAAGGCGGTAATCGCGGCGCCGGGACCGATGGACGGCGACGCACGCAACGCTCTGTTCCGTCGTTACGCGGAGCTGCTCCTCGCCATCGGCGGCGTTACCACCGCCACCGACCTCGGCACCACCGCCGCGGACATGGACGTGATCAACGACGTCGCGCCCGGCTTTGCCGCCGCCGATACACACGACGATTCCGCATCGACGTTTGGCACCGCGAGCGGAGTGTTCGCCGCGATGCGCGCCGGCGCGGCCCACGTGTTCGGTTCGCAATCACTGCGAGGGCGGCAAATTCTCGTGCAGGGCGCGGGCAAGGTCGGCGGCGAGCTGCTTCGACTGCTCGAGCACGATGGAGCGTCGATCGCCTTCAACGATCGCGACGCGGAGGCGATCCGATTCTGGACCGCGCGCGGCATGCGATTCGTCGCCGACGACGCCATGGTCGACGAGCCGTGCGAAATTTTTGCGCCGTGTGCGGTCGGCGGCGTTTTGTCAGGCGAGACGATTCCGCGATTGCGATGCCGCCTCGTGGCCGGCGCGGCGAACAATCAACTGCGTTCGGAGGACGATGCCGAGGCGTTGCGCGAGCGGAAGATCGCGTATGTACCGGACTTTGTGGCGAACGCCGGCGGCGCCATCGCCATCGTTGGCCGCCGCGTCCTCGGCTGGACGCCGAAACAGACCGACGCGCGAATCGCGGCCATCGGCGAGACGGTCACGCGCATCCTGGCGACGGCAGCGAGCGAAACGGCGACGCCTTACCGGGTGGCGATCGACATGGCCAAACAGCGGTTGCGCGCGTAAAGAAGCGCCCGGCGCCGTCCGTGCGACATGTGGGCGCGCGCTTCAGACCGGAAGGGAAGGTTTGTCGCCAGTCCCCATACTGACCATTCGTTGACTCAGTCAACGACTTGGATGACGATAACAACGTGAGACACGATCAGCATGACGTCGCTGCCGTCCGACGCTTCAACCGGTTCTACACGAAGCAGATCGGCATCCTGGACGAAGGGATGTTGCACACCGCCTTCTCGCTCGCCGAGATGCGCGTCCTCTACGAGATCGCGAATGGCAAGGATGTTTCAGCGGCCGCATTGGCCGAGGAGCTCCGGCTCGATCCCGGATATCTGAGCCGCATCCTGCGGCGGTTCCAGAAAGGCGGCCTGTTGCAGCGGCACACCTCCGCGGACGACGCGCGACGCAGTCTTCTCGCATTGACCGCGAAAGGGCGGTGGACGTTTGCCAGGCTCAACGCGCGGCAGGACGACGAAGTCGCGGCCCTGCTCGCGCACGTGCCCGCGGGCGGCACGCGGCGCTTCATTGACTCGATGCGCACCATCGAAGAGCTCCTGACGCCCGCTCCGTCAAAGGAGCCGTGGATTCTTCGTTCGCATCAGCCGGGCGACATCGGGTGGATCGCGTACCGCCACGGCGTTCTCTACTCACAGGAGTACGGTTACGATGAGAGTTTCGAGGCGCTGGTGGCGAAGATCGCCGCCGAATTCATCGAGCATCACGACCCCGCGCGCGAGCGCTGCTGGATCGCGGAGCGCAACGGCGAGGTCGTCGGATCGGTGTTCCTCGTGCTGAAGTCCGCGACGGTGGCCAAGCTCCGCCTCCTCTACGTCGAGCCCTCCGCCCGCGGCCTCGGCATCGGTGCGCGGCTGATCGAGGAGTGCATCCGCTTCGCGCGCCGCGCGCGCTATCGCAAGATCACGCTCTGGACGCAGAGCGAGCTCCTCGCGGCGCGACATCTTTACGAGAAGGCGGGATTCGAGCTCGTGGCCGGGCAGCGCCATCAGAGCTTCTCGCGCGACGATCTCGTGGCCGAGACGTGGGAGTTGAACCTGCGGTAAAGAACCCGGAAATTTCATCGACCGCAAGCTGTTAAGAGCGCTTGACCGCGGAAGGGGCCTCGCGTTACCTTCCGCGTCCCACCCGATCCGGCGCATTCGTCTAGGGGTCCAGGACGCCGCCCTCTCACGGCGGTAACACGGGTTCAAATCCCGTATGCGCTACCACTCTTCTAGGCACTACAATTCGGTCATGGAGATCTGGCTGCGACGCTGCTCGAATGCTTGACGCGTCACGGCGCTAGGTTCGTCGTGGTGGCGACGACTTCACGGCCGCCGGAACATCGTCTCTCGAATCCGCAGCAGAGATCACCGTCCGCTGACTACGAGGAGCGCCCGGGTCATTGACGTCTATTCCTCGTGGCAATCGATCGGCTCCGCATCGAGCAGGTACACCATGACGTGCGATCGCGACGGATAGCCTTGGCGGGCAAACGGCCGCGTCGGGTGTGGCCCCGCACCCACGAATACGTCGATGTGTTGCCCTCGGAAATGCCCTCGATCGACCGCGAAGAACACGCCGTCGTGAACCGTGCCGTCGGGAAGACACGTGCCTTCCAACTGCGGGATGAAAATTGTCGACCCGGGCTTGATGAAATGCTCGTCCACCGCAACGGAACGAAAGGGCTCCAGGGCACAGCCGGTACTTCCGATGCCGAATTCGAGTTTGGTCACGCGGAAACGGTTTTCCCCGCGCACTTTGCGCTCGAAGATGACAGTCCGTCCGTCGCGCAGCAGGCCGGTTCCTTCCATCACCAGATCCCTTCTGAATCGGGCGGTCGTGTGCGCGATGACGTGTCCTCTAGAATCGCGAAGCTCCGCATTCTGGCGGCCTCTGTACCGAGACACACCTTCGTCGATCACCCAATAGAAGGTCAGAAGCGCGCGGCCGACCTTCCTCGGAGATTCAGCGCTTGCGGTCCCAGCGACGATGACCAGCGCGAGTGCGAACGCGGTAAGGCGATTCGAGCCACGAAGATTGCGGAGCAAGATTCACCGCCAGACTAGAACCTTCGAACTGATGACGCAACACGCGCCTGAACCACGGCGCCACGGTTGATTCCCATCGATCGGATCGACGCCGAAGTCCTGAAAAAAACGTTCGCCTGCAGGACGACTGATGACGCTCCGGAAGGTTCAATCGCCGGATCAAGCGCGCGCCGCGCAACGCTCGGTTCCCGGCGAGACCATCAGCCTTACCGATGGGCTGCTGCTCCAGCCGCAGGGAGCGTGATCGTCTTTCGAGACATCGAGAGCACGTCTGCCACTGACACCACCAGAAAGGTTCGGTGCGCCCTCAGCTGCTCGTGATTCTCGCCGACGACGATGCCGACGACGAGGCCTCGATCGTCGACAACGGGCGCACCCAGAATCTCATCGACAGCAACGGGGCCTCCCTCTTCTTGCAGCCTGTCCGTTGCAAGCTCTCGGGCCGTCATTCTCGCGTCCTCGCACTGTCCGTGAACCACACGGCATGCCACGATGAACAGACGTTGCCCCATCGCGCTCGCGCCGACGGCGAACGCCGGAACCGTTGTGGGTGCGGCCGTTGGGAACAACAGCACGCGCGTGAGCTTGTACGGATCGGCTGGGATTTCAATTGCGTTCGTGAGAGGACGCCCCTGCGCCACCCACTGCAGCAGGCTCGCCGGCGGGTCGTACTCGGGATTTCGAGGGAAGTGGTGCTCCGTAGCCGAAACGCCCCATTGATGGCCGCTCGCGGTCACGAAGAAAACGATCGGATGCTCCGTCCAGTCATCCCATCGCGCTTCACTGCGAACAATGGATGTCGTGGCTGCTGGCGCGGCGGGGCGCGCACTCATCGGAACGGAACCTTCAAGCGCCCAGTTGCGGACCGCCGGATCACCGTTCCATTCGAGAAGCGGATTCACGAAAATGCGCCGCGCCGTCGCTCGATCCTGCGCTTCCCATGCGAACGCGGCGAAACGCCCCAGATTAATGGCGGAGCGCGGGAATCGCGTTTGAAAATCTTCGAAGCCTTTCTTCAGCCGCGCCCAATCGAAGTGCGGATTGCCGATACCGTTCTCGGATGCACCCCACACTGCCACGTCAACCTTCATATACACGGCGTCGCCCATCTCGGATCGCGTAGCATCCGCCGCTTCACGGGCGAACCGTTCGACCTCCCCGGCGCTCCCGCCCCATTGCGGCAGCAGATACACGGATGCCTCGGCGAACGCGTGCCAGTAGCCGGGAGCCTGCTGTGCAATTTCCCGCAGCGGCGAGCTCCATCCGCCAAGTTTGCCGACATCGATCATGAGATCGAGGCACATCAAGTCGCACTTGTGCTCGGCGTGGAGGGCCGCGAGCTGCGCGGCGGATTTCTCGCGGAGTCGGTCGTATTCACGCGCACCTCCCGGCGTGACTGTGTTGTTGTATCCGGTTCCTCTCGCCTGCCACGCACGGGCGAGATCGTAGGTCGCCGTTGCTGTGCGACTCACCGCGCTGCCGGCGGTCGCACGCCATTCGTCAAGTCGCGCGCGGACGCCAGCGTCGCCCATTCCGGCAAAAGGCTCGCCGTTCAAGTCTCGAAAGGCGGCGCGAAACCACCACAGCTTCCATGCTCCTGACGGGAAATGCGCTCGCGATAGAACCAGCTGCTGTTCGAGTTGATCGAGCTCTCGATACTTGCGATCGGCAAGCATCTGCGCCACCTGTTTCGAGAAGGCCTCATGTTCGCGGATCATGGCGTCGACGATCGGCGTTCCGGCGGCGGGTTTCACGGGCGCAGCCGCAGAGGGTTGCGGCGCAATCTGTAAAGGGATAGCGCCTTGTTCTCGCCGCATCGGTGCACCCGGCGACGTTGTTGCGGACGGCGAGACAGCCGCGTTGCTCGCCTGGGGCTGACATTCCGTCACGGACCACTGCGTATTCGTAGCCTCCGCTATGAAGCCGTGGCGCGTGACCGTTGCATCGCCAATTTTGGCGATCGGTTCGTTCGCGTACCCGGTGAGCCACTTCGTCTCACTGCGCGCGGTCGCCTTTTCCGCACCGCACGACCGGTCCGATTCGATGCGGGTCGCGGTCGTCTGCAGCGCTTTCGACCAGCTGAACACAATCGCGCCGTCTGTTGTCGTCCCCACCGCGACCCGCGGGTTGTCCGCATCGACTTCGCCGAACATCCGGGCATCCCACAACGTTCCGAGCTTATCGACCACAAAGAGAATCGCTCGAGTGCCCGCGGCAGCGATCGCTACGCGGTCACCCGAGCTGTGTGCCATTGAGCGCGCGATCGTGCTCGGCCCAGCGGTGATGACTTTCTGCCAGCCCAAGGTTCCGCTCGACGTCAACAGCGCGCAAACGATCACGCACGTGCGCGGAGTGCACGCGTTGCCTGCCAGAACGAACTGACCGCCCGACAGCCGGACCGCATCCACGTATTGGAAGGACGCGTCTGGAAAACCGCTCTGGATCGCCCACGCGAGGTCGCCGTGCGCATCCAGCATCACCGCGGTGCCGAATGCGCCGAGAGATCCAACGACTAGCGCCCCGCCTTTTTCGGAGGGGACGATTGCTCGCGTGCGACAACTTCCCGAGTATGAATACCTCGTTTGCCACGCCAGATTGCCTTGCGCGTCGAGATGCGCGACATCGGTCTGACCTTCGCCCTCTTCCGCCGCGACGAAAATCGATCCGTCTTCGGCTCCTGCGACGCCGGCCAGCCGCAGGTCCTGCGGCGCTGTGATCCGGCGCGCCCATTCCACTTCGCCTGACCGTCGCATCTTCGCTACATCGACGAGGCCACTTTGATTCGGGGGACCTCCCGCAAGCGCGAGCGAAGATCCCGCGCGCGCAATGCGGACCTCGCTCAACAACATTTTTGTCGCGCGAACGATCCGGCCATTCGCATCGATCTCCAGCAACGTGTCACCCGTCGCCGCGATTGCATTCGACTCGAACGCGAAATGATCGATGTTCCCCGAGGTCTTCGCTGTCCAAGTCGCCGCCGAAGACGAAAAGGCGACGAGAAGAAGAAGGGTCGACACCAATGTGCGCATGGCGCATTTTGCTGCGACTCCGATGCCAGACGAGGTCGCTGTGATTGCCGAGAGTGTCGCCAACCTCTTTAGCGCAAGCCGGGCGCTCTCGCTCGAGAGGCGGTTCATCCTGTCCTTCTACCGGATGGGCGCCGGGTCGTCAGCATGCGCAGCCTGCGCTTCGCTGGTTCGTCCCGCCGCACAACGTCACTCGCCGGCTACATTCGTCGCAAGACTCCGATCGTCGCCAGCATCAAGCCGAGGGCCAGAAGGCCGAGCGGGCCGAGTGCGGGAATCGTGGCGCTGACCGCCGCGGACGAGAGCACGGTCGTGGTCGCACCTCCGGCATCGGTAATCGTGACGGTCACGGTGCGTGGGCCTACCGTCGTGTATTGATGCGTCCCGTTGACGACGAAGCCACCGCCGGACGGAGCAATCGTCCCTGCGGATGTCGGCGTCCCATCACCCCAGTCGATCGTCGCCGTGTAGTCCGAGGCGATGCCGGCCGGATCAGCGTCGGTGAAATTCGCAACCGCTCCGCTGAAGGGCCCGTTGATTGCCGCCGAGATGGCGACCGGCGTCCCGGTCAAGGGAACATCGGACACGATCGCGGTTCCGTTCGCGGTTCCGACCGTCCCGATACTCGTATCGGTGATCGTGACCACGACGGGAACGCCGGCGGGCGCGGTTTCCTCCGCATAGGTGTGCGTTCCCTGAACTCTGAAGCCGCCGCTGCCGGTGGCGGTGACCGTTCCGGCGCTGGTCGTGGAGTCGCCCCAGTTGATCGTGACGCTGTAGGTGCCGACTCCGTCGGAATCGGTGAAGCTCGCCACGTTTCCGCTGAAGGAGCTTCCCTCCGTCGAAACGATTGCCACGCCGGTTGCGTTGATCGTGGGAACCGCGGTCGCGGGAGCGAGTTTGCCGAAAAGGCCGTGCGTCTCGTTATTCGGTCCCGCGGTGAAATAGAGCGTGTTCGTGCTGCCACCGCCGACACCATTTCCGAACGTGATGGCCCACAAACCATCGATGACGATCGGCTCGCCCAGGATGTCGGTGAGCGTTCCCAGAAACAGGCCGGTCGTTGAATTGAATGCGTTGATCCGGCCGTCGCCGAAATTGCCCACGAGGAGTGCGCCGGCATAAGGGCCGAAGCCGGCCGGAGCAATGGTCATCCCCCATGGATCGTTGAGCACGCCGCCAGTGATCAGGCGGCCGAGGAAGTTCCCGTTCGCGTCAAACCGATCGACGATCCCGTTGCTGGCTCCCGGGACTTCGTCGCCCGTGATGGGATCCGACGGGGCGTATGCGACGAAGAGCGTTCCACCGAGGTTCTGGATGTTGAACGGCTTGTACCCGGCCAGCAGAGCGGGATCGGTGAACGTTCCCGCCAGAGCGGTCAGAGCGAATGTCGTGTTGTGCACATCGATCGCACCGTTCGCGAAATCGGCGGCGTAGAGAAAATTGCTCACGCCGTTGTTGCCGATCGCCAGTCCTGTGTAGACACGTCCGGGGTGCGATGCCGCGACGATGGCCGCCGTACCTGCCCTCCAGGCGTCAATGTTCCCCGTTTGCGATGCGAACAGGAAACGCGCAGGACCGGTTCCGTTGCTGGTGATGACAAAGTCCGCAGAGCCGTTGAATACCGTTCCTGTCGGCAGGCCGCCGGGGATGTTCACGGTCAGCGCGTTCTTGTTGAATGGTGTCGCTGGAGTGTCGCCCCCATAGATCGTGGCCTGGGACGGCACGTTGTCCGCCACCCAGAACGGACTGGTGGCTGACAAGGCGATACCCCATGGGTTGACGAGGCTCGGATCCGTGATCAGCGCGACACCCGACTGATCGCTCACGAGATTGGTCCTGACGAATCCGGCGACCGCGATCCGGCCGAAGAGTCCGTGCGTCTCGCCGTTGGGTCCGGCCGCGAAATACAACGAATTGACGTCTCCCCCACCAACACCGTTTCCGAATGTAAGGCCCCACAGACCGTCGATAGAGATCGGAGTACCGGTGGTGTCGTTCAGCGTGCCGAGGAATGCACCAGTGGTGGAATTGAACACGTTGATGCGGCCGTCGCCAAAGTAGCCGACGAGCAGAGCGCCACCGAACGGGCCGAAGGATGAAGGCGCGATCGTCATTCCCCACGGATCGTTCAGCGTGCCGGCTGTAATCAAGCGACCAAGAAAGTTGCCGTTGCTGTCGAACCGATCTACGATCCCGTTGCCCGCTCCCGGGACTTCGTCTCCCGTGATCGGATCGCGCGGCGCATAGGCCACAAAGAGCGTCCCGCCGAGGTTCTGGATGTTGAAAGGCTTGTACCCCGCCGGCAGAGCCGGATCGGTGAATGTTCCCGCCAGAGCGGTCAGAGCGAACGTCGTGTTGTACACATCGATCGCACCGTTCGCGAAATCGGCGGCGTAGAGAAAATTGCTCACGCCGTTGTTGCCGATCGCCAGTCCTGTGTAGACATGTCCGGGTTGGGCTGCCGCAACCACGGCGGTCGTCCCAGCCCTCCAGGCGTCGATGTTCCCGGTTTGCGACGCGAAAATGAAACGCGCAGGACCGGTTCCGCCACTGGTGATGACGAAGTCCGATGAGCCGTTGAATACCGTCCCCGTGGGCAGCCCGCCGGGGATGGTCACCGTCAGCGCGTTCTTGTTGATCGCCGTCGCCGAAGTATCGCCCCCGTAGAGCGTGGCCGATGACGTTTGGTTGTCCGCTACCCAGAACGGACTGGTGGCTGACATGGCGATGCCCCACGGATTCACGAGGTTCGGGTCGGTGATCGCCGCGACGCCCGCCTGGTCGCTCACCAGGTTCGTCTTGATGTAACTGTTTGGCGCCGCATCTAAGGAAGCCGCCAAAAGTAGAGTGATCGCAGAGGAAACCAGGACACGTCGCATCGGACCTCCGGGAGTGGAACGCGATCCTAACAGACATCGTTCGGTGGATCGAGATTCATGGAGGTTCCATTGAAGCGCCGCCCGTTTACGGCGATAAAGCGTTGGGGCTTCTGTGTGA
>JBBRMQ010000147.1:0-10683 GCA_038230775.1 Thermoanaerobaculia bacterium
AACATCTTCGTCACGTCACGCGGTCAGGCCAAGATTCTCGATTTCGGGCTGGCGAAGATCGAGCGTCGTCCGGGAGGCGAGCCGTCCGCAATGATGACGGCGGTGCGGCCCGAGGAGCTGACCTCCGCCGGCGCGACGGTAGGGACCGTCGCATACATGTCGCCGGAACAGGCGCGCGGGCAGATCACCGACACGCGCACCGACCTCTTCTCCTTCGGCACCGTGCTCTATCAACTGGCCACGGGAACACTGCCGTTTCAAGGCGAGACGTCCGCGGTGGTGTTCGAGTCGATCCTCAATCGTGAGCCGCCGCCGCTGATGCAGATCAACTCCACGCTTCCCGATGATCTCAATCGGATCATCAAGCAGGCGCTGGAGAAGGATCGAGATCTCCGTTATCAGAGCGCCACGGAGCTCAAGACGGCGCTCAAACGCCTCAAGCGCGACCTCGGGGCCGGAGGGCGAAGTGCGGCGGAATCGAGCGGCGCGCGCTCGGGCGCTTCGCCCGCGCGGCGGGAGAATTCGATCGCTGTTCTCTATTTCGAGAATCTCAGCGGCGTGAAGGAAGACGAATACCTGCGTGACGGCATCACCGAGGACATCACGACGGAGCTGTCGAAGATCAAGGGATTGAAGACGTTCTCGCGCGCGATGGTGCTCGCGTATCGCGATAAGTCCGTCACCGCGGGACTGGTGGGAAAAGAGTTAGGCGCTTCGTATGTGCTCGCCGGAAGTCTGCGGCGCGCCGGCGCCCGTTTGCGCATCAACGCGCAACTGGTCGACGCCGCGACCGATTTTCCGCTGTGGTCCGAGCGATACGACCGCGAGATGAAAGACGTCTTCGAGGTGCAGGACGAGATCGCCCAGAAGATCGCCGCGGCGCTGCGCATCACGCTGTCGCCGCAGGAGCAGCAGGCGCTCTCCGCCAAGCCGACCGAGAACCTCCAGGCCTACGATCTCTATCTGCGCGGCCGGAACTACGCCCGTCGTGTTGGCCGCCAGGACCTTCAGTTCGCGCTGCAGATGTACGAGAACGCGGTTGCGCTCGACCCGAAGTTTTCGCTCGCGCACGCAGGCCTCGCTCACGTCTGCGCCCAGTACTACTACCACTTCGAACGGCAGCAGCAGTGGCTCGATCGCGCCATCGCAGCGACGCAGAAGGCCGGCGCGAACGGCAACGATGCACCGGAGATCAAACTGGCCGAGGCGTGGGTGATATTCGCGGAGGGTCGGTACACCGAAGCGATCGAGAAGATACGCGCCGCCCTGAGCCGCACTCCCGATCTCGACGGCGGTTACTACCTGTTAGGCCGGTCGCTGTTCGCCGACGGCCGCTATCAGGAAGTGGTCGACATCATGGAGGAAGCGCTGGCGCACGCCGGCGAGAACTACAACACCACCGTCCCGATCCACAACGCCCTCGGCGCCCTCGGCAAGAAAGACGCGCTGATGAACTACCTGCACCGGGAGGTCGAGGTCTACGAGCAGCACCTCAAGAAGGTGCCCGAGGATGCGAGAGCGCGCGTGTTGCTCGCGAGCGATTACGCGACGCAGGGCCGGTTCGACGACGCCAAACGCGAGGCCGGCATGGCGATGGTCCTGCGGCCGGACGACTCGATGATTCTCTACAACACCGCCTGCGTCTTCTGCGCGATGAACAACAAGGCGGACGGCCTCATCGCCATCAAGAAGGCGTGGGAGTCGGGGTTTCGCGACGCGACGTGGGCGCGCCAGGATCCGGACCTCGCCGTGCTGCACGGCGAACCGGAGTTCGAGCGGCTGTATCCGCCTCGCGCGTAGGCTGCGTTGAGTGGTGGGGTTCTGTGTGAGGACCGGCTTCAGCCGGTCACCGTGACCGGCTTCAGCCGGTCCTCACACAGAACCCGCTTAGCGCAGGAGAAGTCCCGCGTCCGCCGCTGCGGACAGAAACGCGTCAACATCGGGTTGCGCGACCGGCCCGTAGATCGCTGACAGTGCGTCGCGAATCTCGCTCGTTGTGCGCAAGCCATTCGCTAGGTTCAGCGCTTCGTACGCATACTCCTCGCCGCTGTGCATGAGCGCGAGCTTCGCCACGCGTGCCGACCCGAGGTGGTCGGTGAGGTAGTCGTAGCCGAAGGCGTCGAGGCCTCCGCGAACCGCGGGATTGCGCTTGTACACCACGCCGGTGCGGGTCGCGGTTTCCGGAGGGACATCCGCACTCGTCGTCGTTCCGAAGAATCGCGCGACGGAGTTTGTCGTCTCGATCTCGTACCAGCGCTGAAATCGCAAACGGTTTGCTCGTTCCGCTTCCGGCAGCGCGCGGCTCGCTGCGCGTGCTTCGGCCGCCCGGTGCAGCCCCGCGTCTTCAACGACGTCGAGAATCGCACGAGCATCGCCGGCGCTGATGTTTGCGAGCACGAACCCGCTCGCCGCCGCGATGAAGCCGGCGCGCTTCAATTTGGTGGGATCGATCTTCGCTGCGGTGTCCGCGTTCGTGTGAATGAACCGATCGGGCCAGTCATTGAGGTAGATCGCGGGGATACCCCACGAGCTGTTGCTGTAGACCTCGTGATCGCTGCCGAGAGTGAGCGGAACGAACGCGGCGCGAAGGGCTTCTCGGCCTCCGTCCGCCGCGACGAGAGGCCATGGGGCACTTCCTGTCATCGCGTATTGCGAGGACTGATCGTCGACGAAAGCTCCGATCCGCGCGGCGAGATCGTAGATGAAGGACGGAAGGCTCGCCGGCCCGCGGGTGACGTGGAAGATCGTCTTCGTCTCGGCGCCGCCGCCCACCATGTCGAGATGGATGGCTGCCTTGATGTGCGACGCGAGATCCGGCTTTCCGTTGAGCAGTGCCATCGTGCCCTCGATCTCCGGCGGCCACACGAAGCGGATCGTGCGCCGTGGCGGGTCGAGGCGCTTCTCGTCGATGAGCTTGTGCAGCGTGCGCGCGACCTCGAGGATCGTCGCGCATCCGCTGGCGTTGTCGTTGGCGCCGGGGCGGGGATGATCGAGGTGACAGCTGAAGACGATTTCTTCGCCCCGCACCGCGGGATCGGAGCCAGGAATCGTCGCCGTTGCGATCTCGTAGGCACCGGGATGCTGGCCCGCGCGCACGATCGCGTGCAGCCGGATGCGCTCGCCCTTCTGCAGCCGGTCGCGGAGCGCCCGCGCCTGACCGAGGGAGATCATGAATGCGAAAGTCGGATTGGCGGAGAACGTGTCCAGATGTCCCCAGCGCACGAGCGTGTCGTCCAGCTTCCACCAGGCGGTGCGCTGGTTCGCCGCGTAGCTGACGATTCCAGCGGCGCCGAATTTCGCGACGGCCAGATTCTGCACGGCGTCGGCCTGCGCGCCCGCAAGAACGATCTTTCCCTTGATGTCCTTGCCGGTGTAATCGCTTTCGCTCGATCCTTCGCCAACGTCGATGAGGTCGGCCGCTACATCCGCGCTGTTGCTGTCTTCAGCGAGTGTGATGGGCGCGGCGTCCCAGCTCGCGATGCGGACGGTTGGAGTGCCGCTGGCGTCCAATTCCCACAGTTCGGCGAAGTCTGCGTCCCACGCCGGACGCGATCGCTGAGTGCCGTAGAAAATTTTCCCGTCCGCCGGGAACTGCAGGATCGTCGCCTCGGCGTAACCGTACTTCTTCAATTCGTCGAGGACCTGTGAAGCGGCGCGATGAAAGTCGCGCGACCCGCGCATGCGATGCAGGCGCGAGAGACCCTCGAGGTTGCGCTTCGCCGATTCGCCCGACAACTCGTTCGCCAGTGCCGTGATCTGGCGATCGGGGAGAAGCGGAACGGTTTGCGCCGTGAGGGATGTCGATGCGGCCAGAATCAGAACGATGCTCGCGACTCGCATCCCGATCCCTTATCGGACTGTCGAATACGCCGCCGCCGTGCGATAGGCAAACTCACACTGCTGGCGCAGAAGCGTCCTTTCAGCGCCGCCTGACATCAGGTTGTTCGGATATTGTCCGTCGTAGAAAATGCCGCTGTTCCATCCCAGCACATGCCCAATTTCGTGTGCAATGGTATTTCGCCCGTACCCGCCGGTGAGCGCCTCCTGGCTGACCAGCGCTCCGCCTTGCCACGCCTGGGCAACGCCCGCGGTCGGGTAGGCGTAGGGAATGGCGATGGTGATTGCGGGCCGATGGTCGCCGGTTTGCCGTTGCAGTTCCTCTCCCCATCTGACGATGCAGTTCGGCAGCGCCTGACTGAGGCCGCGCGACACCGCGTGCGCGCAGTCCGGGTTGCTGGCCGCCTGGACTCGTCCAAACCGCACGAGCCGGAATTGAATGTTTCTCCCGAAATTCTCGCCGCAGTAGCTCCACACTCCGTCCGGATCCTGTCCCATCGCGGCGAGGCGGCGGCCGTCGTTTGGCTGATCGAGGCGTTCGACGCTCCATCCCGGATGCGGATCGCGGTCGAGTACCGGTTGCACGCTCGTTCCGAGGAGGTCGATTGCGTGCTGGCGTCCGGCGGTGCGTCCGTCGAACCAGAGCTCGGCGATTGCGCGGTCGACGATCGGCGGTGTGATGCCTTCTTCCTCGATGACCGCAACGGCGACGCCGACGATGATCGTGCCCGGGTCGAGTGTGATGAAACCATTCGCGTCGCCGACCGCGCTCACCGTACCGCCCGGACCCCGCCGGCGCAGCCAGAGCTCGAGCGGCGCCCCGGGATCCAGCTGCAGTCCGCCGGTGTGCCACCGAACGCGCGCGGCGGTACCCTCGCGCGGCAGGAGCCCGGCCGGTGCCACGCCTAACAGTCCGTCGTTCTCCGCATCGGTGAAGGTGTGGCCGCCGCTGCCGGCGAAGAAGAGATCCGCGTCGCGCCACAGCGTGAGGTTCGCGTTCGTCCGCCAGAACGGCGGCAGATCGTTTGCGCGGACGTCGTAGCCGACCGAGTTCGCCGCGAGATCGGTGACGCCGGTCATGGGCGGATTGTCGCGATAGACGTTGACTGTGTTGCCGCCGTGAAGCCAGCGCCACCGCGTGCCGGTGTGGACTGCGACGGCCGCGGTGCGCAGTCCTTCCGGATCGTCGGCGTACGCCGGTGTGAGGGGAGGGTGATACACATCGGCAGGAGCCGGACGGCGCGGATCGGGCGCGACGTCGGCGACGCCGGGGACCATGCGCTTCGGTGAGTTGTCTGCGACGGTCGTGCATCGCGCCGCCGGTGAACCATCCGGCAGGACCGACGCCTGAATGTTGAAACCACCCGGACGCACGCCGGTCAGTCCGCGCGTCGCGACGAATGTGCCGCCGGTCAGTTGCCTGGAATCGATCTGAATCGTCTGCACGTCGCCGCTGTCGACGTGCACGACAGTCGGGCTGCGGTTTACGACGGAGAGCGGAACGCTCTGTTCCAGTCCGGCGGCGCCGTCGACGGTGACAGTCATCGTCGTCCGCTCGCCGCTCTTCAACGTGAGTTTCGGGGCGGAGAGTTTCACGTCCAGATTGCGGTACTGGCAACGCGTGACGAGCGAGCCCTTCGTCATCTCGATCGCGGCCAGTCCGACGACGTCCACCGGCGCGCGCGCGATGAGCTTGCGCGGAGACTCGGCCAGGACCACGAGTGGTTTCCCGGCAACGCTGACGTCGCTCGTGGCGAAATTGCCGTCGAACGCGCCGCTGATCGAGACCGGTCTTCCCGACTGTCCAATCGAAGGAACTTTGAATCCGGAGGCAGCCTCACCGGTCGGTGCTTTCGCGACCGGAATGGCGACTTTGCCGATCGGCCGTCCCTGGTGATCGCGAAGGATCAGCGGAATGGACATCACCGCCGCGGTTGGAACGATCCACTTTCCGCGGCCGCCGGGATCGGATGCCGCTGTCTTCTGCGCCTCCATCTCCACCACGGTGCCGGAGAGCGAATCCTGATTGCGTTTCTTCTCCTCCGGCGTAGACCCTGCTCCGTCCGCGACGACGGTGCCGGCGATCGTGTCGCCCGCCGCCATGTCATCAGGAAGGTTTACGGTGACGGTGCCCTGCAGGGTGCTGAATGTCGCGATGTGCAGTCCCGCCGTCGTCTCGACATTCTGCGCGGTCACCGTCATCGCCGGCGCGTTGACGTCCGGCGATTGCGCGGTGAGCGGCCACAGTGCGATCACGAGAAGAAAAAGTAGGAAGAAGAGGCGTCGGACGACGTCGCCGGAGCAAGCAAACACGTGGTACCTCCGTTATCAGGGCGAGGGCAGCATACGCCTCGCGCGCGGCATGTTCATGCTCTAGCGGACGCCGAGGTGGGTGCGATGGCCAGTCCGCAATGGAGGCGGCGAGGAGTCTCGGCGGAGAGGTCATTGCCGGCGGCTCCACCCCGCGCTGAAGAGTTGAGCGGTGGCTCCCGTGGGCATCGCGACGGTCACTGATTGGGACGTGATTACCACGATCGGAATTCCGATCCGCCGTGCCTCGGCAATGTCCCGTCTCGAAGGCTGGGGCGTACGCGAGGGGTGCGTGTGGATCACGGCGACGCACCCGAGCGGAATGCGACCGCGATACTCCGCGTCGGCAGGTCCGCCCGCGGGCCAGGCGACGACGACGAGACGACCGTCGACGCGGCGGACCAGAAACGCGGCGCGCTCCGAGTCGTACCGCGTCAACGCTGCGAGAGCATTGAGCTGCGCGTAGTGCTCCACCGCGCCGGTCGTACAGAGATCGCCGCAAGCACCGGCGGAGAGGACGACCACGAGACCGATCGCGAACATGTCGCAACGTCGTTTCCGTTTGGCGATAGAAGCTGTGGCCAATCAAGGAAAACCTAAGGCGTAGAATCGAGGAGTGCGGTTGGTGTTCGGGCGATTCGTGTTCGACTCACGCCTTCGCGCTCTGTCGAGCGGCGGCGCCGAGCTGAACCTGTCGCCGAAGGCGTTCGCTCTTCTGGAAGCACTGGTTGAAGCCCGCCCGGCGCCGGTGTCGAAGGAAGTTCTGTACGAGAGGCTGTGGCCGGAGACGTTCGTCGAGGCGGGAAACCTGCACAACCTCGTCTCCGAGATCCGTCGCACGATTGGCGACGCGGCGCATGAGACCGTGCGGACGATTCACGGTGTCGGATATTCGTTCGATGCGCGCGACGCCGAAGCTTCGAGCGGGATCTCGCCCTTCACTCTGGAGGTCGGCGGCGAGGAGATTCACCTGCCGCTGGGCGAGGCGATCATCGGACGCGATCCGGGCGCGCACGTCGTCATCGACTCGGCGGATGTCTCACGGCAGCACATCCGGCTATTCGTCGCCGACGACCACGTGACTGTCGAAGACCTCGGCAGCAAGAACGGGACGTTCGTGCACGGCGAGCGGATCGCCGCGCCGGCCGTTCTGAGCGGCGACCATGATGAGGTCCGCGTCGGACGGACGAAGGTTGTGCTTCGAAAACGCGGAAACGTGGCGAAAACCGTGACTTCGAAATAGCGAGCGAGGGCCACCATGGGCAAAACGCGGGATTTCTGTGGAACGTGTTACTCGACGCCGAAGGTGATCGTCGTGAAGTCACTGACCCAGTCGAGGTCCTTGCGGTCACTTCGTCGAAGGCGTGTCGCGGTCAGCATGTAGCGGCCGGACCGCGGGACGACCACGGACGCCACTCCTTCCGCGTTTGGCATCACGACGGTGACACGGCCCGTTCCCTCGCGCTCCAGAACGATCGGCACGTCGCGAACGAGTGTGTCCTTGTTGCCGCTCCTCGCGATGAGCGCGATCTTGAGCGTGTCGCCGGCTTTCAACATGGTCGGATCGGTTCCCTGCGGGACGAGCTCGAGGCCCATGTCCGCTGCGATCTGAAAGTCGTGCTGACGATCGCTGCAGCGGACGAACGTCTTCGCATGTTTGGTGTAGCTCTCGCGCCAGCGGCCTGGATGGGCCTTCCACTCGGCGCGGATCGCGTCGGTTGCGGCGATGTCGTCGAGGTACTCGGCGACTTTATCGGGCGTGAGGTCGAGCGTCTTCGGCGCGAGTTCCACCGCGACGATCGCGAGACCGCTCTCCGGTACATCGATTCGAAAGTCGAGCGAATGCGCGGCCGCGACGGGCGTGATGTTGACGCGCTTTCCCGCCACCCTCACGAACGCGCGCGCCACGCGTGACGGATCGATGGCGTAATCGAGTTTGCCGAACTCCATGCCACTCGTCATGTGCAGCGTCACCGAGCCACAAGCGCCCTTGAAGCGATCGGGAGCGATCCACGTGTCGTGCGCCAGTGCCTGTGAAGCGACGCCGAAGACGAGGAGCAGAGAGATCCTTTTCATGAATGTTTTTCCTCCATTGATTGACATGGATGAGACGCGATCAGGAAACACGCCGCGTACAATTCACTCATGCACTCAAGCAGTCCGCAAGCGAAAGAAATGGCCGACGAGTCGATGGTGAGGAATCTCGCCGCGCAGGCCGTCGCCATCTGGCCCCAGGAAGAACTGATCTTTGCCCGCCATCCTCTCGGCGATGCCGCCGTGCTCGACGTTGGATGCGGCACCGGGGAGATCACCGCGCGACTGGCCGAGGCGTTTCCGCGCGCTTCGTTCGTCGGCGTCGATCTGGAGCAGCCGCATCTCGACCGCGCGGCGGCGCGATGCGCTGCGTTCGGCTCGCGCGTCCGGTTTGAGGTCGCCGATGCTCTCGCGCTGCCGTACGACGACGGATCGTTCGACTTCGTCGTCTGCAGGCACGTGCTGCAGGCGGTCCCCGATGCCACTCGCGTGATGACCGAGATCCGCCGCGTGCTGCGCCCCGGCGGTCGCATGCATCTCATCACCGAGGATTACGGGATGCTGTGGTGTCATCCGACGGAGCTGGACGCGGACGGCTTCTGGCAACGGCTGCCTCCACAATACGCGGCGGCGATCGGTTGCGATCTGCACATCGGCCGCAAGACCTTCACGATCCTTCACGACCTCGCCATGACGGAGATCGCAGTGGACTACGTCGTGGTGGACACGTTGCGGATCGAGCGCGAGACGTTCGCCCGCATCTGGGAAGCGTGGCGCGACGGGTACACCGAGTCGATGGCGCAGCACTGCGGCGTCTCGCGCCAGGAGATCGAGCAGCGCTGGCGGGAGATGATCGCGTGCGTTCGCGATCCGCGCGGCTACGCGCTCTGGCAGGTGCCGGTGTGGACGGCGGCGAAGCCTGAGCGATAGAGCGTTCGCCCCGGGCGATCCCGTTCACGTCGCGGCCCTCGGCAAAGGGATCGTGCGCGAAGTGCGCAACGGCGGGCGCTATCTCGTCGAGATCGGCGGCCGTTCCATCGTGACGACCATCGATCAACTGACGCCGCAGGAGGCTGCTCGGAAATCAGCGCGGACGAAGAGGTCCGAGGTTTCCGCGACGGTCTCACGCCGCATGGAAGAGACCTCGTCCTCGCTCGATCTTCATGGCAACACCGTCGACGAAGCGCTCGACCTCGTGAGCCGTTTCCTGAACGCCGCGTTTCTCGACGGAAACAGCGAAGTGCAAATCATCCACGGACGCAGCGGTGGAAAGTTGAAGTCGGCGCTGCACGCAGAGTTGAAGCGCATGCCGTCGATCCGTGGCTACGCGATCGATCCGCGTAATCCGGGCGTGACGATCGTGAAGCTGTCGTGAGCGAAGAAGCCGTGATGGCCGAGAGAACTATTTCAACAGCGCTCGCGCGATCCGATCGCTGATCTCTGTGCCGAGGTCTCGGCCATTCAGGTCGACGAGATTGACGAGCACCGCGATCGTCAGATCGGAATTGGGGTACCACGCCAGGTTCGCCATGTAGCCGAGGATCGCGCCGTTGTGCCACACGCGAGGGCGGCCGTCGAGCGTGTCGACTACTAGCGCGTAGCCATAGTTTGTCTTCGTGCCATTTGTCAGCCGGTACGACGTGGCCATGCGCGCGTAGGAGGACGTGGACACGGCATGCCCGGTGACGAGCGCGTGGTTCCATCGCGCGAGGTCGGTCGCGGTCGAGCAGATCGCGCCTGCCGCGAACGCGAGGGACATGTCCGCGGGTTGGACCAGCTCAGTCGTCCCTGATTGTCGCCAGTACCCGGCACGGAGGGGCGTCTGGCAGTAGTCGGTCGATGTGAGGCCGAGGGGCAGAAAAAAGTTCTGTCTCATCGAGTGCGGGTAGGTGTCGGCGGTCAATCGCTCGAGGACCATGCCGAGGAGGTAGTAGTTCGAGTTGCTGTAGGACCAGGCCGTCCCGGGCGCGAACAGGCGAGGGCGCTGGTTAATCAGGCTCATCATCTCGCTTTGACTCCTCGCGAGGTAGGCGGTTGTCAGGAGATCGTTGTACTCCGGGATGCCGGAGGTATGCGTCAGCAGGTGCTCGATGGTGACGGTGGCGAATTTGGCGTCGAGCTCCGGCACGAATGTGCCGGCCTTCTCGTCCACGCGAAGTTTTCCCTGTTCGACGAGCCGCATGATCGCTGCGGCCGTGAATTGCTTGGTGATCGAGCCGATCTCGAAGATGGTGCTCGTCTTCACCGGTACTTTCGTGCTGAGGTTCTCGACCCCGTACCCTTTCGCGAAGAGCGGCTCGTCGCCTTTCAGCACGGCAATGCTGATGCCCGGGATGCCGCCCGCGATCGCATCGCGCGCGATGAGATCGACCGCCGTAAATTCAGTGGGATGAGGTACCGAGTGGCGTCGCGGTGCAGCGTGAACGTTGGGCGCGAGGAGCAGCAGGGCGGAGAGGATCGCGAGGGGACGGAACATTCGAATCAATTGTAAGGGGGCTTCTG
>JBBRMQ010000148.1:0-10638 GCA_038230775.1 Thermoanaerobaculia bacterium
GATCTCGACCGTGGCGCGGCGGGCGTATGGCTATTCGCGCGAAGGCGCGGTCTGGAAACAAACCGATCAGAGCCTCACCAGCGCGGTGTTAGGCGACGGTGGTGTCTATTCATCCGTCGATGATCTCGCGCAGTGGTATGCCTGGCTGGACAAGAGTGCGCTCTACCGCGATGCATCGACGAAACGCGCCGACACTCCCGACGCCGGCTACGGTTACGGCTGGTTTGTCGGGACGAAGCGCGGACAGAACGCGGTGTGGCACACGGGCGAGAGCATCGGTTTCCGCAACGCGATCCTTCGGCTTCCCGAAGCGGGGGTGACCGTCATCGTGTTGACGAACCGAAACGAAGGGCATCCGATCGAGCTCGCGCTCGACGCCGCGGCCGCGATGCGGCACTGATTTCGCTCTGAGCCAAAGCATGTGGCCCGACAAGATCCCTTCTCGTCACACTGGATGATCGTTACCGCACGTGGCGATAGACTCGACGCAGCGCTTGGCGTTCTGCATGCGGAGTTGGTCCCCACGCGCGCCGAGTGGGGCGACCGCATCTTCGAGCGCCAGCCGTAGCGGGACGGCCTCGACCCCGACCCGCCGCCGCGCGGCGTTGTGTGGCGCCAGCCCTCTGGCTGGCGGCCAGTCAGAGGACTGGCCCCACGCCTGCCGCTTCGCGGCGTTTTCGGCAGGTGCGGGCGATAATGCGGCGCGATGGATGGAACGGACGCCACGATCGCCCGCGCAGAGACTCCGTCTCCCGCCACGGGCCTGCGCTTTTCGCCGGGCACCATGCTCGCCGGTCGTTATCGCATCGTCGCGCTCCTCGGGCGCGGAGGCATGGGTGAGGTTTATCGCGCCGACGACACCCGGCTCGGCCATCCCGTCGCGCTGAAGTTTCTGCCTCGCTACGTTCTGCACGATGAAGGCGCACTCGAACGCCTGTACGGAGAGGTTCGCCTCGGACGACAAGTCGCTCATCCCAACGTGTGCCGTCTGTACGACATCGGCGAGTCGGATGAAGGGCACTTCATTACGATGGAGTACGTCGACGGCGAAGACCTCGCGTCGTTGCTTCGCCGAATCGGTCGGCTCCCGACCGGCAAGGCCATCGACATCGCGCGCGACATGAGCGCCGGACTCGCGGCGGCGCACGATCTCGGCATCGTGCATCGCGACCTGAAACCGGCCAACGTCATGGTCGACGGGCGCGGCCGTGCGCGCATCACCGACTTCGGACTCGCTTCGGTCGCTGACGATCCGGCGGCCGGCTTCGCGGGAACCCCGGCCTACATGTCGCCGGAACAATTGCGCGGGGAGAGCGTGACGCCGCGCAGCGACATCTACGCGCTCGGCCTCGTGCTGTACGAGATGTTCACTGGCCGACGACTCTTCGACGGCGCGTCGCTGACGGAGATTCAGTCGCAGCATCGCAGCGGCAAACCGCCGAGCATTGCCAGCGTCGTGCGCGAAATCGATCCGGCAGTCGAGCGCGTCGTGATGCGATGTCTGGAAGAAGATCCAGCCTCGCGCCCGTCGTCAGCACACGCCGTGATCGCCGCCCTTCCAGGAGGCGATCCGCTTGCCGCCGCGCTGGCGGCGGGCGAGACGCCGTCGCCGGAGATGGTGGCGGCGGCGGGGAAGGCCGGCGATCTGCAGCCGCGCGTTGCGTGGCCGCTTCTGATCGCGGCGTTAGGCGGCATCCTGGTGATCGCGGCCATGACGCCGGCGTCGATGCTCTTCTCCAGCAAGCTCCTGCCGAAGTCGACGGAAGTGCTTGAGGCGCGCAGCGCCGACATCCTCGACCGTTTCGGCTACACCGTGCCGAACGCCCACACCGCGCACGAATGGGTGCTGAACGACGACTACCTGCGTTCGATGACGAAGCAGAAAAATGGCGTCGACCGCTGGAATGCGATGGCGCAAACGCGACCGGGGGTGGTTCTCTTCACCTTCCGGCAGAGCACGCGTCCTCTTCAGCCATGGAACGAGGAGCGTCGCATTCAGACTGAGGATCCGCCACTCGACGCTCCGGGCATGTCGCGCGTGACCGTCGACGCATCCGGGCGTCTCGTCGAGTTCATCGCGGTGCCGCCCGCTCGCGATCCCGCGATGCCTCATCGCGTCGACTGGACCACCTCGTTTCGCGAAGCGTCACTGGATCCGGCGGATTTTCGCGACGGGAGGCCGGTCTGGTCCGCGCCCGTTGACGTCGATGAGCGTCACGCGTGGGACGGCGCCATTCCGCAGCAGAAGGACATCCCGCTCCATATCGAGGCGGGCGCGCATCGGGGAAAACTCGTTTGGTTTCGCGTTTACGGCCCCTGGGATCAGCCCCCACCGCTGACGGATTCGCCACGAAAACTCCTGAACAGGCTCGCGGACTGGGCCAACACGATTCTCAGCATCGGTGTCCTCGCGATCGGACTTCTCGTCGCGATCCGGAATGTGCGCCGAGGCCGCGGCGACCGCAAGGGAGCGTTTCGCGTTTCGCTCTTCGTCTTCGCCGCTGCAGCGATCGCGGTCTTCCTCCGTGCTGACAACCTTGCATCCATCGCGGCCGACGAGCACCTGATCGGAACCCTTCTGGGTCGCGCGCTCTACTCGGCAGCATATGTCTGGGTGATGTACGTCGCGATCGAGCCTTTCGTGCGGCGGCGCTGGCCGCACACGCTGACGTCATGGAGCCGCTTGCTGTCCGGACGCTTTCGCGACCCGATGGTCGGACGCGACGTTCTCTTCGGCGCCATTGGCGGCGTGGTTCTCGTCGCCTTGCAGCGCTCGACGCGGATCGTTCCGGCCTGGTTTGGATTGGCGCCGCCCGAGCCTTTCGTGACCGCGACCAGCCCGTTTTCATCCGCCCGCCACGTCGTGTTCTTTCTCCTCATCACCTTCGGCCAGTACCTCGGTGCTGCGCTCGGGTTGCTGGTGGCGCTGGTCATCATTCGGGCAATCGTCAAGAACGCGGCGATCGGCAATGCGATCCTCGTCGTTCTGATCGCATCCGCATTTGCGGGCGTCGGCAGCGCCACGCCGTGGATGCTCGCGATTTACTGTGGCCTCTCCGCGGCCACACTCATGGTGGTCATGCTTCGATTCGGCCTTCTGTCGCTTGCGGCAACCGCCTACATCTTCCAGTGTCTTCTCGTCCTGCCACTGACGCTCGACACCTCCGCCTGGTATTTCGGCCGGTCGTTCCTCGGCATGTTCGTGATCGCCGCCGGGGTGATCTACGCGTTCTTCATCGCGTTAGGCGGGAAGCCGCTCTTCGGCACGCCCCTGCTGGAAGAATAGCGGGACGATTCCGGCGAGCGCGAACAGCGTCCCTGCAACGCAGACGGCGACCCATCCGGAGTGTTGCCATGCGTAACCGGCGACGAGCGATCCGATGGCGCCGCCGATGAAGAACGTCACCATGTACACCGCATTCAGCCGATTGCGCAGCGTGGCATCGAGCGCGAAGATCCGCGGAGCGCCATCGACGCCACACCGGCGCGCACGTGCAATTCGGTCGCGACTTTCGCCAGCAGCGGCTGGCTGTAATAAAGGTTGGCAACCGTCGCTCCGCCCGCGAACGCCAACAGCGCGATGCGGCGGCGGGATACAGTAGACGCAGGCCCCCGACCTGCCATGTTGCTCAGCATTCTCGATCAATCTCCCATCTCTGAAGGATCCACTGGCGCCGCGGCGCTCAGGAACTCCGTCGACCTCGCCCGTCTCGGCGACGACCTCGGATATCACCGCTACTGGGTCGCGGAGCACCACGGCACTCCCATGCTTGCATGTGCAGCGCCGGAAGTCCTCATCGCGGCGATTGCCAGCGCGACGAAACGCATTCGAGTCGGAAGCGGCGGCGTGATGTTGCCGCATTACAGCCCGGTCAAGGTCGCCGAACAATTCAGCATGCTCGCCGGACTTTTTCCCGGGCGCATCGATCTCGCCGTGGGGCGCGCGTCGGGAACGGATCCGATCACCACCTTCGCGTTGCAGCGCGATCGCCGTCAGGCATCGCCCGACGACTTCCCCTCGCAACTCGCCGAGCTCCTCGGCTACATCAACGACGAGATGCCGGACGATCACCCGTTCGCGCGGCTGACGCTGTTGCCCGGACGCCCGGAGAGGCCTGACGTGTGGTTGTTAGGCTCGTCCGCGCAGAGCCGGCTTTGGGCAACGGAGACGGGACTGCCGTATGCGTTCGCGGATTTCATCAATCCGATGAAGACGACCGCGGACATCGTGGCGGTCAGCGTCGTCTGCGCCGAGACCGAGGACGAAGCGTGGCGTTTGTCGGCAAGCTCGCGCATGGTGTTCACGCTTCTACGCGAAGGAAACCTCGTGGAGGTGCCGCCGGTCGAGACCGCGCTGCGATTCTTCAAGGAGCGAGGGTTACCGCACGACGCAGTGCCTGTCGGACGGCGAGCGATCGTCGGCACGCCCGAGACGGTGCGCGCGGAGATCGATCGCGTCGCGGAGGAGTACGGCGCGAAGGAAGTGATGATCGTGACGATCACGTACGACCCCGCGGCGAGGAAGAAGTCGTACGAGATGTTGATGTCATCCCGAGCGTAGCGAGGGACCGGTGTGGGCGGGTGGTTCGTCGAGCCGCCCGCCCACACCGGTTCCTCGCTACGCTCGGAATGACAAGAGAGCGAGCTACTGCACCGGCTCCGGCTCGATGAGCAGCGGCTCGACGATCGGATCGCGTCCGCGGAACGCGCGATCACGGCGAGGAAGAAGTCGTACGAGATATTGATGTCATCCCGAGCGTAGCGAGGGACCGGTGTGGGCGGGCGGCTCGACGAACCACCCGCCCACACCGGTTCCTCGCTACGCTCGGGATGACAAGAGAGCGACCTACTGCACCGGCTCCGGCTTCAATCCGCGCTCGATGAGCAGCGGCTCGACGATCGGATCGCGTCCGCGGAACGCGCGATACATCACTGCCGCGTCCTGGCTTCCGCCGCGCGAGAGCACCATGTCGCGGAAGCGCTGGCCGATCGCGCGCGTCATGCCGCCGCGCTCCTTGAACCAGTAGTACGCGTCGTCCTCGATCACTTCGCTCCACAAATACGCGTAGTACCCGGCGGCGTAGCTGCTGCCCCAGATGTGCGAGAAGTACGTCGTGTGGTAGCGCGGCGGCACTTCGTTCATCGCGATATTGAAGCGCAGCAGCGCTGCCGGTTCGAACGCGCTCACATCCTGAAGCGGCGATCCGGGCGGAATCGTGTGCCAGGCCATGTCGACCAGTGCGGCGGCGAGATACTCGGTGAGCGCGTAGCCCTGGTCGAACGTGCGCGCGCGCTTGATCTTGTCCACGATGTCCTGCGGCAGGCGCTCGCCGGTCTTGTAGTGCTTCGCGTAATTTGCGAGCACGGCCGGCTCGAGGGCCCAGTGCTCGTTGAACTGCGAGGGCACCTCGCCGAAGTCGCGTGGCACGGAGGTTCCGGTCAGATACGGATAGTGCACGTTGGAGAACATGCCGTGCAGCGCGTGGCCGAACTCGTGGAACATGCCGTTGACGTCATCGAAGGTGAGAAACGCCGGCTGGCCCGGTGCCGGCTTCGTGAAGTTGCACACGTTCACGACGACGGGCTTCGTCCCCATCAGTTTGCTCTGATCGACGAACGTGTCCATCCACGCGCCGCCGCTCTTGTTGGGCCGGGCGAAGTAATCGGCGTAAAAAAGCGCGAGCGGCGATCCGTCCGTGTCGAACACCTCGAACACGCGAACGTCGGGGTTGTACACCGGCAGGTCTTTCCGCTCCTTGAACGTGATTCCGTAAAGCCGGTTGGCGGCGTAAAAAACGCCGTCCTTCAAGACGTGATCGAGCTCGAAGTACGGCCGGACCTGCGAGTCATCGAGCGCGTACTGCTGGCTGCGCAGGCGCGATGCGTAGAACTCCCAGTCCCACGGCTGCAGCGTGAACTCGGTCCCGACCATCTTCTGCAGCGCGGCGGCCTCGTCGCGCGCCTTCGCAGTCGACGCCGGAACGAGATCGGTCATCAGCTTGAACGCGTTGTCCGACGTCCTGGCCATCTGATCGTCGAGCACCCAGCCGCCGTAGTTGGCGTAGCCGAGGAGTCTGGCTTTGTCCGCGCGGAGCTGGGCGAGGCGCGTGACGTCCGCCCGTGTGTCGTTCGGGCCGCCGTGATTGCCGCGCTCGATCGAGGCCTTGAAGATGCGTTCCCGCAGTGCGCGATTCTGGAGGTAGGCGATCGGCGGCTGCTGCGTCGTGTTCTGCAGCGCGATCGCCCATTTGCCGGTGAGGCCCTTGGCCTTCGCGGTCTGCGCAAACGCAGCGATTTCGCCCGGGCCCGCGCCGGCGAGATCCGCGACGTTGTCCACGACGACCGCGGAGGCGTCCGTGTCCGCCAGGAGTCTCTTGCGGAAGTCCGCGTTGAGTGCCGCCTCCTCTTCATTCAGCTTGCGCAGCGACGCGCGGTCCGCGTCCGATAATTGCGCACCGGCACGGATGAACTGCCGGTAATAGCGCTCGACGAGATACGTTCCTTCGGCATCGAGTGCCAGAGAATCGCGCTTGTCGTAGAGCGTCTTCACGCGCGCGAAGAGCTTGGGATTCATGAAGATCGCATCCTGATGCGCAGCGAGCTTCGGCGCGACGTCGCCTTCGATCTTCTGCATCGCATCGTTCGTGTTCGACTGGGTCAGGTTGAAGAACACCTTGACGGCGCGCGTGAGCAGTTCGCCGGACTTCTCCATCGCCACGATCGTGTTCTCAAAGGTCGGCGCCTTCGCGTTGTTCGCGATGACGTCCGTCTCCGCGAGCTGCTTCTTCATCCCGGTCTCGATCGCCGGCGCGTAGTCCGTGTCCTTGATCTTGTCGAAGCGCGGTGTCCGGAAGGGAAGCGTGCTCTTCGTGAAAAAGGGGTTCGTAGCGGCGTTGGCCGTCGCCACGCAGGCGACGGTGAACAGAATCGGCAGACTTCGTCTCATCGAATCCCTCGTGCTGGTCAACGTTTGTAGTTGTGATCTTCGTCCCGGCAGCGTTCGGCGTGCAAGTAAACTTTTCGGGAACGATTGGAGCCGCTTTTGATCGCGTCTACTCGAGCCGCGTCCGCAGTCGCTTGATTTCGCCGCGTCGTTTCTTCTCGTCGATGCGTTTCGTCTTCTGTGATTTTGGCGTGCGCGTTTTCCTGCGCGGCGTCTCTTCGCGCAGCGCATCGGCCATCAGTTCCTCCAGGCGTGCGATGGCGCGATCGCGGTTCGCAAGCTGACTGCGTTCGGCCTGCGAGGTTACGCGCAGCACGCCGGCGCGGCTGATGCGGCCGGCAAGCCGCTCCCGCAGACGTTCCTTCTGCGCCTCGGAGAGGGGCAGGGCGTCGACGTCCGTCTCGATCGTGACGCGCGTCTCGACCTTGTTGACGTTCTGGCCGCCCGGCCCTCCCGCGCGCGAAGTCACCGCGCGGAGAAGACTCGCGGGAATGGTGAGATTGCCGACGACGATGTCGCGCATGTCGTGAGCATAATGCTCCCTGGGGCGGCGGGCTCTCAGCCCGCCGGGACAATCAATCCACGCGCCGCCATCGCCATCGCTGCGCCGGGCTGACAAGCTGCAATCGATCCATAGGCGAAGCATCTCGTGCGCGCGATCTGGTAAGTCGCCTCGATAACCGAACGTGTTCCACATACAATCCGGCGTTCCGATGAAGAATCTAAATTGGCGGTTGTGGGTGGGCCTCCTGCTCAGCGTCGTAGCGTTCATCAGCTACTTCAACTTCTTTGCGCGCTTCCCTGTGACGCGCGATATCCCATGGTTGAACGTTCTGTTGTTTTTCGCGGCGATGGTGCTTCTGATCCAGGGTTTCCGGAGCGCGAGGCGGAGAGTGATGGCGGGAATCGTCGGAGCGATCGGAGCCGGCATCTTCGTCTTCTTCATCGCCGTCATCATCCTCGGCGCCACGGTATTGCCCTCGGCCGCGAGCGCGCCGCGCGTCGGGCAACGCGTACCGGACTTCACACTGCTCGATACGCACCGCAACCCCACGTCATTGCAGCAGATCCTTTCCTCGACCCCGCACGGAGCGCTGCTCATCTTCTATCGCGGCTACTGGTGACCCTTCTGCAACTCCGAGTTACGGGGTATTGAAGAGCAGCTGGCGGGGTTTCACGCTGCGGGAGTGCGTCCGGTGGCGATCAGCGTCGATACGCCGGAGGAGTCGCGCGACCTGTCCGCGAAGGCCGGCTACACCTTCACGATCCTCTCCGACTCCGACACCACCACGATCCGCGCCTACCGTCTTCTGCACAAGGGCGGTGCGGGTCACGACATCGCGCGCCCGGCGGAGTTCCTCGTCGATCGCAACGGCATTGTCCGCTGGGAGAACTTCACTGAGGATATCCGCGTGCGTCCGAGGCCGGAGCAGATGTTGAAGGAAGCGCGAAAGCTTCAGAATCCGTAGCGCAGCTCGAGCGTGATCGTCGACCCGCCGTTGGTGCCGCTGGCGCGCACGTACTCCAGTCCCGCGCGCGCCTTCGCATTCACGTCGTGCAGCCAGGCCGCGGTGATGGCGTGGCCGCGATCAAAGTCCGTCGCGAATCGCTCGACGCGCGCGCTGAAGCGCTCGGAGCCCGTCTTGTGTGACAGCAGCGCATACACGGTATTGAAGCCGAGTTTGAACGAGCCTCCGGGAAAGCCGACCGTCGTGTGTCCTGACGCCCACTCGGCCGCCAGCGTCGTCGGTGCTGTCGATCCGATCGTCGTCCCGACCGTGTCGTATCGCGTCAGCCATGGAACCTCCGGAGGAACGCCCTGATGGAGGACGGCGCGGTTGTCGACGTGCGTTGCCTGCAGCATCGCGCGCTCAGGCAGCTGCACGCGGATACGCTCGGAGTATCCAGTCTTCCCGTCGATGTCCTTTCCGAACGGTCGCGTCGTGTCCGGCACTGCCGGCACCACTTCGTTGTACACCGTGAGGCGGTTGCCAAGAGTCCAGCCGCGGGCGGCGAGAAGGGTGCCCATGGTGTCGTTGCCGCGGAATGCCATCGCGCCTAACGTGAGATAGAAGTTCGGAGAGAACTGCAGATCGGCGCCGACGGGCCGCTGTTCCTCTCCGATCCATGTGTTCAGCGCGGAGTAGGTGATCGTGTAGCGCGAGTTCCACATCGCGTCGATGTTCTCGCGCGACGTCGGCAGCCAGAAGTGTCCGGCGCGTAGACGAAAGCGTTCGCTGAACAGATCGACGTACGCTTGCACCAGGCCCGCCTTCTTTCCGGCGCCCGCCGCGCGGCCGTTGCGCGCCAGTCCGTCGGCATGCACCAGGAGCCAGGGGGTTGGCGTCCAGTCGACGCCGAGTTGCGCCATGTCGAGGTTGACCGTGCGATCGTCGCCGGCGTCGAACTTTCCGAAGCCGCCGTCGATCCAGGATGTGGTCGACTTGGCGCGAACCTCACGCGCTGTCAGGAACCCGTGAACTTGAAACGACTGCGCCGATGCGTGCAATGCGGTTGCGCAGAGGACGACCGCGATCAGTGTGCGCATGGGGCATTGTAATTGCGAAGTGGTCTGTCGTTGTCAATCGGTTCAGGGAGATCAACGTGATCAAAATGAGAAAGTTAGCTGTCCTTTTGGCAGTGGTGGTGATGTCGACGACGATGTCCGCTTTCGCGGAATCGCGTCATCGCGATGCGACGCGGAGCGGCAACGAAGGCTGGCGCGGCCACAACGAGAGCGGGCAGTCGGCGCAATCGGATTCGCGGCGCAACGAAACGCAGCGCTCGGAAGTTCAGCGTTCGGAAGTTCAGCGCTCGGAAGTTCAGCGTTCAGATCGCGAGCGTACCGACTCGGGGCAGCGTTACGACCGCCGTAACGACGCCTCTCGCAATCACGGTTCGCGCCACGACTCGTATCGCAACAACGGGTCCCGGAATGACTCGTATCGTAGCGACGGATACCGCTACGACCGGTCGCGCCACGAGTCGTATCGCAACGACGGCGGACGCCGGAGCTACTCGTATCAGGGCCGCGTGACGCGCTGCGAGCGCTACAACGGCGGCTATCGCGTGTGGCTCGGCAGCGGATACCCGTTCTTCATCTCCGACGATTCCTATCGCCATTTCCCCATTCGTGTGGGTCTCTCCATCCGCCTCGGTGGCTACTGGAACCCGCTCGGGTATTACGACGCGTATGACTACGGCGTGTACCACGGCGGCGCCTACGACACCGGCGGAGATCTGCGCGGTTTGGTGGAGAGCGTCGACTACCGTCGCGGCACGCTCGTCCTGCGCGACGACATTTCCGGCAGCTTCGTGACGACCGTACTTCGAGGGCGAGACTACCGGCTGGGCGAATTGCGTGAGGGCGATTACGTGACGCTCACCGGCGAGTGGTCGCGCAACGGTGTGTTCAACGCGTACAACGTTGCGGATCTGCGCGACGGACGGTACGACGATCGCTACGACGAATAGCTGGGAAGCTGGTGCCAGCTTCCCAGCTTCCCAGCTTCCCAGCGCCGTAACGCCGGCGGCCCGCCGGCGGGACCGCCGCCGGCTCGGCGGCCGCAGAAACCCGCCGGCGAGGCCGCCGGCGTTACGCGCCTTCCCAGCTTCCCGGCTCACGTATCATCGGCGTCTATGCGACGCCTCCTCTTTGCGCTCTTCTTCACCGCGTCTCCGCTATTCGCGGTGGA
>JBBRMQ010000149.1:0-10594 GCA_038230775.1 Thermoanaerobaculia bacterium
CCGCCGAGCGATGCTGCAGTATCACCGTTGACGAGGCCGCTGAACGTCGCCGTCAGCGCCGGGTTGGCGGCGCCGTAGATCTTCGACTTGTCATCGGCGGTCACAGTCAGCGAAGCTTTTTGAATCGTGAGCGTGCCGGCAACGAACGTGATGCTGTAGTTCGTGGACGTGACGCCACTCGCGGTGATCGGGTACGAGCCGACAGCGCTCGCCGCGGTGGCCGTGGTCGTCGCCGACAACGTACCGCCGAGCGATGCTGCAGTATCACCGTTGACGAGGCCGCTGAACGTCGCCGTCAGCGCCGGGTTGGCGGCGCCGTAGATCTTCGACTTGTCATCGGCGGTCACAGTCAGCGAAGCTTTCTGAATCGTGAGCGTGCCGGCAACGAACGTGATGCTGTAGTTCGTGGACGTCAGGCCGCTGGCCGTGATCGGGTACGAGCCGGCTGCGCTCGCCGCGGTTGCCGTGGTCGTCACCGACAACGCACCGCCGAGCGATGCAGCAGTATCGCCGTTGACGAAGCCGCTGAACGTCGCCGTCAGCGCGGGGTTGGCTGCGCTGTAGATTTTCGACTTGTCATCGGCTGTCACGCTCAGCGCCGCCCTATTGACGTTGATCGAGACGGTGCGCGTCGCATTCTCGTAGTTCGCGGAATCGATCGGGGTGAACGTCGACGAGAGCGGTTGCGCGTTCCCCGCGTTGGGGACCGTCCCCGCGGCGGGCGTGTATACGAACGCACCGGCAACATCGGACGTGGCGTTCAATTGCGTGGCACTGAGCGCAGTGCCGTACACGATATCGGCCGGATTGTTCCAGACGATATTCGCGACGCCCTTCGCGATGCTCACCGAGTACGACTGCGTGCCCGAACAGCCGAATGCGTCCGTCGCCTTGACGCTGAAGGCGAATGGGCCGGCCGCCGTCGGAGTGCCGCTCAGGAGTCCGTTCGTGGCGAGAGTCATCCCGGACGGAAGCGTCCCCGTCGAGGTGAACGTGTGGGGCGCCACTCCGCCCGTTGCAGTCAACGGTTGCGAATAGCTGACGCCGACCTGTCCGTTCGACACAGTCGCCGGTGTCACTGCGATCGTCGGACACGCCGAAGCGCAGAGCGAGCCGTTGATGATGAGCGAGAACGCGCGGAGGCTGCCGATATCACCGGCGCCCCCGTCGATGACCTTCACGGTCCAGACGCCGTTCGGGTTTTCGCCAGCGACGGTGGACAGCGGCACGAGCGGGCGGAAATTGCCTGTGAACGGATTCGCGGATGACGTCAGCGACGAGAAGGTAATCGCTGCACTGTCGTCGAACGTCGTGTTGCAGAAATTGTGTCCGGCATTGCCGCCGATGGGTGTCAACTGGACGGTGGTGCCGGACGGCGAAACGAGCAGGATCGCGAGGTCGCCTACGAATGTGTGGTCGAGACCGACGCCTGTGGCCCCGATGGCCGAGCTGCACGCGCTGCCATCGAGGCGGAAGCGCACGCTCGAGACGGCGCCGCCGATGCCGGAAATCGTGACGGGGACGCTGATGCCGGTCGCGTTGTTATCCGGAATGGCGACGGGAGGACCGGTGTAGGAGAACGTGCTGGACGTCGCATCCGGTGCGCCGAGGAGGAGGTCGACGGACTTGGTGCGCGGAGCGACTGCACCTGCCCAGTTCACGGTAACCACAAAGCGCGCTTTCGCCCCGCATAACGTCGCCGCGGGAACGCTGAATGCGATCGGGGTCGTCGTGGTGCTCGATGCGCTCGCTGCCAGATCGGAGACCGCGCTGCTCGCCGCCGTGAAGACGACGTTCGAGGAGAGATCGGTCAACGTGACAGCGATGTTGGTCGCCGGGGCAAAGCCGCCGTTCGTCACCTGCACCGTGACCTGGCCGCGCTCACCGGGCTCGATGAAGGCATTGCCGTTTCCACCGGGCCCGGGAGTGATGCTCACACTGCCGATGGACAGCAGCGGCTGCGCCGTACCCGACAGTCCGATCTCCCACATGCCGCGCCCGTGTGTCGCCGCACGCAGAACGCGCGAAGCAGCCTGAATGTCGAGCGCGAAGACGGCCACTCGCGGAAGGCCGGTGCCGTACGGAGTCCAGCTCGAGCCGCCGTCGGCCGACGCATAGACGCCGATGTCGGTCCCGACGAAGACGTTGTTCGAATTCTGCGGATCGATGGCGATCGCGTTCACCGGCACGTCGGGAATTCCGGTTCCCGCCGCGAACCAGCCCGTGGCGCCGGTGGCCAGATTGTTCGTCTTCCAGACGTGCTGCCCTGCCGTCAGCCCGAATCCGGAGAACGTCACATAAGCGACGTTCTGGTTCGTGGGATCGATCGCGACGCGACCGACGAAGCGCGCCGGAAATGCGATCGGCGAGATTGCGGTCACGTCGGTCAGCGTCGAGGAACCGGTCGTCGTGGCGTAGACCTTTCCATTCTTGAGACCGACGATGCGGACGTTGTCATTCTGCGGCGAGACGGCGATGCTGCTGATCGGCGTTCCGGAGACGATCGGCGCCTGGCTGACGACCGTCATGGTCGTGCCGCGGTTGATGGAGCGGTACAGGCGATCCGTTCCGAAGTAGACCGTGCCGGGAGATCCCGGTCCGAGCGAAAGCGGCGCATAGAAGAGGACGACATCGTTCGTGATGCCGTTCGCCTGACCGTTCTGTCCGAGGAACGTCCATCCGTTGTCGTGCGTGTCGGCGAGTCTTGTCGCGCGCGCGAAACCGATGATGCTGTTCTGCTGATTGAAGTACGTGTGGTACATCAGCACGTCGGACTCGTCGTTGCTGCTGTTGTCGATCGCGGCATTGCCGCCATCGCCAAAGTCGGCGCGGGTCCACGCGTTGGTCGGCTGCAGGAGCTGCGTGCCGTTGTCCTGCGTGCCGCCGAGATTGATGTAGCGGTCGAAGGCCGAGCTGGCGACGGACTGGAACTGCGTGGCGTTGAACGTGGAGTTGTTGAGACTGATCCACGTCTGACCGCCGTCGTTGGAGCGGAAGATGCCGCCGTCGTTGCCGTCGTACACGACCTGCGCGTTCGACGCGGCGTAGACCGTGACGTGGTTGTCGGCGTGGAGGCCGGTGTCGGTCCGGGTCATCGTGGTCGCGCCATCTGTGGAGCGCATCTGGATCGAAGCACGACAGGGATTCGTAGTCGACGTGCCGTTCGCCGCACCACCGAGCAGAACGTTGCTCGCGTTGGTCGGATCGACCGCCAGCGCGATGTCGTAGAAGCACTGGTTGTGGCAGAAGCCACGGCCAGAAGCCAGAGGCGCCGACCAGGTGAGGCCGCCGTCAGTCGACTTGCGGAGAGCGCCATTCGCGGACGCGGTACAGCCGTTGGCCGCCGCAGTCATCGTCTCGCCGGTGGCGGCGTAGACGGTGAATGTGTCACCAACCTTCGCACCGGCCAGCTTCGCCTGAACTGCAAGGGTCAGCGTGCGCGCCCACGTAGGCGCGACGGCGTTTGCGTTCGTCGTCCGCCATACGCCGCCGAGAATGTTGGGGCTGCCGTTGGAGAGCGGAATTGTGACGAGAAGGTTGTTCGGATTGCCGGGCTCGAACATGCCATCGAGAAATGGCACGTTCGTGAAACCGAAACCGCCGAGGAGCGAGAACACCGGGCTCGCAGACATCATGTTTGTGGCGCGATAAATGCCTCGACCGGGCAACGTGAGACCGATCGTCGATCCATCGATGCCCGCCGCTCCGCCGACGGTGCCGATGAAGACGGTATTGGGATCGGTCGGATGAATGGCGATGAAGCTCACCGAACGGCTGCTGAAGACGTCCGCATTCGCCGCGTTGGAGCGGAAAGGCCCTTCTACGGTCGGACTCACGCCATCGGCATTGGTGATCCGGTAGATGCCGACGCCGAAGAACGAATCGACTGATCCGTTGGGCTCACCCGTTCCCACGAGGATCGTCGAGGGATTTGCCGGCGAGATCGCGATCGCGCCGATGGACAGCGTCAGGGCATTGTCCATGAGAGGCGTCCACGTCGCGCCGCCATTGAGCGACCGGTAGAGGCCGCCCTGTGCCGCGCCGACGTAAACGATGTCGGGGTTCGTCGGATGGACGGCGATCGCGGTCACGCGGCCGCTGACCGGAACCGAGACGCTGGTCGTCTGGCCATTCGGAATCGGAGCGGGACCGGTCGGCGACCACACACTGGTGCCGAGGCCGAACGGAGTGATCGCGAATTTCGAAACGACCGAATGCTGCTCCTGACTCTGCATCAGGCGTAGCGCGGTCTCGCGCGGATTCTTCCCGCCAGGGTACGGCAACCCTCGCCGTAGCATGATGTATTCGTCGCGCGCCCGAAGGAACTCTTCCTTGTTCACTCCCTGCGCGAACGCGGGCGTGTCCGGATCGATCGGCTCGTCGTCGAGCTTCTGCGCATGGTCGTCGATTCCGGGAGGCTGGTTCTTCTCCCCGTCGCGATCGCGACTCGTGTCGTCACCGGGAGATGTGGTGGTGTGAGGCGTGCGCACCGTCTTCTGCGCATTGGCAGTCAGCGGAAGGATCATGGCGAGAAAAACCGTCAGCAGGATGCGGACGAATGCAGAGCTTCCGCGAGTGCGGTCCATGGAGTACCCCTTTTTGTTATTAGAAATTGGATTGGAACGGCGGATTCTAAACACGTTCTTTATCGAAACCCAGAGAAAAGATGAAAGTGTCGTGGCGGCCGATGAGCGAAGACATCAGAGTACGAGCGCGACTGAGCCTGGACCGAATGTGTGTCCCAGTCGCTCGATGCGCGACGTCCACGCTGGATCGAATGTGTTTCTCGCTCCGCATTCGATGAGCGAGGTTCACACTGCACGATGATGGAGCCACCGAGACGGTGGCGCTACACCGAATAACGCAAATGTGGGGGCGGGCTTCAGCCCACCCTCGGCGGCTAGCCGCCGCTGACTGCAGGCAGGATCACGATCTCCGCGCCGTCGCGCACGGCCGAGGAGAGGCCGTCGATGTCGCGGATGCTTTCGCCGTCGACGAAGATGTTGATGTGCTGGCGCACGTCGCCGCGCTCGGTGAGCACGCGATCGCGCACACCCGGGCATTCGTTCCACAGAAGCGACAGCGCGTCGGACACCGATCGCACTTCGCCCTTGATGCGAACCTGGCGGCGATTGCGCGCGAGCTCCTGCAGCGGTCCCGGAATCGTGACCACGACCGACATCAGGCGATCGCCGCCTTCACGCACACGATCGGCGGCAGGCCGTCGATCACCGTCGACCAGCTCTTGCCATCATCGCGTGACGCGAAGAGCTTTCCGCTGCGCGTTCCGAAATAGACGCCGACCGGATCGAGCGGATCGACTCCCATCGCATCGCGAATGACCGTCTCGTATGCATCTTTCTGCGGCAGCCCTTTCGTCATCGGCTGCCATTTCTTCCCTGCGTTCTGCGTGCGGTAGACGCGCAGCTTTCCTTCCGGCGTGCAGCGGAACATGTCCGCCTCCAGCGGTACGATCCACGCGGTGTCGGGATTTCGGGGATGAATACCCATCGCGAATCCGAAGTCGGACGGAACGCCGTTCGCGACGTCGTTCCAGCTTAGGCCGCGGTCGTCGCTGCGATACAGACCCCAGTGATTCTGCAGATACATCCGGTCCGGCTGCTGCTTCGATTGCACGACCTTGTGCACGCATTGCCCGAACTCGGGATGTTTGTCGGGCAGAAACTCGGCGCGGACGCCTTTGTTCGATGGCCGCCAGCTCGCGCCGCCGTCATCGGTGACGTAGAAGCCGGCGGTGGAGACCGCGACACAGATGCGGCGCCGGTCTTCCGGATCGAGCAGGATCGTGTGCAGACAGAGTCCGCCGCCGCCCGGCACCCACTTCGAACGCTGCGGATGATTCCACAGCCCTTCTTCAAGATCCCACGTCTCGCCACCGTCGGTGCTCTTGAACAATGCTGCGGGCTCGACGCCGCAGTACATCGTGCCGTCGGTTCCGATTGCGATCTGCCAGATGTTCTTGAGCGCGGCGTCGGTCTGCGCCGGAAACTTCACGTTCGCCTCCACCGGATTCGTCCAGGTCTTGCCGAAGTTCTCGCTCGATCGCAGCAACGCGCCGAAGTGCATGCTGGACGGTCCGGCCCAGACGCGCTTGCCGTCGTACGCCATCGCGTACACGGCGCTGCCGGGAAAGTACGGCCCGCCCATGTCCCATGACGAACGGCGCTTGTTCGAGCGAAAGATGAAGGCGCCCTTCATCGTGCCGGTGAGGAGGAGAACGTCGCCCTTTTTCGGCTTGATGTGCTGAGCTTTCGGCATGAGGCGGATTCTATCGCGATGGGAGAGTGCCCCTCATCCGCCCTTCGGGCACCTTCTCCCCGCACGCGGGGAGAAGGGCTACGAATCATCCGCCCTCGGGGCTAACGAGGTTAGTAGAATCATCCGCCTTCGGGGCTAACGAGGTTCGTAGCCCCTCGCCCCGCTTGCGGGGAGAGGGTGGCCGAAGGCCGGGTGAGGGGCCCATCGCACTTCCAACGCTCATTCCAACGGACGTTCCTACGATCGGTGCCTATCTTGTGACTCGAAGGAGAACGACATGGAACTCAATCAACAGAAACTGAATGAATTTCTCGGGCGGGCGGTGGTGGATTTCGGAGCGACTCTCCACGCAGGTCTTGTCGTCATTGGCGAGAAGCTCGGCCTCTACAAAGCGCTGGCTTCCGGCGAGATGACGCCGGCCGATCTGGCGCTGAAGACCGGCACCAGTGAACGCTACGTGCGGGAGTGGCTCAACGCGCAGGCGGCCGGCGGCTACGTGACCTACGGCGCCGACAGCGGCAAGTACTCGCTCTCGCCCGAGCAGGCGTTCGCCCTGGCCGACGAGAACAGCCCCGCGTATCTGCCGGGAGCGTTTCTTCTCGCCGCATCGACGCTGAAGTCCGAAGCAAAAATCACGGACGCGTTCCGAACGGGCGCGGGCTTCGGCTGGCACGAGCACGATCACGGCCTCTTCGAAGGCACCGAGAAGTTCTTCCGGCCGAACTACATTGGCAACCTGGTCTCGTCGTGGATCCCGTCGCTCGAAGGCGTTGATGCGAAGTTGAAGCGCGGCGCGAAGGTCGCCGACATCGGCTGCGGCCACGGCGCGTCCACGATTCTTCTCGCGCAGGCCTATCCGAAGTCGCGGTTCATCGGCTTCGACTATCACGGACCTTCGATCGAGGCGGCTCGCGCCGCGGCTCAGAAGGCCGGCGTCGCGGACCGCGCCGTGTTCGAGCAGGCGTCCGCCAAGGACTATCCCGGCACCGAATTCGATCTGGTCGCCTTCTTCGACGCGTTGCATGACATGGGCGACCCGGTCGGCGCGGCGACGCATGTCCTCCGCTCTCTGGCGAAGGACGGCACGTGGATGATCGTCGAGCCGTTCGCCAACGATCTGACGCAGGACAACTTCAACCCGGTGGGCCGCGCGTACTACGCCGCGTCGACGATGATCTGCACCCCCGCGTCGCGGTCGCAGGAAGTCGGACTGGCCCTCGGTGCCCAGGCCGGCGAAGCGCGCATTCGCGACGTTGTCACCCGCGGCGGCTTCACCCGATTCCGCCGGACGGCGGAGACCCCGTTCAACATGGTGTTCGAGGCAAAGGCGTAACATTCATGTCATTCCGAGCGTAGCGAGGAACCGGTGTGGGCCGGGCGGTTCGTCGAGCCACCCAACCACCCCGGTCCCTCGCTACGCTCGGGATGACAAACGATCGACCATGCTCGAGATTCGTCTTCTCGGCGAGCTGGAAGTGGAACGGGACGGCTCGATCGTCCCGCTCCCTCCGTCGCGAAAATCGCGCGCTCTTCTCGGCTACCTCGCCGCGACCGCGAAGCCGCATCTCCGTGAACGACTCTGCGAGCTGCTCTGGGACGGTCCTGACGATCCTCGCGCGGCGCTGCGATGGAGCCTGACGAAACTGCGGCCGCTGGTCGAGCCGCACCTCGTCGCCTCGCGCGAGCATGTCGAGATCAAAGGAAACATCGCGGTCGACATCCGCAACCTCTGCACGCCCGCGAATGCCACGACGGAACAGCTCGAGGCCACCGCGGCCCTTTTCCGAGGGGAGTTTCTGGAGGGGCTGGATCTGCCGGGGTGCTTCCGGTATCAGCAATGGTGTGCCGGCGAACGCGAACGGTTGCGCCAGGCGCACATCGCGGTTCTCACCGAGTTGTCGCGACGGCCGGGCGATCGCACGCTGCCGCACGCGCGGCGACGAGTGATGATCGACCCCTTCAATGACGACGCGCACGCGGCGCTCATCCGATTGCTCGCCGCGGCAGGCCAGCATCGCGAAGCCATCGCTCAATACGATCGCTGCAAGGCGCTCTTCGAACGCGAGCTCTCCACGAAACCGGGACAAGCAGTCGAAGACGCGAGAAGGGCGATCGGCAAGGTTTTTCCGAGCACCGACCCGCGACCCGCGCCCCGCCCAACCACGACCTTGGTGGGTCGATCCAACGAGCTTGCGGAACTTGAAAAAACATCGCAACCAACAATCCTCATCGGCGAGCCGGGCATCGGCAAGAGCCGCCTGCTCGACGAGATCCGCAAACGGGGGAACGCGATCTACGGCCGCGCGTTCGCCGCCGAGATGGTCCGGCCGTACGGCGTGTGGATCGATGCCCTCGGCAACGTGCCGATGGAGAACGATCGGACGCGCCTGTTCGAAGCGGTAGTGCAGAAGCTGAACGGCGTCGATCTCATCGCCATCGACGACCTGCAGTGGATCGATGAAGCGTCCGCCGCGCTCTTGCACTACGTGGCCCGCACGTCGAAGGCCAAGATCGTCTGCGCGGCGCGCATCGGGGAGATCGACGACAACCCGCACGCCAGCAACATCGCGCGAAGCATGCACGCCATCCGCGTCGGTCCGTTGTCGAAGGACGATGTTCAAGCTCTGGTGCGCGATGAGAAGGCCGCCGAGTTGAGCGGCGGCAATCCGCTGTACGCGATCGAGCTGGCGCGTGCCGGCGGGCGCTACGCCGGCGTTACGAAGTTGATCGCCGATCGCTTGTCGCAACTCGATGCGACCTCCGCGGAAGTCGTCTCGTGGGCGGCCGCGGTCGGCCACCAGTTCGACGCCGAGATCGTCGGACGCGCGACCGCGATGCCCGCCGGCGAGATGATGGCAGCCCTCGAGAAACTCGAACGCATGGCGATCATCCGCCCGTCGGGCGAACGCAGCTACGACTTCGCGCACGACCTCGTGCGCGAGGCGGCGTACATGATGATCAGCGGACCCCGACGGACGCTGGCTCACCGGCACATCGCGCGCGCGCTGTCGGAGTCGCACGACCCCGATCACGCACTCGCCGGCGAGATCGTGCATCACGCCGCGCTGGCCGGAGATCTCGAAGGCGCGGCCAAAGCCGCGGTCCGTGCCGGCAAACGCTGCCTGCGCCTCTTCGCGTATCACGAGGCGATCGGCGTCGCACGGCGCGGCCTGCAGATGACGAACGACGTCACCGTTCAGATGCAGTTGATGGAAGTGATCGTCCTGTCGCGCGTTCCCGTGGCGGAGCGGATCGCGCACCTGCCGCGCATCGTCGAGCTGATCGAGGTCGCGCGGCGTGAGGACCATCGCAGCGCAGCATCGCTCGGATCCCATCTGCTCGCCTCCATGTACGAGGAGACCAACCGCTACGGCGACGCCGCAGGCGCCACCGTTCGATCCGCCGAATGGAGCCGCGATTCGGATCCGACGATCGCGGCGCTCTCCATGGCCACCGCCGCGCGCTGTCTTCTCATGTTGCAGCGCGACATCAATCAGGCCGAATCGCTCATCGCGCAGGCCAGCGCCATCGGCACCGCCCACCAGGAGCTTCCTCTCAGCCTCGGATTTCTTCTCGCGCATCAGGGCCGCGCCGGCGAGGCCGCGGTGGAGCTCGAGCGGGCATTCGTGGTCGCCGCCCGCGCGCAGGATCACTGGCGCGAATGGATCGCGCTCTGGCGCCTCACCGCGCTCGCGCTCGAAGAAGGCGACGCCGAAAGTGCGTTGCGTCATTGTGCCCGTCTGCGGCCGGTCGCCGCGAAAATGAAGGGCGGCTCCGAGGAGGTTCGGACGGCGATGCTGGAAGCGATGGCGAGTGGAGCCGGCATCGACGCGAGCCTCGACCGTCTGCGTGCGGCGGATTGCAAGAGCGATCTCGCATGGGCGCTCTGCTGTCTCGCACAGCGCGATCCCGGTCACGCGCGCGCTTATGCGACGGAGGCGCTCGCCGCGGCTGAGGCGGTCGGTCGCGAAAGCGAGGCTGTCATCGCGCGCCGCATTCTCGGGCTGCCTGCGAAACCAACGCGCGACATCAGCGCCCGCGCGCGAACGTTCATCAAGGAGAGGAATCATGGCCGTTCTCGTGCTCGAGCAAACGTTTGAGAAACCGGTGACGCCCGAGGAACTAAGCCTGTCGGCGAAGTCGCTCGACAAGTGCCTCGAAGCGCACGGCGCGCGGTGGATGCGCAGCTATCTCTCGAAGGATCGCAGGCGCATGATCTGCGAGTTCGAAGCGTCGGACGCCGAGAACGTGCGCGAGTCCGCGCGCTCAGCGGGCGTGGTGTTCGATTCGTGCTGGGCGGCGGATTTGTATTCGC
>JBBRMQ010000150.1:0-10442 GCA_038230775.1 Thermoanaerobaculia bacterium
AGGTTCTGTTTGATATCCTACATAGTTTTGATTTCTTTGCTTATCTTTTTATTTCCGTGAGTCTAGCTGAACGGGTGTGGGCGGGCGGCGCGCAATACACCGTTCCTCACTCTCAACTTCTTTTCACCGCCATCAGGCTGATGTCGTCCTTGGGTGTACCCGCCCATTTCCACGCCACGTTGGCGATGGTGGTGACGATGTCCGAAGCGTCCTTGTCGTGCAGCTCGAGAAGTTGATCCGAAAGGCGGTCGACGTCGAAGCATTCGCCGGTCGCGTTGCGCGCCTCGGTCACGCCGTCGGTGTGGAAGAGCGCGATGTCCCCGCTGTTGAGCGTAATGACCTTCTCGATCGTCACCGGATCGATATCTTCCGCGATCCCCAGCCACAAGCCGTCGGTCGGGATGCGCTCCACGTTCTTCGTCTTTCCGCGATATACGAGGAGGTCGGTATGCGCTCCGGCATAGACCAGACGACCGCCCGCCTCGATCCGCGCCACGACCATCGTCATGAACTTGTCCTGCCCCAGGCGCGCCTTGAGGTTGTAGAACATTGCCCGATTCATCAGTGAAAGAAACTGCGCCGGCGTTGCACGTCCGTCCGGCTCCTCGACGAATGCGGTGAACATCGACTGCGCCATCATCATGATGAGGCCCGAGGTGACGCCATGGCCGGTGACGTCGCCGACGCCGAGCCAGGCGCCTTCCTTGTCGCGGCGGAATTCGTAGAAGTCTCCGCCGACTTCCTCCGCCGGCATCATGACGGCCGAAATGTCGTAGCCCGGCAGATCGAACAGCTTGGGCAAGACCGAGGTCTGAATCGTACGCGCCAGAGCCATTTCCTGATTGTGACGCTCGAGGATCTCCGCGTCGCGGGTGCGGATCTCGGTGAGCATCTCGTTGAAGCCGTCGATGAGCATGCCGACTTCGTCGTTGCCTTCTTTCGTCGCGCGCAGGGTGTAGTCCTTCTCGCGCGACACGCGCTTCTCGAGATCGAGAAGGCGCAGGATCGGGCGCGAGATAGCGCGCTGGAACGCCGACGAGAGCAACAGAGCGATGAACGACGCGCCGATCAGAATGGCACCGGCGAGCTGGAGATATCTCTTCCGCCGTTCGAACAGGGCGCCGAGATCGGAGCGAAGGTACACGCTGCCGACGCGTGCGCCGTTGAAGAGAACCGGACGTGTGACGGAGAGGTCGTTCGCGCCTAACACCGAGCCCATCGCCGGCGCCGTCACGACCGGGGCTTCGGTTGGATAGGAGGCGAAGAGCTTTCCGTCGCGATCGAAAAGATATGCGCTCACGATGTGCGGCTGCGCGCGCAAGGCGGCGAGCGTCGATTGCGCGGCCTGGCGATCGTTGAACGCGATCGAAGAGGAGGCGTTCTCGCCGATGACTCCGGCGAGTACATCCACGTCGGTCAGAATCTGCCGGCGAAACGAAACACGGTCGTACAGCGCAAGCGCCGCCAGCGTCGTCAGCAGGGCGACCAGGCTCGTCAACATGAACCCAGTCATCAACTTGCTGCGAATCGACAGATCCCGGAACGTGGCCAAGGAAGAGGAATTGTAGCGGAGTGGCCCCTCACCCGGCCTTCGGCCACCCTCTCCCCGCTGTCGCGGGGCGAGGGCCCCCGAAAAGCGATCACCGCGAGGTTCGATCGGGTAGTCCTTCTCCCCGCGTGCGGGGAGAAGGTGCCTGAAGGGCGGATGAGGGGCTTACTCCTCCAAGCCCGCGTGCGCGAAGTTGCCGATCACGGCCGGCTTGATGTGCCAGATCTCCTGCGCGTACTCGGTGATGGTCCGGTCGGAAGAGAACTTGCCCATCCGCGCAATGTTCAGCAAGGACTTGCGTCGCCAGTTCCTGCGGTCGACGTACTCCTGATCGATCCGGGTCTGCGTCTCGACGTAGGCGCCGAGGTCCGCGAGGTGGACGTACTCGTCGGCGGTGCTGACGATCCTGGCCACGATCGGACGGAAGATGTCCTTGTCGCCACGCGAGAAGTGTCCGGACAAGATCGAGTCGATGACTCTCCGCAGCGTCCGGTCGGCGGCGAGATACTCATCGGGACGATAACCCGATGCAATCAGCGCGGCCACTTCGTCCGCCTTCAGGCCGAAGATGAAGATGTTCTCTTCGCCGACCTCATCCCGGATCTCGATGTTCGCTCCATCGAGCGTTCCGATGGTCAGCGCCCCGTTGAGCGCGAGCTTCATATTGCCGGTACCTGACGCTTCCTTCCCGGCCGTGGAGATCTGCTCGCTCAACTCGGCGGCGGGCATAATCGTCTCTGCGAGACTGACGCGATAGTCCGGCAGGAACACCACGCGAAGCCAGTCGCGCGTTCGCGGATCGGCGTTGACCACTTCCGCCACCGAATGGATCAACTTGATGATGTTCTTCGCCGTGAAGTAGCCGGGCGCGGATTTCCCGGCGAAGAAGAACGTACGTGACTGTACGGGCGTGATGCCATCCTCGACGATCGCCCAGTAGCGGTGAATGACGTGCAGGATGTTGAGCAGCTGCCGCTTGTACTCGTGCATCCGTTTGACCTGCACGTCAAACATCGACTCCGGATCGACGGCGATCATCGTCAGCTCTTTCGTCACCTTCGCCAGCTGCAGCTTGTTGCGGCTCTTGATGCCGTCGAGACGCTCGAGGAGCGCGTCGTCATCGACGAACATTTCGAGGCGCTTCAGCTCCATGAGGTCGCGGATCCATCCGTCGCCGATGGCCTTCGTGATCAGTGAGGCCAGCGGGCGGTTGGCGTGAAGGAGCCAGCGCCGCGGCGTGATGCCGTTCGTCTTGTTGTTGAAGCGGTCGGGCCACAGTCGATAGAAGTCGGCGGCGAGCGTTTTCTTCACCAGATCGCTGTGCAGCGCCGCGACGCCGTTTGTCGAATGGCTGCCGGTGATCGCAAGATTGGCCATGCGCACCTGGCGCCGCTCGCCCTCTTCGAAGATCGACACCCGCTTCGCCATCGCCGTGTCGCCGGGAAAACGACGATCGACCTCGGCGAGGAGCCGGCGGTCGATCTCCTGGATGATCTGCAGGTGGCGCGGAACGACGCGTTGCATCAGATCGATCGGCCAGCGCTCGAGGGCCTCGGGCAGTAAGGTGTGATTCGTGTAGGCACACGTGGCGACCGTGATCGCCCACGCGGTCTCCCACGGCAGATGCTGATCGTCGATGAACGTGCGCATCAGTTCCGCCACGGTCAACGCGGGATGCGTGTCGTTCATCTGGATCGCGACCTTCGAAGAGAACTCGTCGAAGGTCTCGTGCGTGGCGAGATAACGCTCCATGATGTCGCGCACCGAGCACGCCACCAGGAAGTACTCCTGCAGCAGGCGCAGCTCACGGCCGCGGTCGAGCACATCCGACGGATACAGAATCTTCGTAATGGCCTCGGTATTGATCTTGTGCTGCACCGCGGAGATGTAATCGCCGGCGTTGAAGATGCCGATGTCGAACTCGTCGGATGAGCGAGCGGAGTAGAGCCGCAGCACGTTCACCGTCTTGCCGCCGTAGCCGACGACCGGCATGTCGTGCGGGACGCCGATGATGTACTTCGGCTCGATCCACGCCGGCTCGAACTGATTCACCGAACCGTAGACCGGCACGACCACGAACTCGTCCGGCCGGTCGATGAGCCAGGGCGAGCCACCTTCGAGCCAGTGATCCGGCTTCTCGTGCTGGAAACCGTTCACGAAAGTCTGACGAAAGAGGCCGAACTCGTAGTTGATGCCGTAGCCGAAGCCGGGATAGCCCATGGTGGCGAGCGAGTCGAGAAAGCAGGCAGCGAGGCGGCCGAGACCACCGTTCCCGAGCGCGGCGTCGGGCTCGAGCGACTCCAGCTCCTCGAGATCCGCGCCTAACTCCGTAAGAATCGCTTTCGTGTCGTCGTACAGATCGAGGTTCGTGAGGTTGTTCCCGAGGGCGCGGCCCATGAGGAACTCCATCGAGAGGTAGTAGAGCCGCTTCGCATCCTGCTCGCGGAACCGGCGCTCGCTCTCGCGCATCGCGTCGAGGGCCGGACGCCGCACGGCGATGGAGAGCGCGTGCAGCTTCTCGCGCGGCGACGCGTCCTCCCAGACCTTGCCCCGCGCGAAGCGGAGAAAAGAGTCAATGCCTTCGCGAAGCTGAACGAATCCGCGGGTGGGTTCAGCAGTGGGCGGAGCCGGGCGCATCATGATCGAGGCCCCTCATCCGCGCTTCGCGCACCTTCTCCCCGCTCGCGGGGAGAAGGGCTACGAATTTCAAGCCGCGCATGGAGTCGTAGGCCCTCGCCCCGCAACGCGGGGAGAGGGTGGCCGAAGGCCGGGTGAGGGGCTCCATCCATCTAGGCCGCGCGCACTCCGTGCTTCTCCGCCACGTCCACGATCGCGTTGATCGCGCGGTCGAGATGCTCGCGCGTGTGCGCGGCGCTCACCTGGCAGCGAAGACGCGCCGCACCCTGCGGCACGACCGGGAATCCGAAGCCCGAGACATAGATGCCGCGATCGAGCAGCTCGGCCGACATCGTGATGGCCTTGGCCGTGTCGCCGATGAGAATCGGAACGATCGGATGAATGCCTTCTCGCACGTTCACGCCTTTCAAGGTCAATCCCTTGCGAAAGTACGTCGTGTTCTCGCGAAGCCGCGTGACGAGACTGGAGTCCTTTTCCAGAAGGTCGAAGGCCGCGAGCGATCCGAGGACCACCGCGGGCGGCAGCGTATTCGAAAAAAGATACGGTCGCGATTTCTGGCGCAGGTATTCGACAAGCACTCTCGGTCCGGTGGTGAACCCGCCGTGGGACCCGCCTAACGCCTTGCCGAGGGTCGAGGTGTAGGCGTCGACTTTGCCGAAGACGCCGAGCTCCTCCGCCGTCCCCCGGCCCGTTTTGCCGAGGACGCCGGTACCGTGCGAGTCATCGACGACCACGAATCCGTCGTACTCCTTCGCGATCGAGATCATCTCCGGCAGCGTCGCCAGCGATCCCTCCATCGAGAAGACACCGTCGGTCATGATCAGCTTGTTGCGCGCGTCCTTCGTGGTCTCCAGCGCGCGGCGCAGGTCCTTCATGTCGCGATTCTTGAATCGCTCCTTGCGGGCTTTGGCCAGGCGGATGCCGTCGATGATCGACGCGTGATTGAGCTCGTCGGAAATGATGGCGTCGGTCTCGGTGGCCACGGTCTGGAACAATCCCTCGTTCGCGTTCCAGCACGAGCCATACAGGATCGTGTCCTCGGTATTGAAGAAGCGGGAGATGCGCGCTTCCAGATCGCGGTGGATCGTCTGCGTGCCGCAGATGAAACGTACCGATGCCAGGCCGTAGCCGTAGTCGCGTTCCGCTTTCTCCGCCGCCTCGACGATCGCCGGATGGTCGGCGAGGCCGAGGTAGTTGTTCGAAGTCAGCATGATGACTTCGCCCTTGCCTTCGACTTCGACGACGGGCCCTTGCGCGGACTTCAGTGCGAGCTCGTGCTTGAGCGTGCCCGCGGATGCCATCTGGTCCAGTTCTGTCTTGAGTGTGGAGATCAGAGTCATTGGAGGATTGTCTCTGTGTGTGGACCGGCTTTAGCCGGTCGGGCTTGACCGGCTGAAGCCGGTCCTCACACCAATTCTTCTTACTCGTTGTCGTACTTGAGATCACGCCGGAAACACTTCCCGCCTTCGATGTCGAAGACCACGCAGGAGTCGATCGGGCGGGAGTAGATGTGCATGCTCATCGCCGGCTCGTTCCACTCCGCGATGTTCCGGATGCGATGGATGGTCTGGGTCTTGTCCACGGTGTTGAGGGGTCCGCCCGGCACACAGAGCTCGGTGCCGAGGGCCTGCATCTCGATGCGCGTGGCGCCGGCGAGACAGTCCATGCCGACGACCTGCTGATTCTCGGGACGGTTGCAGTCGGTCTTGCGGTAGTTGTCGACGATCAGCTTGCCGCGGAGCATCGTCATCCAGCCGAGCTGTCCGTTGTGGGTGTGCAGCGGAGTGATGGCGCCCACCGGCCAGCAGATCAGCATGCACTCCAGCATGTCGTTGCGAAAGATCTTGTTTCGCGTATGCCGGTCCGGCAGCCACAGCTCGTATCGGGCGAGATCTTTCTCGCGAACCTCGTACTTGATGAGGTACTCGTAAATCTTCTGCTTGGTGATCACGCCTTCCGACAGCTCGCGCAAGCCGTCGACGAAGGCCTCGACGGGAATCGGAGTCGGTGTGATGACGTCAGTTCGCGTCTCCATCTCGGTCTCCTCCCTCGACTTGAACTATAGCGCAGCAGGGCAAATTACGTGCTAGGCTCCGCCGTCCTCAACATGAAGGGGAAACCGCAGAACCTGGTTGTGTTCGGCGCCCAGTGGGGTGACGAAGGCAAAGGCAAGATCGTCGATCTTCTCTGTGAGGACTATGACGTCGTCGCCCGCTATCAGGGTGGCCACAACGCCGGCCATACCGTCAAGTTTGGCGACCATCACTACGCGCTGCGTCTGGTTCCGTCCGGCATCCTCCATCCCGGCAAGCTCTGCATCCTCGGCAACGGCATGGTCATCGACCCGGAGGCGCTGCTCGAAGAGATCGAGAGCCTGCGTGGGCTCGGCATCCGGATCGAAGAGAACCTGAAGATCAGCGATTCGGCGCACGTCATTCTTCCCTACCATCGAGCGCTCGATCTGGCCCGCGAGGAAGCGGCGGGGTCGGCAAAGATCGGCACCACCGGCCGCGGGATCGGGCCGGCGTACGAGACGAAGGTCAGCCGCTACGGTATCCGCGTGGCGGACCTGCTCGATCCCGACATTCTTCGCGAGAAGATTGACTTCGCGTGCGCGGAGAAGAATCCCGTGCTGCAGAGCGTCTATGGCAAGGACACGTTCGATCCGAAGGTGTTGTTCGACGATTACACGCGATTCGGCGAGGTGCTCGCACCGCGCATCATGAACGGGCCTCTGCTGATCAACGAGAACATCCGCACCGGCAAGAGGGTGATGTTCGAGGGCGCGCAGGGCACGATGCTCGATATCGATCACGGCACATATCCGTTCGTCACCTCTTCCAACACCGTCGTCGGCGGCGTGTGCACCGGCCTCGGTGTCGCGCCAAAGCACATCCATCGCGTGATCGGCGTGGCGAAGGCGTACACCACTCGCGTCGGCGGCGGCGCCTTCCCCACGGAGTTGAATGATGCGACAGGCGAACACCTCCGCAAGCGCGGCAACGAGTTCGGGACCGTGACCGGCCGTCCGCGGCGCACGGGCTGGCTCGATCTGCCCGTCGTGCGAACGTCGGCGATGCTGAACGGCATCGACGCGATCGCGCTGACCAAGCTCGATGTGCTCGACGACTTCGACGAGATCCCGGTGTGCACCAGCTACAACGTGCACGGCGACCGCTGGAAGACATTCCCTGCGTTCGCCGTCGCACATCACGACTACAAGCCGGAGTACCGCACGCTCAAGGGGTGGAAGCGATCCACCGTTGGCGTCACGTCGTACGAGGACCTCCCGCAGGAAGCGAAGGATTACATCCGCTTCATCGAGGACGAGACCGGGTGCCCGGCGTCGATCGTCTCTACGGGACCGCGGCGAGAAGAGACGATTCTGCGCTAGCCGCCACGGCGATGCGCTGGAAGTCCGCCTCTCCGATCTCGAAGAAGCCGCGGCGGAACACCCATCCCCACTGCTGCTTGTCGCGAATGAAATCGAGCGAGTCGATCATCGGGCGAACCTCCTTGAACCGAGGGTCCCTCGGGAAACGAGAGGAGGCAAATTTTCTACCGGCGGTGGACTCAGCGCGCTCGCCCGGAAAGAAGGCAAGAGCGCGGTTCCAAGATCCCATGAGGGCTCTGACGCTTCTGTGTGAGGACCGGCTTCAGCCGGTCGAGGTGACCGGCTAAAGCCGGTCCTCACACAGAAGCACCTACAGGACTACGGTTCGAAAGTACTCGATCGTGCGCTGCAGACCCTCTTCCAGCGGCACTTTCGGTTCCCATCCGAGAAGCGTCCGCGCTTTGGTGATGTCCGGCCGGCGGATCTTCGGATCGTCCTCCGGCAGCGAGCGGAACTCGATGGGAGCCTTCGTCCCCACCAGCCGCTTGATCTCCTGCGCGAACTGCAGAACCGTCATCTCGTTGGGATTCCCGATGTTGGTCGGCATCGTCTCGTTCGACATCAACAGGCGGTAGATCCCTTCGATGAGGTCCGTGACGTAGCAGAACGATCGCGTCTGCGATCCATCGCCGAAGACCGTCAGCGGCTCATTGCGGAGCGCCTGCGAGATGAACGCCGGCACCACGCGCCCGTCGCGAACCCGCATCCGCGGGCCGTAGGTGTTGAAGATGCGTACGATGCGCGTCTCCACACCATGGAAGCGGTGATACGCCATCGTCATCGCTTCCGCGAAGCGCTTGGCCTCGTCGTACACGCCGCGCGGTCCAACAGGATTCACGTTGCCCCAGTAATCCTCCTTCTGCGGATGGATCAGCGGGTCCCCATACACCTCGGACGTCGACGCGATCAGGTAGCGCGCCTTCTTGTCCTTGGCCAGTCCAAGCGTCTTGTGCGTGCCCAGCGAGCCGACCTTCAAGGTCTGAATCGGTTTCTCGAGATAGTCGATGGGGCTGGCCGGCGACGCGAAGTGCAGCACGTAGTCGAGCGAGCCTTCGACGTGAATGTAGTTCGTCACGTCGTACTTCACGAAGCTGAAACCGTCTCGGCCTAACAGATGTGTGATGTTGGCCGGATTGCCGGTGATGAAGTTGTCCATGCAGATGACTTCATGGCCGCGCTCCAGAAACAACTCGCAGAGATGGGAGCCGAGGAAGCCGGCACCACCGGTGATGAGGGCTCTGGTCATTTTGTGAAGTTTATCCCGAGCGCCAGCGAGGGATCTTTGGAAGCACCGCGACGAACATTCCAATCACCGCGGTGGTTCCGAAGATCCCTCGCTGCGCTCGGGATAAACTGAAAAAAACTCAACGCCCCACCGACACGTACTTGAATCCTTCGCTCTTCATGCGTTGCGGATCATAGACATTGCGCAGGTCGATGATCAGCGGCTGCTTCAGGAGCTTGCGCACGCGGCCGAGGTTCAACGCGCGGAACTCGTTCCACTCGGTGGCGATCACCAGTGCGTCCGCCCCGTCGGCGGTCTCGTAGGCGTCGTTGCAGAACGCGACGTTCTCGAAAAGCTTCTTCGCGTTCTCCATCGCCTGCGGGTCGTAGGCGCGAATCGCAGCGCCTTCTTTCTGCAGACCCTGGATGAGCGGGATCGTCGGCGAGTCGCGCATGTCGTCCGTCTCCGGCTTGAACGCCAGGCCGAGGATTCCGATCGCCTTGCCGTGAACGGAACCACCGACGGCGTTGATTACCTTGCCGACCATCCGTTGTTTGATGTCCTCGTTGACGCGGAGAACCGCTTCGATGATCTGGAAGTTGTAGCCGTAACGCTTCGCGATGTCCGCCACGGCCGAGGTGTCTTTCGGGAAGCAGGAGCCGCCGAAGCCGGGACCGGCCTGCAGGAACTTCGGTCCAATGCGGGAGTCGAGGCCGATGCCGCGTGCCACGTGCTGCACGTCGCCGCCTAACAACTCGCACAGCATGGCGATCTCGTTGATGAAGGAGATCTTCGTGGCCAGGAAACCGTTCGCCGCGTACTTGATGAGCTCCGACGACTCGACGTTCGTGACGACGAACGGACTCTCGAGCGAGTGCAACGGCGCGTAGATCTCTTTCATCAGGTCGATCGACTCGCGGTCCGATGCGCCGATCACCACGCGATCGGGCTTCATGAAGTCTTCGATCGCCGAACCCTCGCGCAGGAACTCCGGATTGGAAACCACCGATCCCTGATGACCGTTGCCCGACTCGGCGAGGATCTTCTCGATCATGCGGCCGGTACCGATCGGCACCGTCGACTTCGTGATGACGAGCTTCGGCCCGTTCATGTACTTCGCGATGGTGCGCGCCACCTCTTCGACGTAGCGGAGATCGGCGGAGCCATCGGCTTTCGGCGGCGTTCCCACCGCGATGAAGATGGCCCGGCTGCCACGGATCGCATCGGCCAGGTCAGTCGAGAACTTCAACCGCCCTTCGGCGACGTTGCGATTGACGATCGTGTCGAGCCCCGGCTCGTAAATCGGAATGACGCCCTTTCGAAGCGCCTCGATCTTCTTCTCGTCGATGTCGACGCAGGTGACCTCGTTGCCGAAATCGGCGAGGCCTGCGCCGGTGACCAGGCCAACGTAGCCTGTACCGATGACTGCGATCTGCAAGTTGGGAAACCCTCCGGAGTTTGAGTGGCCGCGAATGCTAACACGAGGGTAAGGCGGTAAGGCCGTAGGACGGGTAGCACGAAACCACCCCGTCTACTCGTCTTCCGGCCTTACAGCCTTACTCTTTTCAATACGGCGGCGGCGCGGTACTCGTCTGCACGACGCTCTCGGTCTTCGAGACCGGCGCCGTGCCCGTGGC
>JBBRMQ010000151.1:0-10415 GCA_038230775.1 Thermoanaerobaculia bacterium
ATCCCGCGGTCTCCAGCATTGCGCCGAGCAGTTCGCGGATGTCAGCGTCATCGTCGATGACGAGCGCCGTTCTACCGTTGGTCATTGCGTGACTCCCCCGGTTGAAGCTCGGCGATTGCTGTCAGAAGCGTGTCGCCGTCGAACGGCTTCTGAAGAAAGCGCGTCCGACGGTCGGCGATCGCCTCGTGAACGGCGCGGCGGTCGCCATGGCCGGTCGCGAAGATGATCGGAAGAAAAGGATGCTCTTTCCGGAGGCTCCGATAGACCACTGAGCCGTCCATGTCCGGCAGGCCGAAATCGAGCAGCACGACGTCGGGATGAAACCGCTCGACCGCACCTGCCGCCTCTCCGCCGGTGCCGACGGAGACAACCCGCATGCCCACGCAGTTGAGCAGCCCGGTGATGCCTTCAACGATCGGCTGCTCATCTTCGATCATCAACAGCGTCCGTCCTCGGACGTTCGAAGAGGCGATGACGGCCGCTCCTCCCATGCCGCAGGGAGCGCCCGCTCTGGGCAGGAACATGTGAAACGTGGTTCCGCGAGACGGCTCGCTTTCGGCGAAGATGAATCCCCCGTGCTGCAGGAGAACCTGGTGCGCTACCGCGAGCCCCAGTCCGGTTCCACCGCTCTTTCTCGTAGTGAAGAGTGGCTCGAAAGCGCGTTGCAGCACATCGGCGGTCATGCCGCGGCCCGTGTCCGAAACCGAGAGCTGCACAAAATCCTCCGCATGCGGGACGACCCCGAATGCAAATGCGGCATCGACGGAAGGCGCCTTTGCGCGAATCGTCAGCGTTCCGCCAGCGGGCATCGCATCTCGTGCGTTGGCGACGAGATTCGCCATCACCTGCGACAGCTGCGCTTCGTCCGCAACGACACATGTGCCGTGCGGCTCGATCGTGGAAACGATCTGCACAGAGTTTCCAACGACGGTCTCCGCCTCTGGCGCGAACTTCAACCACCATTCGCCGAGATCCACGAGCGCGGTCACGGGCTGTGCGGGCTGCGTGAAGCGGAGAATGTCCGATGCAATCCGTTTTCCGCGCTGAATCGAGTTCGCGATGTGCCAAGCGCCCTTGGTGATGACCGAGGGTGTGGCGTCCGGCCGCTGCATCAACTCGGTGAAGGGCTGCATGCCCATGAGCACATTGTTGAACTCGTGGGCCACCGTGGCCGCCAGGCGTCCCAGGCTGCTGAGGCGGTTCGCCTGCGCCAGTTGCGCGACGTGATGATTGCCGTAACCACGCCGTCGGCGACGACGTTGCGTGCCACGACCTCGAATGACCTCCACGAGCCGTCGTGATGACGCAGCCGTATCTCAATCCTTCCGTCTGCGGCCGGATCTTCGACGTGATGCTTGAGAAATTGCGACGCTCGTTGTCCATCGCCCTCGTGGACGAGATCGATGAAGGCGGTACCGGTCATGGATTCTGCGGAAATTCCAAGCAACCGATCCATTGATGGGCTGAAATAGCGCACCGCTCCATCCGGATCGATGATGGCGATGAGATCGGACGCGTTCTCGATGATCGTCCGGAAGCGCGCTTCACTGCGACGAACCGCGGCGTGCGACTCCTCGCGTTCGGTGATGTCCCGGGCGAGAACTCGGGCAATCGGCGCGCTCACGCCTTCCGTCCGGACGCAGGTGTTGTACTCCCACAACGTGCTACTGCCGTCGCTCGCGACGATCGTGATCGTGCCGTCCGCGGAGCCCTCGTCTCGAAGACGCCGGACATACTCGGCGAAGAGAGGCTCATTGCCAGCACGGAAGTGCTCGGTCACGTTGTGTCCGAGAAGCTCCGCGGCCGGAACGTGCAGCGCTTTGCCCGCAGCGGCGTTCGCCGACAGAATCGTTCCATTCAGATCGTGCGTACCGATCAGATCGTGAGAGTTTTCGACCAGGTCGCGGTAGCGGTCCTCGCTGGCTCGCAACGCGTCTTCCGATTGGCGTCGCTTGCTGATATCTCGGATGGCCACCACGCGCTCACCGTTCGGGATAGAGGTACCACAGACCTCGACGGTTAAGGTTGTCCCGTCCTTTCGGAGCGCAGAGGTATCGTAACGGGTCGTGTCCTTCAGGCGAACGTGCTCGCGGACATGGGCGCGTTCCTCCACGGCAATCAACGCTTCATACGGCATTCCGATCAGGTCCTCGACTGCGTAGCCGAAGATGGCGGCAAATGCGTCATTGACCTCGATGAGTCTCCCGTCCTTGTGCACGCACATTCCATCGAAGGCCACGTGAGCCAGAGTGCGAAGACGATCCTCGCCGTTTCTCTGCTGCCGCTCATGGAGGCGGCTCCCACTCAGATCGCGAAGAACGAGGATGCGGAGCGAGGAGCCGGGAATCGTCACGCCCCGCGTCTGCACGGGAACACGGTCCCCATTGATCCGCAGTACGACCGTCTCGGGAGAATCGTCGTGAAACTGTTCGCGCATCTCGGGAGCGATGAACTGAACGATCTTCCTGCCAAGCACGGCGGCGACATCGGAGCCGAAGATCGCTGCGCAGGTCTCGCTGACCTGAACGATGATGCCGTCGTCGTGAACCAGAACGCCGTCGAACGCCGCCTGGCAAAGCAGGGCGAAAATGTCAGTCGCCGGAGGCGCCTCCGCCAGGGTGTTAAGCAGCGGAGACCTCACTGAGAGCGGCTGCCGCAACCTGTTCTTCCGCGGGCTCCAGAACGGTGCGAGCCGTCCACAAAGCAGGCGCGTCGACGGCCAGCGCGGTTCGGAGCTGATCGACGAGGAATGCGAGATAGGACAACGTCTCGCGATCGAGCGAGGCGTGATTGTGCTGCGCGCACACTTCTTCGGCTTCACGCGCGGCCGCAGCAACTGCGCAGAGGTCGTACGTGCCCGCGGTCCCCGCGAGGGTGTGAAACTGCCGTTCCAGCCGATCGGCCGCCTGCGTCTCACCTTCCACGCACTGCCCGAGCGTTCCTGCAATCGCGGCGATGCGGTCGGGCATCTTCTGCACGAATCGCTGCTTGAGATCGAAGATTTGCCCTTTCAGACTGGTGACAGCATCCATGGCACAGCTCCTTTAGAAGCGGGCTTGAGGCCCAATTCGGTGGACTGCCGTATCAGTGCTGCGGAAGGGCGAAAGAAATACAGACGAGATGTATTTTTTTCGGCGCCGGGTGGACTCCATCGATATGAGACCTGCCCCTTCACCCGTGGCCAACCTTCAAGCCAAGGCACAGACCGGGATCGCCGGCTTCGACGAGATCACGGACGGAGGTCTTCCGCACGGTCGTACGACCCTGCTCCTTGGCGGACCTGGTTCAGGAAAGACGATCTTCGGACTGCAGTTCCTGGCGCATGGCGCCCAACGCTGTAAGGAGCCGGGGATCTTCGTCGCGTTCGAGGAGACGTCGGACCGCATCGTGGCCAACGCCGCGAGCTTCGGCTGGAAACTCGATGAATTGCGGCGGAGCAAACTGCACTTCATCGACGCGCAGCCATCTCCCGACCTCGTGCAGTCGGGAACGTTCGACTTGAGCGGAATGCTTGCAGCGCTGGAAGCGAAGGCCAATCAGATGGGCGCGCGACGCATCGTTTTCGATGCGCTCGACATCGTGCTGGCACTCCTGCCCGATGCGGCCGCCAAGAGACGTGAGATCTACCGGCTTCACGAGTGGCTGCTGAACCGCGATCTCACGGGTGTCATCACCGCGAAATGGGGTGGCGACGAAGCGAGCTCCTTCAGCACACAACCGTTCGGCTTCATGCAGTTCATGGTGGACTGCGCGGTCATTCTGACGCACACGATGGTGCACGGCGTCTCGCACCGAAACCTCCGCGTGCAGAAGTATCGCGGCTCGAGCTTCGACGAAAACGAATCGCCTATCGTGATCGGCAGGACCGGTCTCGAAATCGCCACCGCGCCGGCGCTCGATCGCTTGCACGCGAAAGTAAGCAACGAGCGGGTGTCCAGCGGCATCCAGCGACTCGATACGATGCTCGGTGGAGGTTTCTATCGCGGAGCGAGCGTTCTGATCACGGGTTTTCCCGGTACGGCGAAGACGACGTTGAGCGGAGCCTTCGCGGAAGCGGCATGCGAACGCGGCGAGCGAACGCTGTTCGTGAGCTTCGATTCGGATTCCAACGAAGTGGTCCGCGACCTGGCGTCGGTCGGAATCCGCCTCCAGCGCTTCATCAAGACCGGTCAGCTTCTCATGGCGTCCGCGCGCACGATCAGCGGCAGCTCGGAGACGTACCTGGTCAGGATCAAGTCGATCGCCAAGGAACATGGCGCGCGCTGTCTGGTCATCGATCCGGTATCGACATGGTCGCGATCCGGTAACGATCACAGCGCCCACGGTGTCGGCGAAAGGCTCATCGACTGGGCGAAGGCGGAAGGGATCACGATGGTCTGCACGAGCCTTCTCGACGAGATGGCCAGTCAGGAGGCTGGCGGCTCCTCCCAGCAGATCTCCTCGCTCGCTGACACATGGATTCACCTGAGCTACCTGGTGCAAGCCGGCGAGCGCAACCGCGGCTTGTCGATCATCAAATCTCGCGGCACCGCACACTCGAATCAGGAGCGCGAGCTCATCCTCAGTGATGCCGGCGTCACCCTGACCGACACGTACACCGCCGGCGGAGAAGTGCTGATGGGCACCATGCGTTGGGAAAAGGAGAGCGCCGAACGCGTTGCGCACGAGGTCACCGAAGTGGCGGCGAAGCTCAAGCGCGTCCGGCTCGACGCCGAAGAAGCGGAGCTCGGCGTGCGCGTGAAGTCGCTGCAGGTGGAGCTCCACGCGAAACAGGTGGAGAACGCTCTCCTCGCACGCACGACGGCAACGCGGCTCGGGGAAGTGTCGCGCGGTCGAACACGCCTTCGCGAACTGCGTGGCGCGGACGCAACCATTCCGGAGACCAAGTGAGCCGGCGCGGATTGTTGAAGTTCCGTCTGTTTGTGGCCGGTGAGGCGTTGAACTCCACGCAAGCCGTCACGAATCTCACGGCAATCTGCCGGGACTATCTGCCCGACCGTCACGAGATCGAGATCGTGGACGTTTTTCGCGAGCCTCTTCGCGCATTGGCGGAAGGCATCCTGATGACGCCGACGCTGGTCAAACTGGCGCCCTCGCCTACGCGGAAGATTGTCGGAACGCTCAGCCATATCGAGCCGGTCCTGCTGGCTCTCGGCCTGAAAGGGGCAGCTTGAACAAAGCAGTGCCACTCTTGCGCGACCGTGACCTCGAGGTCGCCGCCTTGATCAAGGTGCTCCACGATAGCGGCAAGCGGCTCGAAGAGTTGACTGGCGGCGAGGTCGACACCGTCGCCGACCACGAGGGCCGGATGTTCCTGTTGCAACGTTCGCAGGAGTATCTGCGAATGAACGAAGCGACGAAGCAGGCCGCGATTCTCAATGCTCTCCCGGCCCACACGGCGCTGCTCGATCCGCAGGGCGTGATCCTCTCGGTGAACGACACGTGGCTGGACTTTGGATGTACCGAAGTGATCGAGGCTCCGGGACACGCAATCGGCGCGAACTACGTCGATCTTTGCGCCGCGGCGCAGGGCGAGGGTGCACCCGCGGCACATCGAGCCGCGGAGGGGATCCGTTCGGTGTTAGACGGCAGCGCGGCGACGTTCTCGATCGAGTATCCCTGTGACACGCCCACGGAGAAGCGCTGGTTTCTCCTGACGGTGACGCCCCTCGCGCGCGGCCTTGCCGGCGGGGCGGTGGTGATGCACATCAACGTCACCGCGGAACGGCTGTCCTCCGAAAAGCTGCAGGCCAGCGAGCTCCGATTCCGGCAGATGGCAGACAGCAGCCGCGATGTCTTTTTCCTGCTGAGCGCCAGCATGTCGGAAATCTGTTACGTGAGCCCAGCGTACGAGCAGATCTGGGGGCGCACATGCGAGAGCCTGTACACCGATCCCGCATCCTGGCTGAGCTCGATCCATCCTGACGATGTCGAGCGGATGACCGGAATCAACAAGAACTGCGACGGCGGATTCGACGGCGATTTCCGTATCGTCCGTCCTGACGGCCAAATGCGTTGGGTCCACGTCCGAGCCTTTCCGATCCTGAACGAGCTCGGGGAACGGTACCGAACCGGGGGCGTGGCCTCCGACATCACCAATCGCAAAGCGGCCGCCGATGAGCTGCGAGAAAGCCAGCGCCGGTTCAGCGATCTGCTCGGCAATGTCGAAATGGTGTCGGTCATGCTCGATATGCGCGCCAGCGTCACCTACTGCAACGACTATCTGCTGCGACTCACCGGCTGGAAACGTGAGGAGGTGATTGGAAGGAACTGGTTCGATCTGTTCATCCCCGTTGATGACAACGGCATCAAGACCGCGTTCGACACCTTGCTCGCCGAGCTCCCCGTCGCCTCTCATCACGAGAACGAGATTCTCACCCGTTCCGGCGAAAGACGGCTGATTCAATGGAACACCACCGTTCTGCGCTCCGCCACCGGCGACGTCGCCGGCACGGCCAGCATCGGCGATGACATCACGGAGCGGCGCCAGGTCGAGGCCCGCTTGCGGCTGAAGAACGAGGCGCTCAATGCGGCGGCGAATTCGATGATCATCACCGACCGCGATCGCACGATCGTCTGGGTCAATCCTGCATTCACGGCCCTCACCGGCTATACCGAGGCCGACGCGATCGGCAGAAACCCGCAGCTGCTCCTGGAGTCCGGCACTCACGACGCCGCGTTTCACCAGAACATCTGGACGTCGATTGCCGCTGGCACTCCCTGGAGCGGAGAGATGACGAGCCGTCGCAAGGACGGCAGCCTTTATACCGAAGCCTCGACGATCACGCCGGTCCGGGACCACGACGGAACCATCAGCCATTTCATCTGCATCAACACGGATCTCACGACCCAGCATCAGATGGAAGAGCAGCTTCGACAGGCTCAGAAGATGGAAGCAGTCGGACATCTGGCGGCGGGCGTCGCTCACGAGTTCAACAATCTGCTGCAGGCGCTGATGTCGATGGCCACCATCGTTCGAATGCACGCCATCCTTCCGCTCGTCGCCAAGGTCGCTGGCGAGATGGAAACTCAGATCAAACGAGGCGCGGCCCTCACGCAACAACTTCTTCTGTTCTCGAGACGCCAGGCGATCGAGAGATCGAGTCTCGACGTTCGTGAAGAGATGCAGAAAGCGCGCGAGTTGCTGCAGCGGCTCCTTTCCGAAAACATCACCATCGTTGTCGAAGGTCCCGTCGAACGCCTGGCCATCGATGGCGATTCGTCGCAGATGCAGCAGGTGCTTCTCAATCTCGCGATCAACGCCCGGGATGCGATGCCTGGCGGAGGAACGCTGACGTTGCGCGCCGGACGCGCCGGCGATCACGCGTGGATCGAGATCGAAGACACGGGTGAAGGATTCGACGAAGTAACGCGCACACGCCTCTTCGAGCCATTCTTCACTACCAAGGAACGGGGGAAAGGCACAGGACTGGGGCTCGCAGTGGTGCACGGAATCATCGCCGAGCACGGCGGCCGCATCGACGCCGAAAGCGAACGCGGAGTCGGAAGCGTCTTTCGGATCACACTGCCGTTGGTGACCTGCAAACGCCCGCAGGTTGAAGCTGTCGGCGACGGAACAGGAGAGTCCGCGGCAGTCGCCAGCGGCCACATCCTCCTCGTCGAGGATGAGGAAGGCGTTCGCGAGGGCATCGCCGTTCTGCTGGGGATCATCGGATACGACATCACCGCGGTCGCCAGCGGCGAAGAAGCGCTGGCGCTGGCGCTCGATCCGCCGCCCGACGTCCTGCTCTCGGACGTGACGCTGCCCGGCATCGCGGGTCTGCAACTGGGCGAACGTTTGAGCGAGCGATGGCCCTCATTGAGCGTCGTTCTAATGTCGGGATACATCGAAGAGGCCATCCGTTCCGGCGTGATGGAGCGTGGATGGCTCTTCCTGCAGAAGCCGTTCGAACTGAAAGATCTGACCCACCAGATCCGATCGGCCCTGCGCAACGCGCGGCCGAATGAAGTGGCCGAAACGTCTACCCGATCGGTTTCCGACGTCGCAGCGCTTCGATGAAATATCGCCTGATCAGAACATAACGCTCGACCGGAGAGGTGACCTATGAGTCTCATGGAACCAGCACAGCCTCACTTGACGATTGCACGCGCGGAACAGGAATCGCAACTGATTCTGATCCTCGACGATGACGAGATGATCACCGAAGGGCTGGCGTCAGGCCTCGAGCGCGAGGGACGCACCCTCATCACCTGCAATGACGTCGAATCCGCGGAGTTGATCGTGGAGCGCATGCACCCCTCCCACATCGTGGCCGACATCCGCATTTCAGGTCCGTTCGGCTACGAGGGACTCGATTTCATCCGCTTCGCGAAACAACACGCTCCGGAGACGCGCATCATTCTGATCAGCGGTGACGCACCCGAGGCGCTTCAGCGCGAGGCGTCGGAGCGAGGAGCGGTCGCGTTTCTCAAAAAGCCGTTCGAGGTCCGCGAGCTCGATGCGACGATCGATATGCTGTTGTGCGCGGCAATCTCGGCTCGCAGCGGCTTCGATCGCATCATCCGCATGCCGGTGCTGGAGGACATTGTCCGCAGCGAGTCCCTTCGGACACACTTCCAGCCGATCGTGCGGCTCGGCGCCCAGCCGTCCGTGTTCGGATATGAATCGCTGGCGCGGTTTCACACCGAGTCTCCATTTCGGGATCCCGAGCTGCTGTTCAAGTACGCGGCGCGCAAGCATCGCGTGACCGAGCTCGAGCTCGCGTGCATCGCGCACGCACTGCACGATGGCGCGGCTCTGACGGAGAGGGCTTTGCTGTTCCTCAACGTGCACCCCGATGTCTTTGCGTCCGGCGTGTCGTTCCGGAACACGATCGTGACGCAGTCCAAACATGCGGGCGTCTCTCTCGATCGCGTCGTGCTCGAGATCACCGAGCAGGCGGCTCTGGCCAAGACACCGGTAATTCTCAAGACGATCAACGATTTGCGGGAGGACGGAGTTCGTTTCGCGTTCGACGACGTCGGCGTCGCGTACTCCCATCTGCCGCTGATGGACGTAGTCCGTCCGGCGTTTCTGAAAGTGAGCCAGCACTTCGGCACAGGATTCGAGAAGGACCCGACCCGTTTGAAGATCGTCACCAATCTGCTGTCGCTGGCGAACGACTTCGAGTGCGATCTCATCCTGGAAGGCATCGAAGAAGAATCAACCGCCATCATGGCCGCACACCTCGGCATCACGCTTGGCCAGGGATACTTCTTTGCCCGGCCGGCGGAAGCGTCGACCTTCGGTGCCCGCGCTGCCTGAACGACAGGCTAGGCGTGTGGTGAGTCAGGGATTCGCTGCATTCCGCTGATGGAACTTGCGATCCGAGATCAGGCAACCATGCCATCCTGACACTGAGCGAAGGGGAGGGAGCAGTGTGGTGGGCGGGACGATGAGCGCGCCGCCCGCCCACACCGGTTCCTCCCCTTCGCGTCGCTCAGCGTCGGAATGACAGGGCGGTTGTGATTCCCGCTTGCTGGCGATCCAGCGGTCGATATTTCGCCTCCGCCAGCGAATCTCTGGCTCACCACACTAGAATTCGCGCATGCGAACATCAACGATCGGAGTGGCGGCCGCTCTCGTGCTCACCGCGTGCGTGACCAGTCGGCAGGCGCGCACCGTCACCCCCAGCGCATTCCTCGGTCCCGACGCCCGACTTCTGCAGAAGGCGCAGACGAACGACGACGTTCTCCTCGTGTACCACAAGGACGGAACGAAGTGGGCCTCGTACGACAAGGTGATTCTCGATCCTGTCGCGATCTGGACCGCGGAGTCGCGGCACTTCCCTGCCGATCAGATGAGCGATTACCAGAAGCTGGTCGACAGCTTTCAACAGACGCTCACGGGCAAGCTGGCGAAGAACTACACGATCGTCCAGCAGCCGGCGCCGGGCGTGCTGCGGATTCAGACCGCGATCGTCAATGGCGCACAGGCGAACAACACGCTGAAGGTGGCGAAGACCATCGCGCCGTATGCGAGCTTCGCCGACCTGGTCTGGACGTTTGCGACCGGCAAGCCAGCCTTCGCCGGCGAGGTGTCGCTCGAGTACATGATCCGCGACGCGCAGACGAACGACCTTCTCGGCGCGGGAGCCGATCGCCGCGTCGGAGGCAATCAGCTCGGACGTTCGACCTTCACGACGTGGGGTGACGTGCAGAACATCCTCACCTACTGGTCCGACCTCACCGTGTACCGGCTCTGCGTGGATCGAGCGGGCGCAAGCTGCCAGAGGCCGAGCGCGGGAATCCTCGAGCCGCGGTGAAGCGGTCCGAGGTCCGTGCTGCATCTGGGGACGATTTCAGCCCGTCCTTCCTCGGGCTCAGGCCCGGGCCACATGCCGCCTGGACTGTCCAAGGAAGCTCTGCATAAGTAGGGCTGGCCGCGTTGCGAAGCAGGCTGTGTGAATGTCATC
>JBBRMQ010000152.1:0-10363 GCA_038230775.1 Thermoanaerobaculia bacterium
GCCGCAAAGTAAAAAGGGCGCCCTTGCAGGCGCCCTTCCGGGGTGGGAGCTAAGAACTCGCCCCCTCAGGTTTACTAGAATCCATCGAACGCAGTACCTCCTCCCCATATATTTCCGGCGGCCCCGCAACCAGCGCCACGTCGTACGTCATGACCCACCTCGCCGACGTCGCGGACCGGATCGGCCGCTCCTACTCGCCCTGTGGTGGAAGGGAGGAGCGGGATCTTGATTTCCTGTTCTTCAAAGAGCCATGCGGCCAGCAGCCACATGCAAACGTATACTCAGCGAAACATGCCTGCTGTCTTGTTGATTTCGTGTGCTGAAAACATCATACGATGTTCACCCGAAATAGCAACAAACATTGTGCAGTTCTCGACGTGCTACCATTCATTTCTTCCGCGATTCTCTCACTCATGAAACGACTTCTCATCGTTCTAGTTGCGGTCGCCATGCCTGCCTCGGCCGCGACGGTCAGCGGCAAGGTGAGCTTCATCAGCAAGCGCGGGCAGAATCCGACCGTCAGCGAGACGCTCGTATCGCTCGAGCCCGCCAGCGCCAAGGTGATCAAGAAATCTCCGGCAACATTTCAGATGATGACGCGCGGAAAAATGGTCGTCCCTCACGTGCTCGCCATTCCCCTGGGTTCGACGGTCGCGTTCCCGAACGACGATCCGATCTCGCACAACCTCTTCTCCCTTTCCAGCAACAACTCCTTCGACCTCGGCCTTTATCGCAAGGGCGCCGGCAAGTCCCAGAAGTTCGACACTCCCGGACTCGTCAACGTCTACTGCAACGTGCACCCGAACATGTCGTCGGTCATTCACGTGCTGGCCACCCCTTATTACGTCTTCGCCGACGCCGGTGGCAACTACGCGATCACCGACGTGCCGCCCGGAAAATACCGGCTCGTCGCCTGGAACGAGCTTGGCGGCCAGATCGACACAACGGTCGAGGTGTCATCGGCGGGCACGGTCAGCGGGAATCTCTCCGTCACCCTCGACAGCCGCAACTATCGCGCGACCCAGCACACCAACAAACTCGGCAAGCCGTACGAAGCCCCCAGCCTGAGGGACTATTGATTGGCGGCTGAACCGACCGGCGCCGCTACTCGGACATCTACCGGAGAAGTAGTGAGACCGAAGGGGCCGGTCATCGAGCGCCCGCGGTTTCCGCTTGTCTGGAAGCTGTTCGGCCTGACCGCGCTGCTCATCCTTCTCGTCGTCGCGATCGCCGTCGGCATCACCATTCAGCGGGCCGACGCGATCGCCCGCACGACCGTCAACAGCTCGATCTCCGGCGCGGCGAAACTGTTCCGCGAGCTGGAGAAGCAGCGCCTCGCGCGCCTGGCGCTCCCCACCGAGCTTCTCGGCAACGACCCGAAGTTCTTCGCCTACATCCAGGAGTCATTGAACCCGCAGGCTCCCGCCGCGGTGCCCGGGGCGGCACCGGTGGCCCCGCCGCCGATCGACCTCGTGAGCATCGCGGATCAGCTCGAGCAGAGAAGGGCCTCGTTCGGGACCGATCTCCTCATCCTTCTCGATGATGAAGGCCGCATCGTGGCCCGCACCGACCAACCGCCGATCACGGCAGGGACTCGCGACGACCTCTACGACCGTTCTCCCGTTGTCAAAGCGATGGTCGACGACAACAGCGTCGCGGCGACGGCCGGCGTGCTGTCGCTCGGCAATCATCTCTACCACGCCGCCGTCGCGCCGGTCGCGTCGGGAGCCAATCCCGTCCGTGTCGCGTACCTGATCAACGCGCTGGAGATCAACGACTCCTTCGCGAACAAGATCGCCGAATCGACCAACGCCGGCGTCATCTTCATCTCACCCAACTCGCAGGCGCGCTCGAACAACGCGCCCAGCGCCTCGATGCAGCAAACCTCCGACGTCGATCACATCCTGAAGACGGGCAAGCCGGTACCGCCGTCCACGTTGAAGATCGACAACAGCTCGTACGTCATGACGGGTGAGCCGTTGCTGTCGGGTCCGCAGACCGTCGGCGCCGCGGTGTTCGTCCGTTCGCTCGACCGTGAGCTCGCGCCGTTCAAGCAGATCGAGAACGCGCTGCTGCTCGGCGGCGGCCTGGCGCTGCTGCTCGCGTCCATCCTCACCTATCTCATTGCCAGGCGCGTGACGCGTCCGATCGAGCATCTGGCGGGTATCGCGCAGGCCGTGACCGCCGGCGATTACAGCGTGCATCCCAACGTCGATCGCTCGGACGAAGTCGGCATCCTCGGTCGCTCGTTCGCCAAGATGATCACCGCTCTTCGCGACAAGGCCGAGCTCGAAGAACTGTACGAACAGATGGCGGCCAAATCGGAGGAGCGCGATGCGGCGGCGCCGGTGCGGGTTGCCGAGCCGACCCAGCTCGATGAGGGAACGATCCTCGTCAGCGATCTTCGCGGACTCCCTGCTGTCGGCGAAGGTGATCCCTCGCTGCTCCTGGGCGCGCTCACGCGCGTGATGAAGATGCAGGAGGCCGAGGTCGCGCGGCAGGACGGCAACGTGCGCGAAGTGGATGGCCAGCGCCTCATCAGCATCTTCCGCGGCGAGCGCGGCGTCCTGCACGCCATCCGCGCGGCGCGCGCGATCAACGAGGAGCTGGCGGCCTTCGCCGACGTGAAGATGTCGATCAGCGTCGGCATCGCGACCGGCCAGTTCGTCACCGGATCCGTCGATCTCGAGGAAAATCATGGCCCGGCCCTCATTGGAACCGCGCCGCTGCTCGCCAGCGTCTTCGCCTGGCACGCGCCCGCCGGATATGCCTACATCTCGTACGAGACGGCGCAGGCCGCGGGTGGCGAGATCATGTCCGGCTCGACGCGCGAACAGGTCACGCTCAAGTGGCTGCCGCAGCCGCTCGCCGTGGCGGCGTTCCCGCTCATGAGCCTAACAACCGGCGTCATGCGGTCGATCGGCGGCACGACGAGCTCGATGGCGACGTTGCGGCTGGACGGAACGTCGCCCGGCGCAACCGCACCCGGGCTGCCGGCGGCCGACCTCACCGCGGGTTCGACCTTCGCCGGCCGCTATCTCATCGAACAAGTCCTCGGCCGTGGCGGCATGGGCGTGGTCTACAAAGCGAGCGACACACAGCTCGACGAGACCGTCGCCATCAAGACGCTTCCCGGCGATGTGATGCAGAGGTCGCCCGAGGACCTCGAGCGTTTCAAGCGCGAGATTCGCCTGGCGCGGAAGATCACGCATCGAAACGTCCTGCGCACCTACGACTACGGCGAGGCCGAGGGCGTGTACTTCATCAGCATGGAGTTCGTGCGCGGCTATACGCTGTCGGAACTGCTCGATGAGGCGGCGAATCATCGCATGGCTCCGCGCGTCGCCATAGGCATCGCGCGCCAGATCTGCCGCGGAATGCAGGCGGCACACGAGCAGGGCATCATCCATCGCGACATCAAGCCGCAGAACGTCCTCATCGATCACAAGGGCGAAGTGAAGGTCATGGATTTCGGCATCGCGCGCATGGCCGAGGCGCAGGAGGGGATGACGCAGGCGGGGTTGATCGTCGGCACGCCCCACTACATGAGTCCCGAGCAGGTCCAGGGAAAAGCGCTCGATCCGCGCAGCGACGTGTACTCGATCGGCATCCTCGTCTACGAGCTGCTCGCGGGCGAGAAACCGTTCAACGCGCCGTCGCTGACGGCGATCCTGACCGCGCACATCACCGAGAAGCCGAAGCCGCTCATCGATGTCCGGCCGGAGGTCGGTCGCCAAATCAACGACATCGTCATGCGTTGTCTGGCGAAAGAGCCGAAGGACCGATACGCCGATGCGGGCGCGTTGCTGCACGACCTCGATCAGGTGCAGGTCGGCGCGTCCGTTGCCGCGTGATAGCCTCGCCGGCACTCACAAAAAACGGAGGATCTGATGCGAACAGTCGTTCGAGTCGGGCTCATCTCTCTTCTCGTGTTTGGATGCGCCACCGCCGATCACACGTCGGCCACTGCCACGGCGTCGAACGGCCAACGGGTGCGCGCGCTGTACGATGCCTTTGGACGGGGTGAGATTCCGACCGTTCTCGCTGCGTTCGATCCGGAGATCGTCTGGATGGAAGCGGAGAGCACCCCGGTGGGTGATCTCAATCCGTACAAGGGTCCACAAGCGGTCGCACAAGGCGTCTTTTCCCGCATCGGTCAGGACTGGGACAATTTCCGGGTGAACGTCGAGCAGATCATCGATGGCGGCGACAAGGTTGCGGCGATAGGCCGGTACGCGGCAACGAACAAGAAAACCGGACTGCCGCTCAACGCGCAGTTCGTGCACGTATGGTGGTTCCGCAACGGCAAGGTCGTCCGGTTCCAGCAGTACACGGATACCGCCCAGTTCGCGCGAGTGACGGGGGTGCCCCGTTGATCTTCATTTGAAGATGGCGCCGAACGGCGCGCGGAACATCCATGGGCTCACACGGAGTGCTTCCGCTTCACCACTCACGTTGTAGCCGATGCTCCTCGGGCTCACGATCGCCAACTTTCGATACTGGCCCATGTTCACCTCGACATAGATCGGGGTGTCAGGAACCTTGCGCAATACGGCCGCCGACGCTGGCGCGATGGCGCGCACGAACGCGTCGATGAATGCACGGAAAGCCGGCGCGGGTCCGAGGGCGGCGGTCGTCCAGACGTCGATGAAGTCGTTGGCGCCGTAAACCAGCCGATAGCGGTGCGATGGCAATCCGCGAACCTTTCCTTCCGCGATCACCACCTGCTGCGGCGGTCCGACGTTCATCGGATGACCGCCGACCATTCGCACCATGTTGCCCACCTCGCTCATCGGCATCTCGTCGTACATCCTGCTGATGGGGTTCTCGATCGTGATCGTCTTCCTTTCGTTGACCGCGAACGCCCGCAGCCAGATCGAGCTGGCGCGAAAGCCGTGCGGATACACATCGACGGTGATCGCGCCGAAGCGCTTCATCAGCGGAAACGTGGCGGCCACGTTGGACTGGAGCTGGAGGTGAGAGCGACGAACGCCCGTTGCGGACACGAAGAGAAGGACGACCAGCGGCAGCACCAGGCCGCGACGCGTCATTGCTCGGCGCCGCTGAATGGCGCGCGAAACATGAATGAGGAGACTCTGAGCGCGTCGTCTTCGGTCTTGTCATCGTACGCGACGCGTTCGAGTCGCAGAATCGGCACTTTCTTGAACCGGCGGAAATTCAGCTCCACATAGATCGGGATCCCCGGGAGCGACCGTAGGGCGGCTGCGGTCGGCGGTGAGATTCCGCGCACAAATTCGTCGATCATGCTTCGGAACTGAGGCGCGTCGCCGAATGCGCTCGTCATCCAGACGTCGGCGAACGAGGTGCCGAAGATCAGCCGGAATCGCCGGGCTTCGATCCCTTTAACTTGTCCTTTCGACACCTGAATCGCGTCCGGTGCCGAAGCTTCGAGGCCGGCGAGAGAGCCCGACATCGAATGCAGCGAAGTGGAGATCTCACTGAGCGCCGTATCGCTGTAAGTACGGTTCATCGGGTTCTCGACCGTCATGGTCTTCGTTCCGTTGCGGCTGAACGCCCTCATCAGAAGCGTTTCGGCGAGGACGCCGTGCGGGTACACGTGAATCGTCACATTGCCGAACTTGCTCAGGAAGGGGAAAGGTGCGGCCGGCGTCGCCTGGAGGACGAGATGAAACGGTCGAGCGGCAGCGAGAGCAAAAAGAATCGCGGGTAGCACGTCCGACATGCTACCCGCGACCTGTGGTTTGTTGAAGATTTAGAACGTGGTATCGAGGAACGGACGCAGCTTCTTCGACCGCGACGGGTGGCGAAGCTTGCGCAGCGCCTTCGACTCGATCTGGCGAATGCGCTCGCGCGTGACGTTGAACGAGCGGCCGACTTCCTCCAGCGTGTGCTCGGAGCCGTCGCCGACCCCGAAGCGCATCTTGAGCACCTGCTCTTCGCGCGGGGTGAGCGTGCGGAGAACCTTGCCGGTCTGTTCCTTGAGATTCGCGACGATCACATGATCGATGGGGGAGATCACGCCGCGATCCTCGATGAAGTCGCCAAGATGCGAGTCTTCCTCTTCTCCGATCGGAGTCTCGAGGGAGATCGGCTCCTGCGCAATCTTCATGATCTTGCGGACCTTCGCCACCGGCATGTCCATCCGCTCGGCGATCTCTTCGGCCTGAGGCTCGCGGCCGAGCTCCTGCACCAGCGCACGCGAGGTGCGCGTGAGCTTGTTGAGGGTCTCGATCATGTGCACCGGGATGCGGATGGTGCGTGCCTGGTCGGCGATCGCGCGCGTGATGGCCTGACGAATCCACCACGTCGCGTAGGTCGAGAACTTGTACCCGCGGCGGTACTCGAACTTCTCAACCGCCTTCATGAGGCCGATGTTGCCTTCCTGGATGAGGTCGAGGAACTGCAGGCCGCGGTTCGTGTACTTCTTCGCGATCGAGACGACGAGGCGAAGGTTGGCGACGATCAGCTCCTGCTTGGCCTGATCCGCTTCCTCTTCACCGGCGCGAATGTCCTTGATCGTGGTGCGCAGCTCGGGGTGCGTCGTTCGGTAAAACGTCTCGAGCTCGCGGAGCTTCTCGACGTACTTCTGGTGACGGCGGCGGTAGAAGTCGCGGCGGGTCTTGTCCTTCTCGCGCTTGAGAGCCGCTTCGTCCTTGCGGATCATCGACGCGCTCTGCGACAGCTCGCTGTCGATGTCCTTCAGCTTATTGATCATGCGATTCCGCGTCTGCGGAGTGAAGTCGACCTGGCGCAGCTCGTCGGACATCTCGTTCTCGAGACGCTCGACCAGCTTCTGGGTCTGCTTGAGCGACCGCTCGGAGAGCTTCTTCGGCTCCAGGAGCTTCGTCTTGGCGTCCTTGATCCTCTTGTCGGCCTTTGCGACCTTCTCGAAGATCCCCATGATGTCGTTGATCTTGTTGACGGCGCTGGCGGGGAGAATCTGCTCGCCCGGCTCGTACGTACCGTCGTCTTCCGGCATCGCGAGGTCGATCATCTCTTTGATGACCCGCGCGTCTTTCTTGGCGCTCTCGTAGATCTTCAGGATCTCTTCGAGAATGATGCGGTTCTGGGAGAGCGCCTTGTAGACCTTGCGCTCACCCTTTTCGATGCGTTTGGCGATGTCGACTTCGCCCTGGCGGTCGAGGAGCTTGACCGTTCCCATCTCGCGCAGATACATGCGGACGGGGTCGTTGGTCTTGTCGACGATGCCGCTGGCGACCGCGACGATATCGGCCTGCACTTCTTCGCGCTGATCGGGTTCTTTTTCCTCGATCGCACCGTCGATGGTGACGATGGCCTTGGGGCTGGCGGCGACCTGTTTTTCGGTATCTTCGAAAACGTCGATGCCGAGGTCGTTGAAGCGGATGATGATCTCGTCGAGCTCTTCAGGGAGGCTCGTTACTTCCTCAGGGAGAACCTCGTAAATCTCGTCGTAAAGCAGAAATCCTTTTTCTTTTCCGACTGCAATGAGCTGCTTGACCTCTACGTACTTCTCTTCGACACTCAACTCGCCGACCCCTTCCTCGAAATTCGATTCCTGCTCGAGATTCGCTGCACGCAGGCGTGTCGTCATACTGGTTGTCGCTCCTCGCTCCGGGCTTCCAACGGCCTCGCCGGAGGCCACTCGCGTAATGAATCGTGGACGTTAATTATTTCAGCGTGCTCAACATGCGGTTCTTCTCAGCCAGCAGTTCAGACACACGTTCGTCGTTCCCTGCTTTCTGTGCGTCGGAGAGCTCGCGCTGGATATCTCGGGTGCGACGTTCGAGATAACTCTTCTGCATCGGGATGAGAATCTGGTCCAGACGGCTGAGGGAACCGTCATCAAGATCCTCTGTGAGTGTGACTTCCGACAGTAGAGTCAGCTCAGCCTCACCCTTAAGATGGGTCGCGATCTGCGAATAATCAATAGGTTGGCCGGCGGAAAGCTCTGTTTTCACGATAGAAAAGAGCATTTTGCATGATGGGTCGATGAAGAAATCTGCGTCGATCTTACTCAGCCTATCGTTCGGGATCCGACCTTGAACCACTGCGGTCAGGACAAATTTCTCGCCGCCGGGGATCGCCCGCACGACTTCTCGCAGCTGAGGCTGCGACGTCGCCCGCCCGCGGACTCGGGACCATACGGTGTCGAACTCGAGCCGGAACGCGTCCGCGATGCGCTGCGCGGCGTCGTTGCGAACGACCGGGTCTGAGACCGCACTCAGCAGCGGCACGAAGCCCTCGATCTTCTCCGATTTTTCCCGGCCGGACATCGCGGCCACGTCGCCGGCCCACTCCCGGAGGGCGAACTCGAAGATGTCGGTGGCGTTGCCGAGGACTTCGAGGAAGCGGTCGGTGCCCTGGTTCTGGATGAGCGAGTCGGGATCCTTTTCGCCCTGGAGATCGAGCGCGGAGACCGTCAGACCTGCCGCCAGGAGCAGGGGAGCGGCGCGCAGCGTAGCGTTGCGGCCGGCATCGTCGCCGTCATACGCGATCACGACCCGCGTGGTGAAGCGGCGCAGAAGCGAAGCCTGTCCGCTGGTGAGCGAGGTTCCCATCGACGCCACGACGCCCACAACGCCGGCGTGATCGATCGCGATGGCGTCGAAGTAGCCCTCGACGAGGATCGCGCGGTCGATGCGGCGCATCGCATCCTTCGATCGATGGAGGTTGTAGAGCAGGCGCGACTTGTTGAAGAGCTCCGACTCCGGCGAGTTGAGATATTTCGGATCGCTGCCGTCCAGCGACCGCCCGCCGAAACCCGCGAGCGCGCCGGTCTCGGTGTGAATCGGAATGATGAGACGGTTGCGGAAGCGGTCGTAGTAGCCGCTGCCGCTCTTGCGCGGCATGACCAGCCCCGCCTGCTCGAGCTTCTTCTCGCCGTGCTTCCGGCCTAACCGCGTGAGGATGTAGTCCCACGACTCCGGCGCGAACCCGAAGCCGTATTTCTTGATGACATCGTCGGAGACTTTGCGGTCGGTCAGGTATTTCTGCGCCGCGTTGTCGCCCCATCCGAGCGCCTGGTGAAACGCCTCCGACGCGTCGTCCATGACCTCGAGCAGATCGTCCTTGTCGTTGTCGCGCGTACCTTTCTTCCGCTTCGGCAGCTCGATGCCGACGCGCGACGCGACATGCTCGACCGCCTCCGGGAACGTGAAGCGCTCGGTCAGGCTGAGAAACTTGAAGACGTCGCCACCGACCCCGCAGCCAAAGCAATAGAACAGCCCCTTGTTGCGATCGACATGAAACGACGGACTCTTCTCGCGATGAAACGGGCACAGGCCTTTGTAGCTCTTGCCCGCGAGTTTGAGAGGCGTCACCTGCGACACGAAGTCGACGATGTCGGCTGCCGATCGCACCTGCGCGATCACGCTGTCGCTGAGATCTACGAATGCCATGACGAATCAGGACTGAGGACTGGGGACTGAGGACTGAGTCCCGCACGGCCGGGCAGTGGCTCAGTCCTCAGTCTTCAGTATTCAGCCCTCAGTCCTCTAAGACTGCGACGGTAGCACCATCGCCGCCCTCATTTTCGGCGCCGGGTCGCCACGACTTCACGGCCGGATGCTTTCGAAGATGTTCGCGCAACGCTTTTCGCAGCGCCCCGGTGCCGAACCCGTGGATGATTCGAACCGCCTGCTTGCCTTCGAACAGCGCGCGATCGAGGAACTTGTCCGACTCGTCCAGCGCCTCATCGACGCGGTGGCCGATGAGATTGAGCTCGGCCCCGACCTCCGGCGAGTCGCTAGTCGCGGGTCGCAGGTCGGAAAGGCGTTTCTTTGCTGACCCGCCACCCGGGACCTGCGACCCGCTCTTCGGCACAAGGTCCTTCACATCGACCGTCATTCGCTTGCCGTTCACGTTGAACACCGCCTTCTTCCGGTCGATGGACACAACTTCGCCAGTGACCTTGAAGCTGCGGTGCTCCGCTCGATCGCCAACGTGCAGTTCGCGCTCGTCCGCCGGCAGGAACTCCATCGCCTTGTCGACCGACTTCGTGAGCGACGCGACGACTTCGCGCGCGTTGACGTTCGCCTTCGACGTCTCGCGAATCTGCTTGATCTCGTTGGCAACCTGGCGCGCGACATCTGCCCTCAGCCTCTCCAGCTCCTCGCGAAACGATGAGCCGACGCGGGACCGCTCTTTTTCCAACGCGTCGTACTTTTCGGCGACGACCGCGCGCTCATCCTCCAGCGCTTTGCGCACTTCCGTCGCCTCGTCGCGCTGCGCGAGCACGTCCGACATCGCTTTCTGCAGCTCGGAGAGGAGCTGATCGGTCGCGCCGTAGCGGTCGCCGAGGCGTTCGCGGGCGCTGGCCGTGATCGACGAGGGGAGGCCGATCATCTCTGCGACCTCGATCGCGCGGCTGCGGCCGGGGATGCCGACGATCATCCGGTAC
>JBBRMQ010000153.1:0-10357 GCA_038230775.1 Thermoanaerobaculia bacterium
GGGAAGTTGGGATGTTGGGAAGTTGGGATTTTGGGGAGTTGGGAAGTTGGGAAGTTGGGAAGTTGGGGAGTCAGGGATGTCATCCCGAGCGTAGCGAGGGACCGGTGTGGGCGGGTGGTACGAGATGCGAGCCGCCCACCCACACCGGTTCCTCGCTACGCTCGGAATGACATCGCTAACTCCCAACATCGCTAACTCCCAACATCGCTAACTCCCAACATCGCTAACTCCCAACATCGCTAACTCCCAACGTCCCAACGTCCCAACGTCCCAACATCCCAACATCCCAACGTCCCAACGTCCCAACGTCCCAACGTCCCAACGTCCTAACTTCCCTTCACCTCACGAACGTCCTCCGCACCGCAGATGACGCATCGTCTCGTCTGTTCGTCGCGCGTGAAGATGAAGTACTGATCGTCGATCGACTGGCCGGCGGGGTGGATTCGGGGCATCCGGTAGGACACGGTTTCCGGTGCAGTCCAGCGCGTCCACTGATGCAATAGATGAAGGATGGGGATCGTCTCGTGTGCGGGCATGCCGCAAACAATTACGATCCGGCGCGCGAGTTCGTCCATGGCGAAGCTGCCTGCGCCACGTCCGGATAGATGTCGAAGACCGAGGTGAGCTGGGTGATCTCGAGGAGTTGACGGATGCGCGCGTTCAGTCCCGCCAGCTTCGCATCGCCCCCGTTCTCTCGCGCGAGGCGGCAGGCGTGGACGAGCGTGTCGACGCCGGAGCTGTCGATGCGCGGAACGCCGCCCATGTCGATGACGATGTGAAACTTATGGTCCGCGAACAACCGCGCGATCGTCTCGTTCATCAAGCGCTCGCCCGCGCCGATGATGAGCGCGCCCACCGGAGTGACCACCGCGACGCTTCCTTCCTGCCGGACTTCGATCTTCACGGCGTAACGTTATACCGTCCGGAAGGGAAATCAAGCGCTCTTCGCCTCCGTTTGCATCCTCGATGGAGCGGGAACACATCGGACTCATCCTCAAGCGCGGCTGGCAGCGGCGCTGTCCGCGCTGCGGCGAGGGGCCGCTGTTCCGCGGCGGGATCGCGTTTCACGAGCGATGCGACGCGTGCAGCCTCCAATATCAGCGCAACAACGGCGACACCTGGATGTTCATGATCATCACCGATCGCATCCCGATGCTGCTGGCCATCGCGATCATGGTTTTCGGTTTCATCACCACGACCTGGACCGGCACTGCGCTTTTCAGCGTCGCCGTCGCAGGGCCGATGATTGCCACCATCCGCCAGCGGCAGGGTCTCGCGCTCGCGCTCGACTATCTGTCGCGCATTTACTTCCGCGATGAGTCGGATGCGATTCACGCGACGCGGCAGTACGTCCGTTGAGGGAGTTCCTTCCGGTCAGCTGCCCGTACTGCGGTGAAATGGCGGAGCTGGACTTCGAAGATGAGGGTTGGAGCCGCCAGCAGTTCGTGCAGGATTGTCCCGTCTGCTGCCAGCCATGGCAGGTCGAGCTGACACGCGATCGCGACGGCGATTGGAACGCGTCCGTACGAACAAGCGACGAATAGCCGCCCACCCAAATCCGGAATTACGAACGCCTTTCTTCAGGAGTTTGGACTCGCGGGTGGTTCGCGGGTTCTGAAAGCCCGCCGCCCATCCCCCCGATTCTGCTCCGGCAACAAACACTTCACGGCTCGTCCCACCCACCTGTCATCCCGCCCCGTGGTGACGAGACAGGCGGATGCCTTGCGATTGGCAGCGTCAGATCTCCCAGGAGGAAGGAAAAAACAGATGACAAGAACACGAGCATTATTCGGTTGGGTCGCCGCGCTGCTCCTCGTCGCCCTGAGTGTGATGGGGCAGAGCGCGACAACGGGTGCGCTCTCGGGCACCGTCAAGGTTGACGGCGCGCCGATGCCCGGCGTCACCGTGACCGCATCGTCGCCTGCGTTGCAGGGCGTCCGCGTCACGACGACGGATTCGAACGGTACGTACAACTTCGGACTGCTTGCGCCGGGCACTTACAGCGTGAAGTTCGAAATGGAGAGCATGGCGCCGCGGACGGTGCAGTCGCTCGTCGGCGTCGGACAGATCGCGCGCGCCGATGCGGCGCTGCATCTCTCGACGGTGTCGGAAGCGATCACCGTCACCGCCGTCGCGCCGGCAGCGGTCGAGACGCAGCAGGTGCAGGCCAACTATCAGCAGCACTTGATCCAGGAGCTTCCGGTCACACGCACTTTGCTCGCCACGGCAGCGCTGGCGCCCGGAGTCAACGCAAACGGACCGCGCGGAAGTCAGACGATCTCCGGCGCGTACTCGTACGACAACCTCTACATGGTCAACGGCGTCAGCGTGAACGAGAACCTGCGCGGCCAGCCGCACAATCTCTTCATCGAGGACGCCATTCAGGAGACTACCGTGTTCTCCGGCGGCGCGATCTCGGCCGAGTTCGGCCGCTTCACCGGCGGCGTGGTCAACGCGATCACGAAGTCGGGCGGCAACAACTTCAGCGGATCGCTCCGCGACACGGCGACCAATGACAAATGGACCGCGAAATCGGCGGCCCCGTACAAGGTCACCGGCGGCGTTGCGACGCCGGTCGTCGTCGGCGATCCGACCAACAAGATCGCCAACGTCTACGAAGGAACGCTCGGCGGACGCATCGTCCGCGACCGTCTCTGGTTCTTCGTCGCCGGCCGCAGCCAGAAGAACAGCACGCAGCGAACCTTCGCGCGCAGCTCTCAGGCCTACGACGTCGGCACCGACAACAAGCGGTACGAAGGCAAGCTGACCGCGCAGGTTGCGCCGGCTCACTCGCTGGTCTTCTCGTACCTCAACAACGACACGAAGAACACCAACGACTGCCAGCTCACCGCTGGTTGCCTCGATCCGACCGGTCTGGATGCCGCGACATCGAACCCTAACAAGTTCTACACGGCGCACTACAACGGCGTTCTCGGATCAAACCTGCTGGTCGAAGCGCAGTACGCGAAGAAGAAGTTCGCGTTCGTCGGCTTCGGCGGCAGCAGCCCGGTCTTCGAGATCGGCACGCTGATGCGCGACTTCGGCGAAGTCGGTTCGGGTGAAGGTTTCAACGCGCCCGAGTTCAGCGGTCTGTTCCCCGAGAACCGCGACAGCAACGAGTGGCTCCTCAAAGGCAGCTACTACCTCGGCACGAAGAACCTCGGCACACACAACTTTGTCGTGGGCGCGAACAATTACGCCGAGCAGCGCAAGTCGGACAACCACCAGTCGTCGACCGACTACGCGTACTGGCTCACAAACTATTCGGCCAATCGCGACGCCAATGGCAACGTCCAGACGATTCACATCGCCCAGGACGATTACCTCATCTACTACCCGATCTTCCAGACGTCGAAGGGCTCCAACTTCAAGACGTTCTCGACCTTTGTGAACGACAAGTGGGACCTCAACCAGCACGTCAGCTTCAACCTCGGCGCGCGCTGGGACAAGCTGAACGCCATCGATTCGTCGAAGATCAAGGTGGCCAACGAATCGGAGATCAGCCCGCGCCTCGGCGTGATTTATGACGTCCAGGGCAACGGCCGCCTCCGCGCGAACGCCAGCTACTCGCGCTATGTTTCGCGCCTCAGCGAGGGCATCGAGAGCAACACCACGGTTGCGGGAACTCCGGGCGTTCTTGCTTATTACTACGGCGGTCCGGAGTTCACCGGTACGCCGCACGACGCACTCAAGGTCGTGAAGACGTGGTTCGATTCGTTAGGTGGAGTGAAGGGGCTCACCGATCCGAACATCCGATTCGTCAACAACATCCCGGGCGCAACGCAGCAGCTCCTCGGCGGCAAGATCAAGTCGCCGCACGTCGACGAGTGGACCGTCGGATTCGGTTCTCAAATCGGCAAGGGCTACCTCCGCGCCGACTACATCCATCGCGACTGGAAGGACTTCTACGCCACGTTCCGCAATGCATCCAGCGGACGCGTGACGGATCCGAACGGCATCACGAGCGATCTCGCGCTCATCGGCAACACGAACCTCTTCAGCCGCACCTATCGCGCGCTCGATCTCCAGGGTTCGTATCGCATCATCAACCGCATCGACCTCGGCGGCAGCTACACGTTCTCGAAGCTTCATGGCAACACTGAGGGTGAGACGGGTGGATCGGGACCGGTGACCGATGGTTCGATCACTTCGTATCCGGAGTTCAAGAAGTTCGCGCAGTACAACCCGAGCGGATATCTCTCGGCCGATCAGCGCCATCGTCTGCGCGCCTGGGCGGCGATGGACATGCCGACCGCGTTCGGCAAGTTCAACCTCAGCCTCCTCGAGCGTTTCGATTCCGGCACACCGTACTCCCTCGTCGGAACCGCGGTCGTTTCACCGTACACGGCGGCCATCAAGGCAGCGACGAATTACGTGAAGCCTCCGACGACGCTCGCGTACTACTTCAGCAAGCGCGGTGAGTTCCGCTTCGACGACGTCACCAGCACCGACCTCGCACTCAACTACGAGTATCCCTTCGTGAACGCAGTCCGCTTCTTCGCGCAGGCGCAGTTGCTGAACGCTTTCAATCATCAGGGTCAGATCGGCGGCGACACCAGCGTTCTCACCAACGCTCAGACGAACTGCTTCCAGACCGCGCTCGACGCGAATGGCAAGCAGGTCCGCTGCGCGCGCTTCAACCCCTACGCCGGCGATGTCCCGAAAGAAGGCGTGAATTACCAGAAGGGTCCGCTGTTCGGCAGACCGACGACCGCCGCGACCACAGCCAACGTGGCGGCCGGCACCGCGTCGTTCCAGCTGCCGCGCACGTACCGTTTCTCGTTGGGCGTGCGTTTCTAGGCAGTCAACATTTCCTTCAGTACGACGCCCCGCGCAAAACGCGGGGCGTTTTGTTTTTCAGGTGAGGATTCTTTTAGTGTGAGGACCGGCTTTAGCCGGTCCTCACACAGAATCTTCTCAGGAACTGCTCTTGCACCAGTCCGCCACGATTGACGATCACCTGCGCAGACTGCGGCAGCATGCAGATCATTCCGGACCTTCCGCCCGGCGCCACTGCGGAGTGCCATCGTTGCGACCGCCTCCTCGAGCGGCGCACCCGGACGGGCTCAGAGATGACACTCGCCTGCGCGATCGCGATCTTCATTCTCCTGCCCGCGGCGGTCTTCATGCCGCTGCTCGATTCCACGATCAAGAACCTGGTGTTCCAGGAAAGCCGTCTGGTCTCCACTGTCCCGGAGATCTACAGCGACGTGTGGTTCCCGTTCGCCTTCGGTTTCTTCTTCTTCGCCTTTCTTTTTCCTGCACTACGCGCGATGTTTCAGATCCTCGTGCTCGGATCGATCCGCTTCGGCTGGAACCTGTGGCAGCGAGGGCGAATGAGGAGTTGCGCACGCGCATAAATGATGCGATGGCGCACCTGGTGTCGAAAGGGCTGCGCGCCACGCTCGACTCCAGCCTCATTCTTCCGGGTTCGAGCGGCGTCTCGCTCGACCTCATCGGCAAGCCCGGAACGGCGCAGTTGGGACTGCTGGCCGATCCTCCGATCATTCCGGCCGCCGCGAGCGGTGGCGGTATCGAGGGAGCGTTGTCCTCGCTCAACGCGGTTGCCGGAACGATTCGCGATCTGCCGTTGCGCCAGATCGCCGAACATCTGCGGAGCACATCGGCGAGAGTCGATGCGCTGGTCAGCGATCCCGCATTGAAGGACAGCCTCCACAAGCTGAACTCGTCGCTGACGGAGATCGAGAAGGTCGCGGTGACGACGCGTGAGAACATCGGTCCGATCGCGCAGAGTCTGCGCACCGCCGCGGCATCCGGCGCATGCGGCCGCAAAACGTGCGGACCAGCTCCTCGGCGGCTCCACGCATCAGAACTACGACCTCGGGCAGTTGATCAAAGAGCTGACGCGCGCGGCGGAATCGGTTCGCGCACTCGCGCAGTATCTCGAGGAGAGCCCGGACTCGCTGCTGAAGGGGAGAGGGAAATGACCAGAAAGATCCCCACATTCGAACGATGGGAAATGCAGCGCGATGTTAGGGCGGGCTTCAGCCCGTTCCGAGCGAGCATTCTTGCGTTGATTCTGCTGGCCGGCTGTTCCTTCTTTTCAAAGTCGCAGAGCAGGTTCTACTCGATCGATCGCATCCCCGGCACTCCCGCCGCGACGGTGCGCGGCCTTCCAATCGGGATCGACTCGCTCGAAGTGCCGCCCGGTTTCGATCGGCGCGAGATCGTGGTCCAGAAGGCGAATCACGCGCTCGACGTGCGTGGCAAGGAGCAGTGGTCCGCGTCTCTCGCGCCGATGGTGCTGCACACGCTCGCGTTCGACCTCGCCAGCCGGTTGCCGGAGGGGATGATCGTTCTGCCGGGCGAATCGAAGCCGATCGCGATGCGCTCGATGGACGTGGCGTTCGAGGAAATCGTCGCCGGACCGGAGTCGAAGGTCGTTCTCGACGCGCGATGGATCCTGCGCGGCGCGAACGGCGCCGATGTCACGCGGCACGAGCGCATCGAGACGCCGATCTCGTCGCTCGACAGCGCGAGCATCGCGACCGGGATCAGCCAGGCCGTCGCCGAGCTGGCGGATCGCATCGTGGCGCAGCTCGGCGATCCGCGGGCGTGACCATCTTCGTGGACCGATTCGTGCAGCGAGACATCCGTGTCCATCGATCACGCCGACGAGATCCACGTCGTCATCCCCTCGAATCCGGCGCGTGAGCAGTTGAGCGCTCTTGCCTCCGAATTGCTCCAGCGACGCGAGGTGATTCTCGAAACGTGGCGCGCCGCCGGTGCCGCGGATCCCGAGGGCACCATCGCGTCATCCCTTTCGCGCGCGCAATTCAACGACCACATCCCCGCGGTTCTCGATTGCTTCGGGCACACGATTCAGGAGTGGCCCGGTGTCGAGAACCTCGCCGCGGACGAGCTGCAGACGATGAAAGTGTGCGAGCACGGACTGCAGCGCTGGCAGCAGGGATATCAACTGCGGGAGCTCGTTCGCGAGTGGGGATTCCTTCAGATCTGCGTCGGCGAAGAGCTGGAACGATTCGCCGCCGCCCGACCGTCACTGGAGCGCAGCGTGATGCCGGCAGCGCGACGCGCCTGGGCGCAACTGTGTGCCGATGGCGTCACTGAAAGCGCGACGCAGTACTGGCGTCTCCATCAGACCGAATCGGCGGGGCACGTCAACGACCTCGAGCAGGCGCTCTCGGCAATCCACGAGATCGAGCGCTCTCGCGCCGAAGCTTGGCGTACCGCGGCGCACGACCTTCGCGGCAGCGTCACGGTGGTCAAAGGGGCGACGTCGCTGCTGAGCTCGGGTGGAGAAGTCACGGAGATTCTCAGCAACAGCGTGGCGACGCTCCACGACATGCTGAACGACCTACTCAGTCTCGCACGACTGGAAGCCGGTCACGAACAGCGCGAGCTCTCGGAGTTCGATGCAGCAGTCGTTCTGCGCGACTTCTGCACGTCATCGCAGACGATCGCCACCGGCCGCGGATTGTTTCTGAAGATGGATGGCCCCGGCACAATGCCGGTCGAAGGCGACAAGACCAAGGTCATTCGCATTCTTCAAAATCTGCTTCTCAACGCGGTGAAGTACACGGAGCGCGGCGGCGTTTCCGTAACGTGGGGGCTGGACAAGACTCGCGATACCGATCGCTGGACTTTCTCGGTACAGGACACCGGTCCCGGCATCGATGAAGCGGAGGCGGCGCCGCTGGCGCAGGAGATTCACGCGGCGACGACGCTCGCACAGGAAGCAGCGGACGCGAGCACGGACCGCCGTCGCGATATTGCTCCCGCAGTGACGCTCGTCTCCGCTTCGAAAGCGCTCCCTCCCGGACAGCAGCCAGGCGAAGGCGTGGGCCTGTCGATCGTGAAGCGTCTTTGCGAGATTCTCGACGCCAGCCTCGAGCTCGCGACCAAGCCTGGTCACGGTTCGACCTTCCGCGTGATCCTCCCGCGCGCCTACGACAAACGTCCCGCGTAATCTGCGATCATTCGCGCGATGATCGTTCTCGCGACGCTCCTCTCTGTCGTCATCGGCGGCGCGCTTCCGCCGTGGACGGAAGGCACGCTCGACATCCATCAGATCGACACCGGCCGCGGCAACTCTGCGCTGTTCGTCGAACGGCCCGAGTGGACGTTCGAACAGCCCGTGGAGGTGCGACACCCAGCAGGGTGGTTGAGCCCGGTTCGATGGACGTTCCGTACATCTTTGCTTGCAGGTCGAGCGGGTTTCTGACACGATGATTACCCCTCTACTCATCAAACAGAAATGCAGTTCGCGCAGGCGCGAAGGAGCCCCTCCTGAAATTTCAACGTGTTCTCATCGCGGCAGTTGTGTCGTTGCTCGGCGTCGCTGCCATAGCCGAGGCGCAGAGCCCCTGGTTGTCGAGCGGGCGAGTCTCGAAAAGGCTCTCTCCGAAAGACGAGGCTCTTTCCAAAACGCTCGAGACGAGCGTCGGAGCACAATGGCTCGACGGCACGTTTCACTTTCAGTACGGAACAAATTGCACCATCATCGGCGGCGCGTACGAGGAGAACATGATCACATCGTACGCCGGCTACTGGGGGCGATCGGATGCTACATATCCCGCGGTCGGGGATGTGTACCTGGGACATGTGTTCCTGAGCATCCCGGGGAACGCCTGTGCCGACGGAATCACTGATGCATTGATTTATGTGAATCTTCCGACGGCCACCAACTTCTATTTCGACAGCCAGAATCAGATTCACTGTTACTACAATTCGCCGTTCAATAATCCGAACAGGAATTGGACTGACGTCACAAACGATCCGAATAGCGGGTGTCAGACGAATCCCGCTTTCTCTCCCGGGTACGGCTACCAAATCGCTTGGCCGAGCCTCCCGACCGGTGCTTACTTCGAAGTTCAGTTCCCGCTTCAGTCAAGGGTCAACCATAGCGGCCTGAGCGATTCCGGATCGAGACTTCTCGCGCGCCTCTCTTCTTCTGATACACCTAACTCACCGAGTCGGCCGAACAACAATCCGCAGTATCCCGATCAGTGGGTGTTCGTCGCCGCGAATCCACCCTCCGTCACATACCCGGCACCGGCCACGACACTCATCACGACCAACAGCGCGCACACCCAAGGAATCGTCTACAACCACTTTGCATCCGGCAATGTTTATTTCGACATCGGAACATCGAGCTCGTACGGTACGGTGACAGGCCCGTATTTCGTGGATGGAAGTCAGAACGGTGTCTACGCCGATCAGGATTGGACCTTGCTAGCTCCCGGAACGCCCTATCATTGGAGAGTGCGGTTCGCCACCTCGACCGCCACGGTGGCGGGCGCTGACCAGACGTTCACAACGAGCGGCACGCCGGTCGTTGTCCGCCGTCGGGGCGACTTCAACGCGGACGGCAGGGCAGACTTGGTTTGGCGTAACAGCTCGAGTGGCACAAGCACAGTGTGGATGATGAATGGCACGAATATCGGCGTCGGGTCGGGAACAACAAGCCTGCAGATCAACAGTTCGTATACCGTCGCCGCCGTCGGTGACTTCAATGGCGATGGCAAAGCCGACCTGGCGTGGCGCAACAATTCGACTGGCGAAACCATTCTCTGGTTGATGGACGGAATCAACGCCATTTCTGGATCGGGTTATCTCGCGACTATCCCCCCTCCGTGGCAGATTGTGGGAGTGGGAGACTTCAACGGCGATACGCGATCGGACCTTCTGTGGCGGAACGCGACGACCGGGGAGAACTCGATCTGGCTCCTGAACGGCACGGCTATCCAGGCGGGATCCGGTTCCATTCTGACGATCAGCGACACGAACTGGACCGTCGGCGGAGTGGGCGACTTCAATCAGGATGGCCGGTCCGACATTCTCTGGCGCAACAACACGACCGGAACGAGCTCGATAACAATGATGAACGGAACATCGGTCGGCAGCGGCTCGGGCAGCACGTTCCTGCAGATCGGCGCTGCGTGGCGCGTGGCTGCCGTCGCGGATCTCAACGGCGACGGCTATGCAGACGTGTTGTGGCGGAACGCGACCACCGGCCAGGACATGGTGTGGCTGATGAACGGAACAAATACGATCGCCGGATCGGGTGAGACCGTGCAGGTCGCGGACCTAAATTGGAATGTTGCGGCCACGGGCGACTTCAACGGCGATGGCCGCGAGGATCTCGCATGGCGCAACAACGCGACCGGCGTCAGCTCCATCTGGCTGATGAACGGAACGTCAATCGGAGCCGGCTCGGGCACCTTGCTCGACGTCCCACCGCCCTGGGCGATCGCCGGACCGAAATGAACGGCATCGGCAGGTCGGGCCGGATGCCGAACGATCGATGTGTCCCGAATTAGTTCATGGCTAGGAAACGTTCGCAAGTGTGCGGCGGCCTGGAGCGGGACGCTAC
>JBBRMQ010000154.1:0-10314 GCA_038230775.1 Thermoanaerobaculia bacterium
GACGACATCTTCGTCATGCAGGACGAGGTTTCGCGCAAGATCGTCGACGCGCTGCAACTGGAGCTCACACCGGCCGATGAGCGCCGCGTCGCGAAGATGCCTCACCTCGCCGGAAACGCGCTCGACCTCTACGCCAGAGGCCGGATCAAGCTGCTGAGCGAGAACATTGAGAACACCAACTTTGCGATCGACTACTTCGAGAAGGCACACGATCTCGATCCCGGCAACCCTCTGCCGCTCGCCGGACTGGGCGAGGCCTACAGCCGGTTCGCATTCGGCGTCGATCCGGAAGGCGACTGGTTCGATCGTGCGAAAGCGATGGCGGATCGCGTCCTCGAGCTCGATCCCGAGTTGCCCGAGGGGCGATTTCTGCGCGCGCATCTGGCGTGGACGCCGCAGGGAGGCTTCGATCACGAATCCGCGCTCAGGGAGCTGGCGTCGGTCGTTGCCGAACGTCCCAACCTCTGCGAGGCGTTCGACTGGATCGGCGTCATCCTGTTTCACGTCGGGCTGCTGCAGGAAGCGATGGGAGTGTTCGATCGAGCCATCCGGATCAACCCCGACGACAACCTCAACAGGTCCCATCGCGGGACATGCGACATTCTCCTCGGCCGATACGCCAGCGCGATCGCGCATGCCGAGCAGGCGCTGGCAAGAATCGATACCGCATGGGGGCACTACATCATCGCGCTCGCCCAGCTTCACCTCGGCGATCGCGCTGCGGCGGAGCGGAGAATCGAGCTGATGGCGCGCAGGCATCCCGGAATGGTGCTTGCGCATTCAGCCCGCGCGCTCATCGCCGCGATGGCGGGCGACGAGAAGAAGGCGAGGCGGGAGATCGACCGCACGGAACTGGAGCGCAAGGGCTACGGACATTTTCACCACGCGGAATTCGACATGGCATGCGCGCTCGCGACACTTGGCGATCATGAGGCAGCGCTCGACCGGCTGGAGATGGCGGCGCGCACAGGATTCCCGTGCCTGCCCGCATTCGAAAACGAGACGCTATTGAGTGGACTGCGATCGCATCCGCGATATCGCGCGCTCATGGAGCAGCTGTGCGCGACACGGGATCACTATCGCAGCGTCTACAGCGCTCTGCGGCTGACGTCCGCCTGATGAAAGGGCGCGCCGCGCCGAATCGTCATGTCCAGGCGGTCTTGCGTCCGCACCGGCTGATCATCGATGTAGGCGCGCAGGACTTCAGCCGTCTTGCCGGTGATCATCAGCGACTCCTTCGCCTGCGGCGCGGAGATCAAGAGCTCGCCGCCCGCCGCGCGTTCCACCGTGATCGGCAATTCAGCGGCAATGTCGAGAAACGTCTGCAGGTCGACAATTGTGGTGGTTCGGGCCCGCGCCAGACGCAGAAGTTCACGCTCACCTGCCAGAAAACGTCGTGCGACGTCCGCGGCGTGCGGATTTTCGTCATCGATCCAGACCATGACTGCTGCGGCGTGCGCGTTGCGAATGATCATGCGGCGTAACGCTTCATGGCTCGTGCCCAACCGCAAGAGCCGCGTGACCGGCGTCACGAGACCGTTTGCGTCTCGAAATGCCGCTTGCTGGCAGGATAGGCACCGCTCATGCCTGAGTTTCTCGATCCTGAAGGACGATGTGTCATTGTTCATGGATGAAGCGTTTCGGCGCTCACGCCGTCGTGCTCTTATTCGCAGTGAACGCACGCGCACAGATGCCCGGCCCAATGCCGCGCGGCCGCTTCATCGTCGCCGGTTCGCACCGTCTGCATTACTACCGTGAGGGACAGGGGGCCAGTCGTCCTCTTTCTTCACGGCTTCGGAGGCGATGGGACGAATTGGTCAGCTCAGTTCCCTGCGCTCCGCCACGCATTCACCGTGATCGCACTCGACGAGCTCGGATTCGGAGAGTCCGAAAAACCGCGCATCCATTTCGATGCAGACGTTCTCGCCCGCTCCGCATTACGATTCCTCGATGCCCTCGGCATCCGACCCGCCGCAGTCGTCGGAGCGTCGCTGGGCGGGCACGTTGCCGCCCGCATGGCGGCCATCGATCCGAACCGTGTTTCACGACTGGTATTGATGGACTCCAGCGGCTACGGCGACCCGGGCGATCCTCCTCCGCCAGCGATGCCCGCGGATCCACACACTCTCGATGAACAGAAGACGATTCTTCGCATCCTGTTGTATGACCAGAAGCGGGTCACGGAGGCGCTCGTGAAACAGAGGCTCGCTGCTCATCTGAAGAGCGGAGACGCCTACACGAGAGCGCACTTTCAGTCGCCGGCAGAACCTCTGCCACCGCTTCTGTACGCGATCACGGCGCCGACACTTCTGATCTGGGGCAAACATGACCGGCTCGTTCCGCTCGTTGCCGCGTGCCGTTTTCGACGGAACATCAGGGAGGCGACGATGGTGGTCATCGACGCCGCGGCTCACGTCCCTCAGATGGAGCAGCCAGCGGCGTTCAACTCGACCCTGGTCGAATTTCTGAAGGGCCACCAGATCACAGACGAGAGCGTTCAGTACTGCAACAGCACTCGTTAGGCGCGTCGCTGCCAACATGAATCACCGCGGCAGGGCGTTCGTGACGAGCGAGATCGGCGTCGTGTCATGCGTCTCAGGAATGGCTGCAACAAACTTCTGGCCGTCGATCGAGTCGAAGGCGACGGGGCGCGAAGAAAATTTGAATAGTGGCCTCGCATCTCCGAATTGCCCACCCGAGACAGTAACCGACATCAGCATCTGATCGGGCGCCAGATAAAAAATCTCGTTTCCCTTCGCGGGCCAGATGAAGTCGATCACGCCACCGATCGAAAGCTGACGTTTCTCGCCGCGACCCGGAAAGGGCACCGCATATAACTCGTACTTTCCTGTCTCATTGGAGATGAATGCCATCCACTTGCCGTCGGGTGAGAAACGCGGGCGTCGCTCGTCGAACTCCGTCTGGACGAACGGATACGGCTTCGCGTCGCCGGTTATCGGCACAATCCAGATGTCCTGCCCGCCGTCTGGATTCTTCCCGTCGCGGACGTTGGTGGCGAGGTAGCTGCCGTCGCTCGACCAGTCGCTCGCATAAAGCATCTTGTCCTTCAGCGCCTTGAAGAGACGTTCCTGCAACAGGCCGTCGACAGGCTTGACGTAGATCTCGTCGACGTCGGCTCGGTCAGAGCCAAACACGATCTGCTTGCCATCGGGCGACCAGATAGGACCGAACTCATCCAAAGGATGCGAGGTAAATCGCTCGCGGCCACCGCGAGCGAGGTCGAGAATCCAGATGTCGGCGGGATTGGCGATCGTGGCCGCGACGTGTTTGGCGTCGGGAGAGAAGCGCAAATCAACGTACGTGTCGGGGGGTCCCTGTTGCTCGCCGTGGCCGGTGCGGTCGAACATCATGAGGCGCCGGCGCTCGATGGCGGTACCGGTCGCGTATGCCAGCGTACCCTCGTTCGACGCGGCGAATACCGCGCGAAAGTAGCCGGGTTCCTCGGCGACATTTTCGCCGACCCGGATCGGGCTGGCCTTCAGTGTGGCGGTCGAGAAATCGACTTCCTGCGCCAGCAGGAATTGATTGCGTACGAACAACAGGTAGTCGCCTGAGATGGCGACATTCGAGCGCGTCCTGAGAACGAGCTTTCTTGCAGGCGAGCCAAGCGAGCCGATGTAGATCGCATTGAGCTCGCTTTCGGTGACGGAGCGGTGCGTTGCCGCCAGGTAGAGGAAGCGTTTCCCGTCCGGCAGGAAAATCGGCCAGCGATGTGTCGTCTCGCCATGCTCTTCGTCAATCCTGGTGATCGACCTTACGGCACCGCCGTTTGCCGAAACGAGATGAATCGTGTCGCGCCAGCTACCGGAGAAAATGATGTCCCCGTTGCGACTCCAACTACCGCCGCGACCGTCGGGCGCGTCCGCGAGAGCGACCGGTGGTCCGCCGCCGAGGTCGATCCGCTTCACCTTCCCTACGACGAAGAATCCAATGCTCCGGCTGTCGGGTGACCAGAACGGCGCGAAACCATTCTCGGTCCCGGTGAGGGACTTCATCTCGCCCGTCTCGAGCTGGTCGAGCCACAGGCTCCTCTTCCCGTCTGTGGTCTCTCCGCAAAAGGTGAGATATCGGCCATCCGGCGAGAGGGTCATCGACGAAGAGTTGTTGTCGCTCATCGCCACGACAATACCGGGCGGCGGAACGATCGAAGAGTGGAGCGATCGGTGTTCGACGTGCGACGCCCTCCACGACAGCGCACCGAACGCGAGTGCGGCGATCGAAGTCACGATTGCCGTCGCCATCCACAGCCTCTCGCGGTTCTTTCTCCGCGTCGTGACAACGCTCGCCACCCCCGCCTGCGAGCCCGCCTCCGCGATCCATCGCAACTCCTCGGCGATGTCGTGCGCGCTCTGCCATCGGTCGTCGGGATCTTTCGCCAGACAAACCTGCACCACGCGATCGAATGCGGGGGGCGTCAGCGGTTGCACTGCGGACATCGGTTCGGGCGTGCCGGAGATGATCGACGCGATAAGGCTCGCTTTCGATGTGCCGCGAAACGCCCTCCGGCCGGTCGCCGCTTCGTACAGCACCGCGCCTAACGCGAAGATGTCGGTGCGGGCATCGGCATCCCGTCCCTCGAGCTGTTCGGGTGCCATGTACTGAAACGTGCCGAGGATCGTCCCCTCCTGGGTGAGTGGCCGGCTCTCCGTCGAGATGTTCATCACCTGTTCGGCTTCCTGCGGTTTGCGGTACTTCACCAGGCCGAAATCGAGTAGCTTCGCGCCCGACTTGGTGAGCATGATGTTGGCGGGCTTCAAATCGCGATGGACGAGGCCCTGGCGATGGGCTTTATCCAGCGCATCCGCGATCTCAATGCCGAGGTGGAGGACGTTCTCGATCGGAAGACCGCCGCGAGCGACGCGATCGGCGAGTGACTCACCCTCGAGATACTCCATGACCAGGTAGTCGATCCCGTTTTCATGACCGACGTCGTACAGGGCGCAGATGTGCGGATGCGTCAGGCTGGAGATCGCGCGTGCCTCGCGGTCGAAGCGCTCGCGAACCAACGCATCTGCGGAGAGGTGCTGCGGAAGAACCTTGATCGCGACGATGCGATCGAGGCGCGTGTCGCGGGCCCGATAAACCTCCCCCATGCCTCCCGCGCCGAGCAGGGAGACGATCTCGTACGGGCCGAGGCGCGTGCCAGCGAGGAGTGACAAGGGGTGATCGAAGCATACCGCAGCGGGTCACCTCGGCAGGGCGTTCGTGACGATCGACACGTGCGCGCCCTCGTGTTTCTCCGGTAGGGCGACGATGATCTTCTGTCCATCGATGGAGTCGAACGCGACAGGCAGGGCGGGGAATTTGAACAGCGGCTTCGGATCGCCGAACTGACCGTGACTGAAGTCGATCGACATCAGCGTCTGATCCAGCGTCGTGTACAGGATCTCGTGACCTTTCGGCGGCCAGACGAAGTACGTGACGCCCGTCGTCGAGAGCTGCCGTTTCTCGCCTCGATCGGGAAAGGGCACGACGTACAGTTCATCCTTCCCCGTCTCGTCGGACGTGAATGCCAGCCATTTTGCATCGGGGGAGAAGAGCGGCGCACGCTCTTTGAATTCAGTGGCGATGAACGGGTACGGCTTCGCGTCGCCGGTGGCCGGAACGATCCAGATGTCGCCGGTCCCGTCGGGATTCTTCGCGTCGAGGAGCTGCGCGGCGATGAAACGCCCGTCGGATGACCAGTCTTCCGGAACGAGCATCCCTTCCTTGACCGACTTGAACGGTTGCTCCTGCGTCAGTCCGTCGACGCGCTTGATGTAAAGCTCATCCCCAACACGCCGGTCGGAGGCGAACACGATTTGCTTTCCATCAGGCGACCACGTGGGGAGGAAGTCACTCATCGGATGGGACGTGAAGCGTGTGCGCGCACCGCGCGCGATGTCGAGAATCCAGATATCCGGTGGATCGCCGAGGACCATCGCAAGGCGTTTTCCATCCGGGGAAAGGCGCAAGCCCCCGTCCAAGTAATCATCGGGGGGCGCTAGCTGCTCGCTGTGAGCCGTGCGATCGAAGATCAGCAGGCGCTGCTTCGTGCTCGCGGAGCCGGTCGCGTACGCGAGCGTTCCGTCATCAGACGCTCCGAATACGGCACGAAAAAACCCGAGCTGTTCGGCGACATTCTCCGCGAGCCGGATCGGCTCACCGGTCGGGCTTTCTTTTGCCATGTCGAATTTCTGCGCCAGAAGGTATTGATTGCGCACGAACAACAGGTAGTCGCCGGAGAGAACGACATTCGATCGCGCGCGCAGAAGAAGCTTGCGGCCGGGCGAACCGAGTGTGCTGAGATAGACGCCATTGAGCTCACTCTCGGTGCCGGCGCGATGCGTGCCGGCGAGGTAAATGAAACGTTTGCCGTCCGGGAGGAACAACGGCCAGCGGTGCGTCGTCTCGCCGTGCTCTTCATCGACTCTCGTCACCACCGTGACGGCACCACCGCTCGCCGAGACGCGATGGATCGCGTCGCGCCAGAAGCCGGCGAAGAGGATGATGCCATCGCGGCTCCACGTACCGCCGCGACCGTCGGCGGCGTCGGCGAGTGCAATCGCAGGGCCACCATTCACATCGATCTTCTTCAGTTTTCCACCCGCGAAAAATCCGAGGCTACGGCTGTCGGGCGACCAGAATGGACCGTACCCATTCTCGGTGCCGATGATCGGTTTCATCTCGCCTGTATCGAGCCGATCGAGCCAAAGGCTCTTCTTGCTGTCGGAGGTCTCGCCGGAGAAGGTGAGGTATCGGCCGTCAGGAGATAGTGTCAGCGAAGCGGCATCGTTCTGACTGATCGACATCGACACGCCGACCGCCGGGACGAACGAAGCATGCAATGACCGCGGCACGACGCTCCGCGCCTTCAACAGCATCCCGCCTAACGCAATCGCCGCAAGCGATACGACGATCGCCGCGGTCAGCCACAGACGTTCCCGATTCTTCCGGCGGCTGATGACGACGCTCGCCACTCCGGCCTGCGAGCCCGCTTCGGAGATCCACCGCAGCTCTTCCGCGATGTCGTGTGCGCTCTGCCATCGGTCATCCGGGTCCTTGGCCAGGCACACCTGCACCACGCGTTCGAGAGCGGGAGGCGTGAGCGGCTGCACCACCGAGATCGGTTCAGGATTTCCGGAGATGATCGACGCGATGAGGCTCGCTTTCGATGCACCATGGAACGCGCGGCGGCCAGTCGCTGCTTCGTAGAGCACCGCGCCAAAGGCAAAGATGTCCGTCCGCGCATCGGCTTCGCGTCCTTCGAGCTGCTCCGGCGCCATGTACTGAAAGGTGCCGAGGATGGTGCCTTCCTGCGTGAGCGGACGGTTTTCGGTCGGAAGGTTCGTGAGTTGGCCGAGCTCCTCGGTCGTGGTGTACTTGACCAGGCCGAAGTCGAGCAGCTTGGCGCCCAACTTCGTGAGCATGATGTTGCCCGGCTTGAGATCGCGGTGCACGAGCCCCTGACGATGCGCCTTGTCGAGGGCATCGGCGATCTCGATCCCGTAGCGCAGCACCTGGTCGACCGGCAGCGGCCCGCGGGCGACGCGATCGGCCATCGATTCGCCTTCGAGATACTCCATGACGAGATAGTCGAGGCCGTCCTGGTGGCCGATGTCGTACAGAGCGCAGATATGAGGGTGCGTGAGGCTGGAGATCGCGCGCGCCTCACGATCGAACCGCTCGCGCAGTGAACTGTCCGACGAGAGATGTTTCAGCAACACTTTGATGGCGACGGTGCGATCGAGGCGCGTGTCCTTCGCCTGATAGACCTCTCCCATCCCTCCGCTGCCGAGCAGCGAGAGGACCTCGTAAGGTCCCAGACGGGAGTTGGGTGTGAGCGGCAAGGTGTAGGGGAAGGATATCCCAGCGATCATGCCCACACTTCACAATGAGTCGGGCAGCGGCGGCGCGGTAGACCTCGCCCATCCCCCCGCGCCCGATCACCGAGACGATGCGGTAACGCTCCCCTAACACCGTGCCCGGCGTGAGCTGTAACGGCCGGTTCGCTTTCTCGCCAACGATCATCGTCGGCGTCTCTTCAGGAGGACGAAAGGCCGTCGGTTCGTTGTCCGACGACGGCGGCACAGGCATGGATGTGTACGGCAATGAATAGAGGAATTGACAGCGCTCCTTCGCGGCAGCAGATTGCTGGTCACCACTCCATGCCCTCGTCGCTCGATCTCGCCGGCCGGCTCTCGGCGGTCATCGAACTGCAGCGGGAGATTCTCGGCCTGGCATCGGACGTCGATGCTGTGATGCGCTGTATCGTGACGCGCGTCCCGAAGCTGACGAACGGCACCGGGGCGGTCATCGAGATCGTCGATGGCGAAGAGCTCGAGTATCGCGCCGCTTCCGGAAGTGCCGAGGCGCATGTGGGCAAGAGGCTGCCAGTTGCGGGAAGCCTGTCGGGCGAAGCGGTGCGACAGCGTGCTCCAATCAAGTCCGATGACACCGAGAATGACGACCGCGTCGACCGGTTGGCGTGCCGCGCGGTCGGCATTCGATCGATGATCGTCGCTCCACTGATGCAGGGAAACGAGGCCATCGGGGCGCTGAAGACGTTTTCGGGACGGCCGCGAGCGTTTGACGATCTCGATGTCCACACCTGTCAGTTGCTCGCGGGCATGACCTCCGCCGCGCTCATGCTCGCGCAGGAATTCCGGAACGGAAAGGCGTCCGAAGAACGTTATCGCATGTTGTTCGAACGAAACGTGGCGGGCGTGTTTCGCACCACAGACGACGGTCGCATCCTCGACTGCAACGACGCGTTCGTCGAAACCCTCGGTTACGCCTCGCGTGAGGAACTGCTCGGGCGGCAGACCTGGGATCTGTATTCGCAGCGCGCCGACCGGGAGGCGTTTCTGGAGAACGTTCTCAGCCGGAATGTGTTGAAGAATTTCCGCCTGCACCTGAAGAAGAAGGATGGGACGCCCATCACCGGCGTCGTGACCGTCTCGATTCTTCCCGGCGAGGGCACGGCCTTTCAGCTCCTCGGCACGCTGGTCGAGGAGTAAGGCCGGCTCATTTCGGCGTCCTGGTCAGCGCCCGGCTGGCGATGCGGACGAGCGCGTTCTCGCGGTCGATGCCGTGGCGCTTGTCCAGCACCGCCTGGCGGATCAGTTTCATCATCTGATCGAAGTGATCTTCGGCGCGGTCCAGCGCGTGGCGCGCGTCTTCGATGGCGTTCTGCAGATTGAGGATGACTTCGACCCCGGCAAGGTTGACGCCGAGGTCGCGCGTGAGCGCGAGAATGAGCTCGAGCTTTCGGATCTCGCTCGTTCCATACAGGCGTGTGTTTCCGGCCGTCCGCTCGGGCTTGATCAGACCCTCGCGCTCATACAGCCGCAGCGTTTGCGGATGAATGTTGTAGCGCTCGGCGATCACCGAGATCATCACGTAACCGTCTGCTCTGCGTCTGCCCATCGTCGTTCTGGCTGGCCAGCCGGAGGGCTGGCCCCACACTACGGGCGCCCGAAGGCGCCCGCTCACAAGTTACTTGGTTTCGTCCACCACTTCGGCTTCGATCACATCGTCCTTCGAGGACTGCGCTCCGCCGGGCTGTTCCCCGGCGGGCTGAGAGCCCGCCGCCCCAGAGGCGGCTCCAGCCTGCGCGTACATCACTTCCGCCAGCTTGTGTGAGGCCTTGGTCAGGTTGTCGGTCGCCTTCTTCAGGTTCTCCGCGCCACCCTGCTCCATCGCCTTGCGCCCTTCGCTGATCGCGTTCTCCAGACCGCTCACGTCCCCGCCGGCCAGCTTGTCGCGGTTCTCGGTGAGCATCTTCTCGACGTTGTACACGAGCGAGTCGAGTTGATTCTTCGCCTCGATCTCCTCACGCCGCTTGCGATCGTCCTCCGAGTGCGATTCGGCATCCTTGACGAGCTTCTCGACTTCGTCCTTCGACAGACCGGACGAGCTGGTGATGGTGATCTTCTGCTCTTTGCCGGTGCCGAGGTCCTTGGCCGAGACGTTCATGATGCCGTTGGCGTCGATGTCGAACGTCACTTCGATCTGCGGGATGCCACGCGGCGCGGGCGGAAGCCCGATCAGGTGGAACACGCCCAGCAGTTTGTTGCCGCTGGCCATCTCGCGCTCGCCCTGGAGGACCTTGATCTCCACCGACGTCTGACTGTCCGCCGCCGTCGAGAAGGTCTCGGACTTGCGCGGGGGCCGCGTGGTGGGGCGCTCGATGAGCTTCGTGGCCACGCCGCCGAGGGTCTCGATGCCCAGCGACAGCGGAGTGACGTCGAGCAGGAGAACATCCTTGACGTCGCCACCGAGAACACCGCCTTGGACCGCCGCGCCGATCGC
>JBBRMQ010000155.1:0-10293 GCA_038230775.1 Thermoanaerobaculia bacterium
CCACATTTTGCCCTGGGCACCTGACATCCGTTGCTAGGCCCACAATTTGAGCTGGCCACCTGATCCGTTGCTAGGCCCACATTTTGAGCTGGGCACCTGACATCCGTTGCTAGGTCCACATCTCGAGCTGACCACTGACATCCGTTGTTAGGCCCACATTTTGCCCTAGGCACCTGACATCCGTTGCTAGGCCCACATCTCGAGCTCACCACTGACATCCGTTGTTAGGCCCACATTTTGAGCTGGGCACCTGACATCCGTTGCTAGGCCCACATCTTGAGCTGACCGCCCATCTCGAGATCGAGCAATTGACGCTTTACGTTTAGACCGCCGCCGAAGCCGGTCAGCGATCCGTTCGATCCGATCACGCGATGGCAGGGGATGATGATCGGGATCGGATTGGCGCCGTTCGCTGCGCCGACGGCGCGCGTCGCGCTGGGACGGCCGATCGTGTGCGCGATCTCCGCGTAGCTGCGCGTCTCACCGTATGGAATGTCCTGAAGGGCGCGCCACACGGCCAGTTGAAACGGGGTTCCTTTCGGTGCGAGCTTCACATCGAACTGTCGGCGCTGGCCCGCGAAGTACTCCGCGAGCTGGCGGATGACGCCTTCGGCCACCTTCTCCCCGCGCGCGAGGAGAAGGCCTACGAACTCGCCAAAGTGGATCTGCTCCAATCCGTCATGGCCGGCGATGATGGTGAGGTTCCCAACGGGACTCGGCCAGATCACAGCGACTCCCACAGCGCGATCGCCGCGTATGCGCGCCACGGCCGCCATCGTTCGGCGCGAGCGAGAAGTTTGTCAGGATCGATTCCGATCGCAGCCGCCGCTTTGCGCAGCCCGAGATCGGTGTGAGGAAACGCATCGGGCTCGCCGAGGACGCGCATGGCGATGTAGTGCGCGGTCCAGGGACCGATCCCTTTCAGCGATGTCAGTCGCTCGATCGACTCTTCCAGACTCGCGCCGCGCGTCAGGATGGACGGGTCCTTCGCATACGTGCGCTCGAGTGTCCGAATCGCTTCGATGCGCGCCTTCGGCATCCCGCTCCACTGGGAAGTCGGAAAACAGCGATGCATGATCGTGGTTGCGCCGCGGACGCTGACCTGCTGCCCGACGATGCCGCGGATCGCGACTTCGAGCGGATTCCATGCTCCGGGGACGCGTGGTCCCGGACGCGCCGCGAGCAGCGGACGCAGCGCTTTGTCCTGGCGAAGATGCTCGTCGATCGAAGCGGGATCGGCGGTCAGGTCGAACGTTCGTCGCGCGCGCCCGACGAGGTCGTGGATGTCGCGCACCATCGATGCCGGCACGGTCATGCGCAGCGCGCCGTTCTTGTCCGGCTCGATCAGTGGCGGCAGTTGCTCGCGATCGCGGAGAAACGATGCGATGGCGTCCCATCGAAACGGTGGACGATAGGGGAGTCGGATGCTGATCGCCGGCGCGGACTCGCTCTTGCCGCGCAGCTCGGATGGCGTGCAGTGGTACGCCTTGCGGATCGCGTCGTTGAAACGGCGCACCGACTCGAAGCCTGCGCCGAACGCGACATCCGAGATCGGCAGCGCCGTGTCGCGAAGAAGCGTGCGCGCGAGATGCAGCCGTCGCGTCTGCAGAATCGCGATCGGTGAGGCGCCGAGGTGTTCGTCGAAGAGACGCCGGAGATGGCGGTCGGTAACGCCGAGACGCGTGGCGAGATCATCGAGCGTGCGGGTTTCGTCGATGATCCGCAGCGCGCGCGCAACGGTGGCGGATGTGCCGCTCCACGCCGGGGTTCCCGGCGACGTCTCCGGCCTGCACCGCTTGCACGGGCGGAATCCCGCCCCCTCCGCCGCCGCCGCGGTGGGGTAGTAGCGGACGTTCTCGCGATGCGGCGTTCGCGCGGGGCAGATCGGGCGGCAGTAGATGCCGGTCGTCTTCACCGCGATGAAGAATCGCCCGTCGAAACGAGGATCGCGGCTCCGGGAAGCGGCGTAGCAGAGATCGGGTGACATGCCGATATTGTGGGGCTGATCGCCGAGAAGCGTTAGCCACTTTCGGACGTCCACGTTAAGATTCGTGGATGACGATCAAGAGACTTGCCCGGGTGCTCGCCGTTTGTCTGATCTCCACCGCTGCTTTTGCGCAAACGATGGCAGTTCCCCAGAAACGCGCGGTTGCCGTGCAGAGCATCGCGTCGGCGGAGCTGCAGGAAATCCTGTTTCGCTCCTTCCACATGGCGTGCACCGGCACCGACTTCGCGAGCTTTCACTTCGTCACGTCCAAAGAGACTTACAACGTGGTCTACGCGTGTTTCCCGTACACGTGCGCTGCCGATGCGAAGACGTGCCGCGTCGGCTGTTCCGCGAGCTCGGAATGTTCCGCCGGAACGATGTGCGACAAGGGCCACTGCGTGATTCCGGTTCCGCACTGCAGCGAGGACGGACTGACGTCCGTGAGTCCGATGGGCGTCGACAAGTGCTCACCGTACTCCTGCAATCGTGCGTCGGGGACGTGTCAGCGCGACTGCCGGACGACCGAGGATTGCGCGTCCGGGTTCGTGTGCGACATCACGCCGCGGCTCTGCGTGCATCCGTGACGGTTTCCAGCATCGGCACGACACGCCGCATGCAGATCGCGACGGTGATCAGGTCGAGAAGAATATAGAGGATGCCGACGCCGCTCGGCGGATTCGCCGATTGCAGGCCGACGCCCGGCACGATCGCGGCCCAGCGCCAGTTGCCGATCCACGTTCCCAGCCATTCCAGAAAAATCGTGTAGGTGAAACACGCCGACAGCAGAAGCTGATTGCGCGAACGGATCAGCAGAACCGCCGCGCCGACCCACCAGACAAATCCCCACTGATCGCGAAGGAAAGCGAGGCCGAAGATCGCGATGATCGTGCCCGCGGTCAGCACGCCGATCGTGATGCCGCGGGCGCGGCGCTGCAGCATCGGTTGCCGTGCGCTCTCCGCCGCCAGCGCGTAGAAGACGCCGTGACCGACCGGCACGTAGAGCGGGATCAGCGCGTTGTGGTAGGTGTACAGACCCCAGCCGAGGGAGAGGACGATCTCGCCGGTGGTGGCGACGGCGATGGCGACGAGGATCTGCTGCATGTCGGATCGCGGAGCGAACAGGGCCAGAAATGTCGCGGTGGTCAGACCGAGGGCGAGCTGAGGGATGAGGCCGCGCGTATCCGCGATCAGAAGCACAGGGATGTAAAGCGTGGCCGCAGAGAGGAAAAGGATGAAGCGACGTTCCATGGGATGGGCTATTGTCGCCGATTTCCCCTCATCCGCCCTTCGGGCACCTTCTCCCCGCACGCGGGGAGAAGGGCTACGCTCGTGTGTTGCCCTCGCCCAGGTGTTAGGCGCGAGGCATGTTCCTACGTTGCCCTCGCCCCGCGTGAGCGGGGAGAGGGTGGCCGAAGGCCGGGTGAGGGGACGCGCGCCGTTCGCGATATAACGCGCCTTCGAACATGCCGCCATTGATCTCTGTTGAATCGCTGACGAAGTCCTACACTTCGCGTCCTCTCTTCGAGAATCTCTCGTTCACGATTGCGGACGGAGATCACGTCGGACTGGTCGGCCCGAACGGCTCCGGGAAGACGACGCTGCTCAAGATTCTGGCCGGTGCCGAGGAGCCCGATTCCGGCAATCGCGCGGTGCGAAAAGGTCTACGGATCGGGTACGTGCCGCAGGACGCGGTGTTCGCGCCCGGCAAGACGGTCGAGGAAGTGGTGTTCGAAGTCGTCGGCGATCACGAGCACGCGTCGATCGTTCCCATCGCGTTAGGCAAAGCGGGCTTCACCGACCGCGCGCTCATGACCGACACGCTCTCGGGCGGATGGCGCAAGCGCCTGGCCATCGCGCGCGAGCTCGCGCGAGAGCCGGACGTGCTGCTCCTCGACGAGCCGACGAATCATCTCGACGTCGACGGCATCCTCTGGCTGGAAGCGCTTCTGAAGACGGAGCCGGAGGCGTTCGTGGTCGTCAGCCACGATCGATATTTTCTGGAGAACATCTCGAAGCGGATGCTGGAGCTCAATCGCTCGTACGCGAACGGACTGCTGCAGACCGATGGCTCGTACAGCGAGTTCCTCCAGAAGCGCGACGACCTGTTGCGCAACGAGGCGGCGTATCAGGACACACTCGCCAATCTCGTGCGTCGCGAGATGGAGTGGCTGCGCCGCGGACCGAAAGCGCGCACCACGAAAGCGAAGGCGCGCATCACTTCGGCCGGAAAACTCATCGACGAGCTCCAGGAAGGGCGCGAGCGTGCGCGCACGTCGACCGCACGAATCGATTTCAACGCGTCGGAGCGGAAAACGAAGCGGTTGTGGATCGGCAAGGAGCTGCGCAAGCGCGAGCTGTTCCGCGACCTCGACATCCTCCTCACCCCCGGCGCGCGCCTCGGCGTCCTCGGGCCCAATGGCGCGGGGAAGACGACGCTGCTGCGGGTGATCATCGGCGAGATTCCACCGGATGCCGGCGAGATCACGAAGGCGGATCAGTTGCGCGTCGTGTACTTCGAACAGAACCGCGAGAGTCTCGATCCGAACCTGACATTGAAGCGGGCGCTGGCGCCGGAGGGCGATTCGGTGCTGTATCGCGATCGATCGATCCATGTCGCGTCGTGGGCGAAACGATTTCTGTTCCGGCCGGAGCAGCTCGAGACATCGGTGTCGAAGTTGTCGGGCGGCGAGAAGGCGCGCATCGTTCTCGCGCGGTTGATGCTGCAGCCGGCGGATCTCCTGGTCATGGACGAGCCGACGAACGATCTGGACATCCCGACGCTCGACGTGCTGGAGGAATCGCTGCTCGAATTTCCTGGAGCGCTCGTTCTGGTGACGCACGACCGGTACATGATCGATCGAGTGTCGACGCAGATCCTCGCGCTGGATGGAAAAGGCGGCGCTGAGTATTTCGCCGACTACACGCAGTGGGAGGCGGAGCGCAAGGTGGAAGACACGCGCACGCGTCCCGCCGGCGAGAAGCGGAGCAAGGCGAAGAAGCTCGGCTATCTCGAACAGCGCGAACTGGAGTCGATGGAAGCGCGTGTGCTCGAGGCGGAACGTCGATTGGAGGCAGCGCGCAACGCAACCGAGGATCCGAAGGTGGCGACGGATGCGGCGGCGCTGCAGGTGAGATTCGCGGAGCTGGAGTCGGCGCAAGACGCGGTGGACGCCCTGTACGCGCGCTGGACGGAGCTCGAGGCGAAGAAGTGAGTGTGTCTCCGCGCTGACAATTCAGTACTTGCGGTGCCATAATTGCTCTTGTAATGAGGAAAGCCGTTTTTCTCACGTTGCTGTTTTCGTGTTCCACGCTCGTGCCGCCAATGCCCTCGGCGTCGCCGGTCGCGGGTCCGAAGCTTCCTCGAATCCAGGGAGAGAAGCTGCCGCAGCTACTGGAGTCATCTCTCCTTCAAATGGTGGACGCCGTGGGCTGCGAGAATGAATTCATGCTCATGGGACGCACCGACCCGGACGTCAACGGCAGAGGCATCATGGAGTTCCGTCGCAAATGGCGTCGAGAGCCGCACTGGCAGGAGTTGTACGACATTCTCAACTTCGGTGGCGACTTCGAGCCGGGCAGCAACAGGACGAAATACTGGGTGCCGCGCGTTTACGTTGCCTGGCCGGAGGCGTTCGACGCCGATTCCTTCGTGTGTGCGATTGGCCGCGTTGCCATGCGCGAGTCGGCGGATCCGCATTCGAAGGTCATCGCCGTCCTCAACTGGGACATCCTCAAACGGCTCGGCGAGCCCGGACATGTGCGCACGGCCGACGGCCGCGTGGGTTGGGTCGAGCCACGATCACTCCACGGCAAGTACGACTATCGCGCTGCGTTCGTGGAGCGTGGCGGGTCATGGAAGATGATCGAGTTCGTGACGGGCCGTTGACTAGTGGAGTGTATTGGTTGAATCGGTACCACCTGGCTTGGTCTCGACGCCGTGAGCGTCGTTGCGCCTCCTCAGCGTAGTCACCGCTACGCCTCCGTCGGCGCGCCTAGCTCACGTCGCCGATCCCTGCGCCATCTGGTACCAATTCAACCAATACACTCCACTAGTACTTCCGCTTTTTGTTCTTGATCGGCGGCTTGCCGGTCGCGATTCGCAGGTTGACGGCCTTGCCGCGAAATCTTGCTCGTCCGACTTTGGCCACCACGTGTTCCGCGGCGCTGGCAGGCACGCTGACGTAGGTCATGTCATCGAGAATCTCGATGGGACCGATGTCGGTGCCGCGCAGTCCGGCCTCGTTGGCGATCGATCCGACGACGTCGCTGGGACGGATGCCATCGCGTTTGCCGAGGGACATCTGCAGCCGCACGGATGATTCGCGCGGTTCGTCGTCCGCCTTCGCCGATGCAGTCGGTGCAGCCGCCGCGGCCGGTCGCGCGCCGCTTGCCAGCCGCGCCGCCGCGGCCGCGATCTCCGCCATGTCGTGCGGACCTTCGTCCGCCATCTCTTCGACCAGTTGCACGTAGAGATCGAGATCACCCAGCGCGGCGTTCTCGCGGATCGTGTCCTTGAGCGCCGCGATGCGCTTCATCGCAACGTCGGCCTGCGTCGGCATGCGCATCGGTTTCATCGGGCTGCCGGTGAAGCGTTCGATCTCGCGCATCATGCGGCGCTCGCGCGGCGTCATGAAGAGCGTGGCCACGCCGCTGCGGCCGGCGCGGCCGGTGCGCCCGATGCGGTGCACGTAGGCCTCGACGTCGTACGGAATGTCGTAGTTGATGACGTGCGTGATCTGCTCCACGTCGAGACCGCGTGCAGCGACGTCAGTCGCCACCACGAGCTCGATCTTTCCGCTGCGCAGGCGCTTGATCACGCTCTCGCGCTCGCGCTGATTCATGTCGCCGTGCATGGCCTCGGCCGCGTAGCCGCGTCCGACGAGGCGTTCGGCCAGTTCGGCGGCGCCGTTCTTCGTGCGGCGGAAGATCAGCACCGCGTCGTTTTCCTCGACATCGAGAAGCGTGATCAGCGCATCGAGCTTCTGCGCTTCGGAGACATTCAGGAATCGCTGCTCGATCGCGGGGGCGTTGACGGCCTTGTGCTCGATCTCGACGCGCGCGGCATCGGCGAGATGGCGATTGGCGATGCGCACGATCTCGGGAGGCATCGTCGCGGAGAAAAGCGCCACCTGCCGTTTCGGCGGCGCGCCATTGAGGATGCGCTCGACGTCGTCGATGAAGCCCATCTTCAGCATCTCGTCCGCTTCGTCGAGGACGATCACCTTCAACTTGTCGAGCTTGAGCGTCTTGCGGTCGAGGTGATCGATCAAACGGCCGGGTGTTCCCACCACGATCTGCACGCCCTGCTGCAGGCGTTTCAACTGATGCACGATCGGCGCGCCGCCGTACACCGGCAGCACGCTGATTCCCGGCATCGTCTGCGCGTAGGAGTGAATGGCGTCGGCTACCTGCATCGCCAGCTCGCGCGTCGGAGTCAGGATCAACGCCTGCGTTTCGTGTTTCTTCGGATCGATCTTCTGCAGGATCGGCAGAGCGAACGCCGCGGTCTTGCCGGTTCCGGTCTGCGCCTGGCCGACCACGTCGCGGCCCTGCAGCAGGAGCGGGATCGTTCGCTCCTGGATCGGAGTCGGCGCTTCGTAGCCCAGAAGAGTGAGAGCGCGCACGAGCGGCTCGTTGATGCCCAGCGATGAAAAACTCATAGCGCCATGCTGTCAGTGTTTCCTGACAAAGGTCAAAGGTTTGTGGTCCTCACTCTGCAACCCGCAGGTTCAGGAGAAATCATGAAACGAATTCCCTTTCTATTGATTGCCATGGGGTTGCTCGCGGTCCCGGCAATGGCTTCATCCCATCGTGAGGCGCCGGCGATCATCTTCGAATCGTCGATGGACAATACCGACCTGTATGCGTTCCGTAGTCCGGACGCGCCGGATACGGTCACAGTCGTGGCCAACTACTTTCCGCTCGAGGTCGCTGCCAACGGACCGAACTTCTATCGGTTCAACGACAATGCGTCGTACGAAATCCACGTCGACAACACTGGCGGCGCCAAAGCGTCCATTACCTACCAGTTCCTGTTCCGTACCGACCTGCGCGATCCCGGCTCGTTCGGCTACAACGGCGGACCGGTGATGTCGCTCGATTCGCCAAACCTGAACGAGCGTCAGTTCTACACCGTCAATCGCATCGAAAACGGGAAGACCACCACCCTCGGCACGTTCCAGGTTGCGCCCGCGAACATCGGTCCGAAATCGACGCCGGATTACGCGTCGCTCGCCAACGCGGCGATCGGCTCGCTGCCCGGTGGCGGCCGCGTATTTGCCGGCCCGCGCGACGATCCGTTCTTCGTCGACATCGGCGCGATCTCCGATCTGCTCACCCTTCGTCCGCTCGCTTCCGCGCACAAGGTGCCGCCCGTTCAGGGCAACATGACCGGCGTCGATAACCTCGCCGGCTTCAACGTTCATGCGATCGTGATCCAGATTCCGATCACGCAGTTGACGACGAACGGCAAGATGCCGATGGCGCCCACAGACACGAACGCCGTCCTCGGTTTCTGGGCCAGCTGCAGCAAGGGCACCATGATGACCGAAAACAACAAGATGATGCTCCGCGACGCGAAGCAGATCTCCCGTCTCGGAATGCCTCTGGTGAACGAAGTCATCATCTCGCGCAAGTTCAAAGACATCTTCAACGCCTCGCAGCCGAGCGGCGACGCGGCGCTGTACACCGCAAACGCGGAGTTCAGAAACCGCGTCCTCGCTCCGGAGCTGCCGATGTTGATGAACAAGCTGTACGGCATCGACGTGCCCCCTCCGCCGCGCAACGACCTCATGCAGGTGTTCTTGACCGGCGTGCCGGGGAAGAACAAACCGGCGAACGTGACGCCGGCCGAAATGCTGCGGCTCAACGTCGCGGTGCCGGTCACGCCTCCGAGCCAGATCAATCGCCTCGGCGTGATTGCCGGTGACCTCGGCGGATTCCCGAACGGCCGCCGTCTCGCGGACGATGTCGTCGACGCCGAGCTGCGTGTCGCGGCTGGGGTTCTCGTCTCCGGCTACGACAAGGCACCGAACAACATCCTCACCGACGGCGTGGATGCGAACGACCACGAGTTCCTGACGTCGTTCCCGTATCTGGCGTTGCCGAAGGCCGCATTCGATCGCTAAGAATCAGTCGCGTTCCAGCATGTGCAGTTGCCAGAGGTCGTGTCGGGAGTGGTGCAGAATCGGGGCGAGCGCAAGCTCGCCCGTTTTGCCGATGCTGTCCTTTACGTAACGAAGCTCAGTAAGCTTCGCAGCGGTCTCCTCGTCGTGCTTCACGGGGAGACCGCTTTCGCGAAGCATGAGAACGCCTTTCGCGCGCAGCGAGAGCTCGGCACGCAGCCGCAGGTAGCACAGCATGTCAGCGACGACGGTTCCGTCGAAGTGGTCGCGCAGATTCTGAAGATACTGCCCGGCGGACGATTGCTCGAAGTTGCCTGACTGAATCGTCTCCAGAAGATCGGACTCCAGATCGAACCCGCTTCCCAGCCAGTTCTGCATGTACCGCTCGCCCTGGCCGAAGACGAGCGCCATGAGCGGCGGCAGAACGAGCACGATGACGATCGTCGATACCGTCGGCGAGAGCACGAAGTGGTTGAACAGAGAATGGATGGCAAATGCGCCGAAGACTGCCGGCAGGATGAGCCAGGTCTTATCGCGCACCTTCGCTGTCATCGCCAGCATCGCGGTGGTGCCGCCATGCATCATCGCGGTCCCGAATCCGCGGACCACCCAGAGCGCCGGCTGCGGATTGTGGAGAGCGGAGAGGTAGTAGACGTTTTCGGCGAGCGCGAAACCGGTGCCGATCGCGAACCCGCAGATCGCCGCGTCGATCAGAAATCCGATGCGCTTGACGCGGAGCAGGAAGAAGATCGGAATCGCCTTGAGGATCTCCTCCACCGCCGGACCGACGAAGCGCCGGATGATCTTCGGATCGAGTCCAAAGGAGCGGTTGATCGCAAAGCTGAGCGCCGCCATGCAGCAGCCGACCGTGATGAGCAGCATGATCGTGCGCAGATGGACGAGTTTGAAGCTGTCGAGGTAGAGGAGGCCGACGAGAAAAAGGATTACCGGAAGAAATGCGAGAAGGATGTCGAGGGCGATCAAGAAATTGAATTATCGCTTACGCCGCGGCGCCGGTCCTTCACATGGAGCGCCGGCGGGGGCCCCGGCGGGGCGCCCCCGGGGAGCCGGGGCCCGGGATGGGCCCCCCCGCCGGGGGGGGGGGCCCCCCCCCCCCGGCGGGGGGGTTGGGGGGGGGGGGCGGCGCGGGGGGGGGGAGGTGGGGGGGGGGGCGGGGGGGGC
>JBBRMQ010000156.1:0-10222 GCA_038230775.1 Thermoanaerobaculia bacterium
ATTGCCGAGGAAACAGATCCAATCGGCGCCGCCGGGCTTCGGTGAGCGGAAGGTGGTTCGACGCGCCGCCCCACCCACGCCGGTCCCTCCCTACGCTCGGGATGACATGGTCAAAACAGCTTCAGATTTCGCAGCTGGGCCTCGCTGAGCATGTCGAGAAACTGCGCGCGCGAAATCTCGCGGGCACCGAGCGCCTTCATGTGCGGCGTCGTGACCTGGCAATCGAGCCATGTCGAGCCCCGCGTGCGAAGGTGCTCGATCATGTGCAGGAGGGCGAGCTTGGATGCGTCGGTCCGGCGATGGAACATGCTCTCTCCGGTGAAGACGCCGCCGGAATCAACGCCGTACAAGCCGCCGATCAATTCGTCGTTGTCCCACACTTCCAGGCTGTGCGCGTCGCCCGCTTCGTGAAGGTGCGTGTAGGCGTCGATGATGTCGTCGCCGATCCAGGTGCCGTCGTCCTCGCGGGGTGAGTCGGCGCACGCGCGAATCACGGCGCGAAAATCGCGATCGATCGTGAACCGGTATTCCGATTTGTTCGCGCTCTTGCGCAGCGATCGGCCGACATGCAGCTCATCGAAGAAGATCACCGTGCGGCGCCGCGGCGAGAACCATGGAAGGGGCATGTCTTCATGCGGCCAGGGGAAAATACCGTGACGATACGCGTCGCGAAGTGTCTCCACCGAGAGATCGTCGCCGACGGCGATCACGTCGTGGCGCGCGTTTCGGGGATCGGGAAAGCGGGACATCACTGCGGAGAGTCGGTTGCAAGCGGCGCGCGGCGCGGCTGGCCGGTGACCGCGATGACGTACGCGCCCGTCGCGATCAGCGTGAGCGCCTTCAGGCCGATCAGCATCGACGAAAACTCCAGAAGGCCGCCCAGGACGGCGCCGAGGACGTTCCAGCCAAAGGCGAGATCCGTGGACGGCTCGTCGCGGAACAACAAGGCGAAGCAGATCGAGGCGAAGAAGATCGGTGTACCGACGAAGAGCATCGACAGAAGCAGCCGAACGAGCGCGCTGCTGCCGAGGAGCGCGTGGACGGGCGTGAGGTAGTTTGCGGCGAGACCGAGCATCAGACCGGCGATGGCCCAACGCCACGGCATCACGCGGCGGCGCATGAGCATCGTACCGGCAAGGACCATCAGGAGGATTGACCCGAAGACGACTGCGCTCGTGAGCCAGGTGCTGCCCCACACGAGGTTCATCTCGGTGACGGACTTCGTCTCGAGAAGGAGGAAGGCGAGGCCGAAGAAGAACATCGGGCGGTCGAAATGGATGCGGGCTGTATTTTCACGGGGGCGCGCGACGAGGCCGATGGCCAGCACTGCGATCGCTCCGAACATCGCGATCAGTTGCACGTAGAACGGCGTGAGCGACCGCCCGCGCAGATAGAGATACGGCCAGTCGTCGCTCGGAATGACGTGCGCCGTGGGAACGGCGGGCGCCACGTTCAATCGGTTGAAAGCCTCGCCCGAAAGGTAAAGCCGGTGATGCATGCCGAACGTCACGACTTTCGGCGGCTTGTCGAAGACGTCGGTGAGCAGGGCGCGAAGATGGTCGTCGATGTAGCCCGCCGGCACAGCAAAGTAGAGCACCAGGCCTCCGCCCGGCGCCACATGTCGCCTGGCCGCGGCGAGGCACTCACGCGTGTAGACGAAGTTGTCGAGTCGGACGTTCGAGAGCGCCGAGAGCCGCGTGAGGGAATCGAGCGCGCCGAAAACGACGAGGTCGTAACGGTCGCCGCTCCGATTCAGAAATGATCGCGCGTCGTCGTTGATCACCCGGACGCGGCCGTTCGCATAGGGCTGATCGGGATGGAAGCGCCGGCCGAGCTCGAGGATGACCGGATCGATCTCAACGGCGTCGACATGCTGCGCGCCTTCGTCGAGCGCGACCGCCGCATCGTTGCCGCTTCCAGCGCCCAGCACGAGTACGTTCACCGGAGGGCGCGCGAGGATCGAGTAGGGGAAGTGATAGCCGGTGCGAAGGACTCGTCCATCCTCGTGGGTCACGACGTCGGCACGCCGCGATGGCGCTGCATACTGATGCTGCGATCCGTTGGCGAGGATGAGAAATCCCTCCCGATTAGGAAGATCAATCTTCCGCAGGGCGTAGTACGGGCTCCAGGCGTCGGCGGTATCGGCCACGTAGACGATGCAGAGCAGAGCCAGAAACGACACCACCGCGACGGCGACGACACGTACGCCGCGAAGGAACCCCATCGAAACGACCGCCACCGCCGCGAACCAGATCATCGGAGTGGCGTGCGCGAACGATGCGATCGCGAAGGCGATCACGCCCGTGAGCGAGCCGAGGAGATCCCAGGAGTATCCGGTGAGAGTCTCGCCGCGCGCGCGGAAGACATCCAGTTGACGACCGACGAGTTGCCCGAGCGGCACGAACGCCGCCGCACTGAGCACGAACGTGACGACGATCGGCAGCCGGACGCCGTGCACCACGGGCGCGTTCTTCGGCAGGTCGTAGTAAAGAAGCCAGAGATGCTCGCTGATCGCTTCCTGCGTGAACGCGATGCGGCTCAGCGCGACGCTTGCGCCGATCATCAGAAGGAGCAGCGGAGGCCAGGCGAAAAGCAGAGATCGCGCGCGACGGGCCAGCAGAGCGCCAATGCCGAGGCCGAGGAAGGCGCTGAAGAGGACGACGTTGGGAAAGTAGGCGAGAACGCGAACCTGCGCGCCGATCCACCGGATGAGCGCCAGTTCCTGAAAGAGAACGACGAAGGAAACGGCAAACAGCGTCAAGCCCGCGAGGCGAAGCTCGCGCGCAGACGCCTCGCTCATGCCGCTGTCATCTCGAGCGTGAGCAGGTCGGCGGATGCATCGACGACGACAATGCCACCGCCCTGCAGCTTGCCGAAGAGGATCTCGTCGACGAGCGGCTCCTTGATCTTCTGCTGGATGAGCCGTGACATCGGCCGCGCTCCGAACGACTTGTCGTAGCCGTTCTTCGCCAGCCAGGCGCGGCCTGCTTCGCGAAGATCGAGCGTCACGTTCTTCGGAACGAGTTGTGCGCGCAGCTCTTCGATGAACTTGTCCACCACGCGCTCGATGGTCTCGAAGCTGAGCGGATCGAAGGCGATCCATGCGTCGAGCCGATTGCGGAACTCCGGTGCGAACGCCTTCTCGATTGCGCCGCGGCCGCGGCCCGTCTCGCCGGTCTGACGGAAGCCCATGTTCGCGTCGCTGAGCTCGCGCCCGCCGGCGTTGGTCGTCATGATCATGACGACGTTGCGGAAGTCGGCCTTCTTGCCGTTATTGTCGGTGAGGGTGGCGTGATCCATCACCTGCAGCAGGATGGAGAAGAGATTCGGATGCGCTTTCTCGATCTCGTCGAGAACCAGCACCGCGTACGGCGTGCGCATGATCGCATCGGTGAGCAGGCCGCCCTGGTCGAAGCCGACGTATCCCGGAGGCGCGCCGATCAGTCGCGAGACCGTGTGCGGCTCCATGTACTCGCTCATGTCGAAGCGGATGAACTCCACGCCCATCGACGCCGCGAGCTGCTTCGCCAATTCCGTCTTGCCGACACCCGTCGGGCCGGAAAACAGGAACGATCCCACCGGCTTTTCGGGATGGCCGAGGCCGGAGCGTGAGAGCTTGATGGCGCTGACGAGCTGCTTGATGGCGTGATCCTGCCCGAAGATCACCTGGCGCAGATCAGCTTCGAGGTGCTGCAGACGTTCCTTCTCGTTCACCGCGATGGTGCGCGGCGGAATCTTCGCCATGCGGGCGACGACAATCTCGATCTCGCTCTCGCCGATGGCGACCCGCTCGCCGCTCGCTGCCCGCTGCTCGCCGGATGTCATCCGCACCCGCGCGCCCGCCTCATCGAGAACATCGATGGCCTTGTCAGGCAGATGCTTGTCATGGATGTATTTCGCGGACAGCTCGGCCGCGAGCTTGATGGCGTCGTCGGCAAACGTCACGCCGTGATGCTCTTCGTAGTAGCTCTTGAGTCCCTTGAGAATCTCGATCGTCTCTTCGACCGACGGCTCGCCGACTTCGATCTTCTGGAACCGGCGCGCGAGGGCGCGATCGCGCTCGAAGGACGCCTTGTACTCGGCATACGTCGTCGAGCCGATGCAACGCAGCTTGCCCGACGCGATCGCGGGTTTGAGGATGTTGGATGCGTCCATCGTTCCGCCGCTGACAGCACCGGCGCCGACGATGGTGTGGATCTCGTCGATGAAGAGGATTGCTTCCGGCTTCTCGATGAGCGCGGTGATGACGGCTTTCAGCCGCTGCTCGAATTCGCCGCGATACTTCGTTCCGGCCAGCACGGCGCCCATGTCGAGCGACCAGATCTCCGCGTCTTTCAGAACGGCTGGCACTTCCTTCTTGTGAATCTTGAGCGCGAGGCCTTCGGCGATCGCGGTCTTGCCGACGCCGGGCTCGCCGACGAAGAGCGGATTGTTCTTCCGTCGCCGGCAAAGGATCTGAATCGTGCGCTCGAGCTCCGCGGTGCGTCCGATCAGTGGATCGATGTCGCCCTTTTTCGCTCGCTCGTTGAGGTTGACCGCGAAGTTCTTGAGCGGATCGCCAGAGGTCTGCGCGTCTCCTTCGTCACCGGCGACGAACGCCGGCGTCGGAGCGGGACCGCCCTTGCCGATGCCGTGCGAGAGGTAGGTGAGCACGTCGAGCTTGTTCACGCCCTGACTGCGCAGCAGGTACACGGCCTGTGAACGCTCGGCCTGATACATCGCGGCGAGCATCTGACCGGGGTCCACGTCCGGCCGCCCCGAGCTCTGTGCATGGAGTTGTGCGTACTGCACGACCCTCTGCAGCATCGCCGTGAGCACCGGCTGCACCTCGGCGTCCTCCGCGATCTTCTCCAGGTTGCGGTTCATGAAGTCGTCGAGCTGTTTCTTGAGCTCGTCGACGTCGCCTCCGCACTGGATGACGACCTTGACCACCTGCTTGTCGTGCAGGAGCGCGTAGAGCAGGTGCTCGAGCGTCACGTATTCGTGCCGCCGCACCATCGCGTCGTTGAGCGCGAATTCGAAGGCCTTCTGGAGCTGCTTGGAAATCATTGTCGTTCCATCGTAACCAGCAGTGGAAATTCTTGTTCCCGCGCCATGGAAGTCGTCTTCGCCACCTTCATCTCGGCGATCTCGAACGGATAGATTCCGGCAACCCCGACGCCCTTCACGTGGACGTTGAGCATCACCTGGATCGCCTGATCTTCGGGCAGGTTGAAGATCGCCTCGAGGATGTGGACGACGAACTCCATCGTCGTGTAGTCGTCGTTGTGAAGAAGCACTTTGAACAGCGGCGGCTCTTCGACCGTCTCCTCCGCTTCAGCGATTGGAGCCTCGTCGAATCTCGAATCGGGAAGCATCGGCGTGAGATTAAAACAGGAGAGGGTCGAGCGCTGTTCCGGGCTCGGCTTCGACGGGAGCTTTTCCCCGCCGGAAGATGCGCGCCGGCTTGAGGCCGAGGAGGGTGGTGGCGCGGTGGTCGACGGAGAGCATGGTTCCCTCGCGCAGGCCGATCACGGGCGTGTCGTTCTCTTCGTGAAATTCCATCAGCCGCTGTTCGCGGGTCTCGCCTTTGTGCGTCGAGTCGGGGTCGGGATCGAGATAGTGTGGATTGATCTGGTAAGGAACGAGATGCAGCGCGTCGAAGCTGGGCGGCTGCACGATCGGCATGTCGTTCGTGGTCTTGATGGTCGGTGCCGTGATGTTCGTGCCCGCGCTCGAGCCAATGTACGGGATGCCGTCGCGGACGCGTTCCCGGATCGTGTCCATCCAGTTGAGATCGTACAGAGTCTTGAGAAGACGAAATGTGTTGCCGCCGCCGATGAAGATCGCGTCACCGGCGTCCAGGCTCTCAACGACGTCGAAGCCCATCGATGCCAGCCGCTCGCGCACTTTGCTGACGTAGGCGGCGCGATCTTTCAGCGCGAACGGAATGAATGTCACGCGCTTGCGGCCGTCGAGGATGCGCTTGATCTCCGGCTCGGCATGATCGAGATATCCGTAGCCGTGAACGTTGGAGCTGCTGATCAGAAGCAGACGCATGGCGCTACTTTAACAATCGCGTGCGATCCCGTGTGTGGGAAGTGTTTCTCGTGACATCCGCCACAATTCAGCCCGAGGCGTCGATGACCCACTTCTCGTAGGAATCGGGCGGCAGCTCGCGAATGAATCGCGACGGCTCCATTAATACGTCGAGGCCGCCTCGATCGCGCGCCATCACCGGAAACACGAGATACAGCTCCTGCTTCGCGCGCGTCACTGCGACATAGAAGAGGCGGCGCTCTTCTTCCTCGCCTGGAATCATGATTTCGGACTCGCGCAGGTCGGGGAGGAGTTGGATCAGGTCCTGACTTCCAGGCGGCAGACGCACCACTCCGCCGGGCACGCGCAGCGCGCGCTGCGACGGAAAGCGTCCGTCGGCGAGCCAGATGACGAAGACGATCCGCCATTCGAGCCCCTTCGCCTGATGCACCGACGACAGCACGACCTTCTCATCCTCGGGGCCGACCACCGCGACGTCTTCGCCGGCCATCGGGTTCGCCAGCGCGACCTCCTCCAGAAACGTGTTCACGTCTTCGTAGCGGAGCGCGTACTGCGATAGTTGTTCGAGATCGTCGAGCCGCGCCTGCGCATTCGGAAACTTCGACCGCGCGTAATCGCCGTAGGTGCGCTCGACGATCAGGCTGATCGTCTCCGACGGATTCCGCTTCATCGATTCGCTGGAGATCACTTCGAGCACCTTGCCGAGGGACGTGATGCTCCCTGCGGTGCCGCGGCCTCCGGTCATGGGCGGATGCCGGAGGAAATCCTCCAGCGGATCGCGTGATGCGCTGATCTTCCCCCACACCTCGGCGGCCGTTTTCTCGCCGACCTTCGGATAGAGCTTCATCACGCGCTTCCAGGACAACTCGTCGCGCGGGTTGGTGACGATCTTCAGATACGCGATCACGTCCTTGATGTGCGCCTGTTCGAAGAAGCGCACGCCGGAGCGGATCTCGTACGGAATCATCCGACGCGACAGCTCCATCTGCAGCTCGAGCGATTGATAGTGCGAGCGGTAGAGGATGGCGATGTCCCCGAGCGATTCGCCTTCGTCGCGCAATTCGAGAATGCGCTGCGCGACGAATGCCGCCTGCTCGAACACGTCGTCCACCCCGACGACGGCCGGATCGGGCCCGTCCCCGCGCACGGCCTGCAGCTCCTTCTGAAACTGGAACTTGTTGTGCGCGATCGCGGAGTTGGCGAGGCCGAGGATCTGTCGTGTGGAGCGGTAGTTCGTTTCGAGTTTGTAGATCACGGTCTCGGGAAACCGCATCGGGAAGGTGATGATGTTCTCGAACGACGCGCCGCGGAACGAGTAGATCGACTGCGCGTCGTCGCCAACGACCATCAGGTTCCGCCGCACCGATGCCATCGCGTCGACCACTTCGGCCTGCAATTTGTTCGTGTCCTGGTACTCGTCGACGAGGATGTAGCGAAAGCGCCGCTTCAGCGGCTCGGCGATGTCGGGATGTTCCTCCAGCATCAGCTTCCAGTTGACGAGGAGGTCGTCGAAGTCCATGGCGTTCGCTTCGCGCTTGCGGTCTTTGTACTTGCGAAAAACGCTGATGATCTCCTCCTTGTAGATTGCGAAATGCGGATAGTTGTCCTCCAGGTGGAGCTCCAACGGCGTGCGGGTATTGATGAGGAACGAGTAGATATCGAGAAGGACGTCGCCCTTCGGAAAGCGCCGCTCCAGGGTCTTGATGCCGAGCGCCGAGATCGCGCCTTCCATCATTTCTTTTGCGTCCTCGTCGTCGAGGATGCTGAAGTTGGAGCGGTAGCCGAGGGGTTCGGCGTGCTGGCGGAGAAGGCGGTTGCCGACGGAGTGGAACGTGCCGCCCCAGATGCGGCGGGTGTCGATCGTTACGAGCTGTTCGACGCGGCTCAGCATCTCGCGCGCGGCTTTGTTTGTGAAGGTGAGCAGCAGGATGTCGGACGGATCGACACCGTCTTCGATCAGGCGCGACACGCGGTAGGTGAGAGCGCGCGTCTTGCCGCTGCCGGCGCCGGCGATGACGAGCAGCGGACCTTCGCCCGCCATCACGACGTCGAGCTGCTCCGAGTTGAGCTCCTCTTCGTATTTGACGCGGTAGGTCTTCTGCGGCTTGACCGGCTGCTTGAGGGTGTAGCGGCGGACTTTCGTCATCGCGCCCCGAAAGGTTAGCATCCGCGCGATGTCATCCCGAGCGTAGCGAGGGACCGGTGTGGGTGGGAGGCACGCTGATCGCCCCGCCCGCCCACACCGGTCCCTCGCTACGCTCGGGATGACAAACGCAAAAAATATGCTCGATCGCCGGGACTTCGCGCGCCTCTCCATCGCCGCTGTCGCCGCCACTGCGGTCGCGCAGCCGGCCACTCGTCAACGCGCCATCGTCAAGCCCAGACGCCTGACGACCGGCGACACGCTCGGCCTCGTGCTGCCCGCAAGTGCGGCGTTCGAAGCGGACGAGATCGCGGTCGCGAAAGAACAGATGGAAGCGCTCGGCTTTAAGGTCGTCGTCGGTCCGCACGCCTACGACAAGTGGGGCTACTTCGCCGGACACGATCGCGACCGCGCCGCCGACATCAACGCGATGTTCGCCGACGATCGCGTGAATGGCATCGTCTGCTACACCGGTGGCTGGGGCTCGCCGCGCGTTCTGCCGTATCTCGATTACGACCTCATCGCTCGCAAGCCGAAGGTGATCATGGGCTACAGCGACATCACCGCCTTGCTGAACGCCATCTCGAAGAAGACGGGCCTGGTTACGTTCCACGGTCCCGTCGGCGGCTCGACGTTCGAGCCGTACACCCTCGACAACTTCCGGCGCGTGGTCATGACCGCCGAGGCCGCGGGTGTTCTGAATCCTCCGCCGAAGAAGCCGACGGAGATCATCGACAAGACCAATCGCGTCATCAGGCTGGCCTCCGGGAAGGCGACCGCGCGACTGATCGGTGGAAATCTGACGATGGTCGCCTCGCTGATGGGACCGCCGTGGGAGCTCGAAACCGCGGGTGCGATCCTCTTCCTGGAGGATGTGACCGAGGAGTATTACCGGATCGATCGAATGCTGTCGCAGCTGGCGTTAGGCGGCAAGCTTGATCGCCTCGCCGGTTTCGCCTTCGGACGTTGCACCCACTGTGATGTCAAGGGCCCGACGTTCAGCCTGGAAGAAGTGCTCCGCGATCGCTTCGGCGGCGCGTCGTATCCCGCGATCTCCGGACTCTCGTTCGGTCACATCGAACAGAAACTCGTGTTGCCAATCGGTATCACTGCCACTCTGGACGCCGATGCGGGCACGCTTCGGCTCGACGAATCGGCGGTGATGTAGTAACCATTGCTCTCATGAAACGCCTTCTAACTCTTTTCGTCATTCTGTCCGCGGCCTGCGCCACGCAACAGCCACGGGCCAACCCGGAGCTGCAGGCCCTCAAGATCGGCGAGTACACGCCTGAAGCGGGACCCTCGCCGGTCGGCGTCATTCCGACCACCGCGCGGCACGATGCGCAGCGCTCGAAGGATCTCGAGATCTCCATCGACTACCCGACGCGAGGCGGTCCGTATCCCGTCATCGTCTTCTCGCACGGGTACGGCGGCACGGACGCCAGCTATGAGCCGCTCGTGTCGTACTGGGCGAGCAACGGCTACGTCGTGATCCGTCCTTCGCACGCGGACGCGGGCGCGCTGCGCGAGCTGATGCGCGACATGATTCGCGACCAGCAGACTCCGGATCAACGCGATCAACGCCGGCAACGACGCCCCACTCCGCAACCTCAGGCGGATGCGCAGCCGCAGCCGTTCCGTCCGAATCCGGCGGAAACGATCTGGGAGAAGGAACGCGAGCCGCAGTGGCGCGACCGGGTCGCCGATATCAAGCTCATCCTCGACAACCTCGGCGAGCTCCAGAATCGCTTCCCCGAGCTGCGCGATCGCATCGACGCGACGCGCATCGGCGTCGGCGGCCATTCGTACGGCGCATTCACGGCGATGTTGATCGGAGGGGCGCAGACCTTCAGCAATCCGCCTCTGCAGCTCGCCGACTCCCGCGTTCGTGCCATCGTGGCGATGTCGCCGCAGGGCATCGCGGCCAATCGCGGGTTGACGGCGCAATCGTGGGCGAACCTTCGCATCCCGGCGATGTTCATGACCGGCACCGAGGATCGGGGAGCGGCAGAAGGAGAGGACGCGAACTGGCGCAAGCTC
>JBBRMQ010000157.1:0-10221 GCA_038230775.1 Thermoanaerobaculia bacterium
CCTGGCGCAAAGCGCGATGCCGGGGCCGTTCATGATGAATGTGCCTGGAGCGGTGACGATCGATAACGGTGGCGCGATCGATGTCAGCAGCCGAGGCTACGCCGCGGGCGCGACGTATCCAGGCGCAACGCCCAGCGCCGGCAATGCGGCAGGCTCACACCTCGGATCTGGTGCGACTTACAGCGGCGGCGATGTGAGTGGCTCAGCGTATGGCAGCGTCGATCGACCGCAGGAGCCCGGAGCGGGAGCCGGCTTGCAGATGAACGGCGGTGGTGTGTTGCGGCTGATCGCAGGCAACGTAACCGTGAATGGTGCCATTCGCGCCAATGGTCAGGGCGGCGAGGGTGGCAGCGACCATAGCGGTGCCGGTGGTTCGATCTGGATCACGGCGAACGGTGCGGTGAGCGGTGCCGGCTCCGTCGAAGCGCGAGGCGGCGACGACCGGGCCGGCTACGGCAGCGGTGGCGGCGGCGCGATTGCCATCGAATCCGCCGGCCTAACGAGCGGAACCCTGATCGGCCACCTCGGCGCACCAGCAGGGACCGGATATAACGGACACAACGGCGCCGCGGGAACAGTCGTCGTACGCGGCCAGAGCTCTACGTTCGGCGATCTGATCGTTGATTCGAAAGGCGTTCCTGCTTCGGCGGGAATGGCGACGGAGTTGCCGGCGCTCGGAAGCGGCATTGCCCAAAACGGAAGCAGCGGAGCGATGCTCGTTACGGATCGCGCGGCCGACATCCCCGGGTATTTCGTGGGGCATTGGGTCGATGTAAGCACCGCCAGTGGATCGTTGAAAGGCACGTGGCGCATTCAGTCCATCCCGTCGCCGCGAACCGTGATCCTCGCGCCGAACGGCAGCGAGGTGATTGATGTGACTGCCGGCGACACATGGGCGGGCGTCTACCTGTTCGACAACGCGACGGTCCGGAACAGCACTCTGAATTCCGCCGACAAGCTTCGCGTCACGAATCCGATCATCAATCAGGTAGCGATCCGTCGTAAGACTCTCGAACAGTTCCCCCTGATTCTTCTATCGGGTCTCGGTGTCGAAAACGCGCGAGGAACGAAGTGAGGAAGTTCGCAGCGATCGCCGTTGCCGCCATCCTCGCCTCGAGCGGCGCATCGTTGCGCGCACAGACGACCGTTGTCTCGTTCAGCGACAACTTTCAGTCGTACGGAACGCAGAAGAATCCTCCCGGCTGGACCGACACGTCGGTCGGCGGCGGGGCGGGCAACGGCCTGTTCAAGACATGGCCCGATCCGCTCGGCGGCACCAACATCGCGTTCGGAACAAAGCAATCGTCCGGCAAGCCCGGGACGACGCCGCGCATCGGGGCGTTCTCGACGTTGACCACGAAATCGTTCAGCGGCTCGGGCCGATTCGAATATCGCGGGCGCTTCATCCGCACGGATGCCGACGGCCGGGTCGGACTGACGCTCTTCTCGTCCTATCCGGAAAAAGATCAGTACTACCTTGCCGGGTTGTGGGAGCAACCGGGCGGGAAATTGACGATGCAGCTCTTCGCCTTCGGCGCGGGCTCGCTGTCGGGAACGGTCGACAGCAACGTCACGCCGGCGATCAACCGCTGGTATCAGTTTCTGATTCAGGCGGACGACGGGGGCGCGACGTCGATCCGCGCTCGCTTCTGGCCCGATGGCACGACCGAGCCGTCGACGTTCTCGATCGACGCTGTTGACTCATCATCCACGCGCCTGACCAGCGGACGCATCGGAATCTGGACCGCGGTCAAAGGCGAAGCGTACGTTGACGATCTTGCGGCAACGTCGCCGGTGGATCACACACCGCCGGTCGTCACCTTCATCGATTCATCCTCCGGAGCGACGCTCGATCCAGCCGCGGTCGCGCTCTTCAAGACACCGGCGAAGATCGAGATCAAGGTCACGGACGACGCCACTGTTCCTACCTTCACCGCCTTGCTCGATGGCGCGACGTTCGCGACCGGAACACCGATTTCAACGGACGGCGCACATGTGATCGTCGTCCACGCGGTCGATGGCGCAAGCAACTCCACGGATGCTTCGCTGCGGCTGATCGTCGATACGTTGCCTCCCCTCATCACGCTCAACATCAACGGCGCAACGTTCACCCCGGGTCAGCCTTTCAACAAGGACGTCGTGGTCTCGGCGAGCGTCGTCGACGTATCGAAGGTGACGCTAACCGCGACAGTCGACGGCATTCAATCCGCGTTGCCCGCGACCGTGACGTCGGAGCGGGTGCACGACATCTCCGTGACCGGAACCGATCAACTCGCGTGGTCCACGACGGTCAGCTCCACGTTCACCGTCGACAAGACGGCGCCGAAACTCACGTTCACCAGTCCTGCGCTCAACGCGCCGGCTGGAGCAACGCCGATCGAGATTCGCGGGACGTCCGACGACGCCGTCGTAGTCACGGTGAACGGACGTGCAGCTACTGTCGATCCGGCAACGAAGACATTCTCGATTCCCTCGATGGTCCTGATCGAGGGGCGCAACGATCTCGTGGCTACCGGAACGGATGCGGCGGGAAACGTCGGTACCGCGACGCTCTCCGTCGTCCTCGACACTCGTGCGCCATCGCTTTCGGTTTTGGCACCAGTTGCCAACGCGTGCGTGAGCAGTTCGTCACTTCAGGTGAACGGCCGGGCGACAGACAGCAATCTGAAATCCGTGATGATCACGGCGGGGGAGGCGGCTGCCGTCGCGGCGACCATCGCCGGCGACGGTTCCTGGTCAGCGTCGGTTTCACTTGCGACCGAAGGAAACACGGTCATCAGCGTCACCGCGACCGATGCGTTGTCTCACGCAACGTCGACCGCCATCCCGATCGTTGTCGATCGCACGAAACCGTCAGTCCAGGTGTCGTGGAACGGCGTGCCGTTCACCGGTGGTTCGTTCAATCGCACGATCGCGCCGATCGTCCGCGTGATCGACGCCGATCCGCGTCCGGCTCTCACGCTCACCCTCAATGGTCAGCCGTACACGATCGGCACGCCGGTTTCCGCCGAAGGAACGTACGTGCTTCGAGTGAGCGCCCGCGATTGCGCCGGCAACGTCGGGGACGAATCCGTCATCAATTTCGCCGTCGATACATCGGCGCCGAAGTTTGTTTCGTTCGATCCCGCGGATGGCTCGACCACTGGGACGAACCGTCCTGCGATTCACGTCGTTGCCGACGCCGATGATGTGGTGTCCGCGGCCTTCGACGGTGTGCCCGCGGTTCTCAGCGGACGAACAGCGACGTTCACACCGGTTGCGCTGTCCGAAGGCGCGAATCAGATGTCGGTCGTGCTGACCGATCGCGCCGGCAATGGGTCGACGACGACGTATACCTTGAACGTCAAGTCAACGACGCCCGTCGTCGAGATCGTGGAAAACGGATCCGCGATCGCGCCCAATGCGGTGTTCAACCGCACGGTGACGCCGGTCGTCCGCTCGACGGACAGCTCAGCGACGATCAGCGCGACCATGAATGGCGCACCTTTCCAGTCGGGAACATCGGTGGCCGCGGATGGAACGTATTTGATTGCCGCCGCGGCGACCGATCGCTTCGGGCATGCTTCGTCGCAAGTGACCGTGACGTTCACGATCGATCGAACGCCTCCATCGGTGAAGATCGTTTCGCCCACGGCTGGAGCGGTGATCGTCGGCGATCACGTCGATGTTCGCGTGAATTCGACTGACGCCACCGCAATCTCGATCAATGGCACGAGCGCCACGGGCGGGACCGCCTCGATCCCGTTGGAGATCGGGCTGAACGTCATTCAGGCCATGGCGACGGATCGTGCCGGCAACGTCGCCTCCGATCAGGTTGAGGTGACCCGCGACGATGGCCGGCCGGGCATTTTGATCACGACGCCGGCGGAGAACATGGTGACGAACCGGCCCACGATTGCCGTCACTGGTCAGATTCTCACGCCGCTGCCGGGAACGCGCGTCGCGATCAACGGCAAGGACGTTCCAGTCGATGCGGCAGGAATGTTTCGCGTCATCGAGTTCCCGCTCGCCGCCGGCGTCAACGCAATCACCGCTTCCGGTCCCGGCAGAAACACGAGCGCCACGGTGCACGTGGTCGCGGACTTTGTCGCTCCTGCGCTGACCGTCCTTGCAAACGGCGTCGAGCTTCATACCGGCGATCGTTTCGCGTCGGCTCCGGCGATCACCTTCTCGGCGACCGACGACCGGCCGGGCGTCGTGACCACGGCGGTCGTCGACGGCTCTGCGAGCGCCGGCGCCCTGGCGTCACTTCGCGATGGAGGACACTCGATCGCGGCCATCGCCCGGGACGCAGCGGGGAATGAAACGCGCGTCGATCGCACCTTCGTCGTGGGTTCGTCAACGGCCGGCGGAACATGTTCGTTCACCGCGCTGGATCCGGCGGACCGTTCTGCGATTCTCGCGACCAGCGTCAAGATCAGCGGTCGCTTCGCCGGAGCCGCGAACGTCCTCGTGAACGGAGCCCGTGCGCAGATCGAAGAAGGCTCATTCGCCTCGTCCGTCAATCTCTCGCAGGAAGGCGCAAACCTGGTGTCTCTCTCGTGCGCGGATTCAAACGGCGCTCCTGTCTCCGGGGGTGAAGTCTCGCTCACGTACTTCCGCGCAACGAATGCGCCGTCGATCACGATCTCGACACCGGGCCGCAACACTCCGATCGCCTCGGACGTCACGGTCGTGTCGGGCACCGTGAGCGATGACGTCGTGAGCGGCGACGTGAACGGCATCTCGTTCAAGCCTGTTGCCGGTACGTACTCCGTCTCGAATGTGCCTGTCGCGTTCGGCGCGAATCTCATCGAAGCGCGGGCAACGAGCGCCGCGGGCCGGACGTCGATTGCGACGACGTACGTGCTCCGTCCCAAGCCGCCTCAGCTCACGATCACTGAGCCGTTGCCCGACTCCGAGACCGGAGGCGCTACGGTTCGTGTGAGTGGAACCTACGCGAATGTCGATCGAACGACCATCTCCGTATCGCCGGCCGCGACGATGAACACGCAAGTCGTGAGCGATACGACGGGTTCGTACTCCGCGCTGGTTCCGATTGCTGCGGCGTCGACGATCACACTCTCCGCGCGCAACGCCGTTGGTCAGGCAGTCTCCACCTCCGTGAAGGTCTCCAGCCTTGCAGGCCTTCCGTGGATCGCGTTCGACACCGCCGACAACCGCTACGTCCCCGCGGGCACAACGAACGTCTCCGTGAGCGGCGCGATCTCATCCATTCGAGGCTCGCTCGTGCAGGTGAATGGGGCGGAGGTCGTCGTCGACTCCGCGTTTCATTTCAATGCGGACGTGCCCCTCAATGCCGCGGTAACACCGGTCATCGCCCGCGTGGTGACGCCCGACGGAAAGACGGCCAGTGATGTGGTCCGGGTGATGCGTCTCGCGGGCGCGCTGACCGTCAAGGATTCGTTTCCGGTCGCGGATGCGCAGGTCGATCCCGGCGCGTTGCTCATCCTCCTGTTCTCCAACCCGATCGACGCCGCAACCGCTCACGGCGCGCTCACGCTGACCGACGCATCGGGTCAGGCCATCACCACCACACTTCTCGTAGACAACGACGCGATCAGCATCGCTCCCGACGTTCCACTGGCCACCGGGATGAGGTACACGCTGACCGTCGCGCAGTCGCTGAAGGACGTGACCGGCGGACAGCTCGGCCAACCGTTCACGCTCTCCTTCAAGACGTCATCGACCGCGCCGGGAACCGCGCCGGTGCTCAACGAGTCTGATGCGACGGGATGTCTGTCGCGCGCGACGATCACAGGGACCGCCAGTGTCGCGGGCGCGCGGTTGCGGCTCGATCTCGACGGTTCGATGACCTCCACCACATCCTCGGCGGATCGTTCGTTCAAGTTTGACGTGGTCTTCTCCGGTCAGCCTGGTTTTCACATCGCGCGTGTACGCGAAGTCGGCGGGGATGGCTCACTCTCTCCTGCCGCGCCGATCACCTATCGCATCACGTGCGCGGGCCCCGAGGTGTCGAGCGCCTCGCTCGACCGCGCGACGAAGCGGCTAGTCATTCAGTTCTCCAGGCCGATGAGCGCGGCGACTCTCACCGCCAGTCCCACAGGCTCCATTCAGCTCGGAAGCCTCAGCGGCGTGGTTGCTCTGAACGCCAACGGCGATGTTGCGACGGTCACCTACTCCGGAGATCTCGCGGCATTGCTCACGCTTACGATTCGCAAGACGGTTCAGGACGCCGGCGGAACGCCGATGTCCGCGGACTTTACGCAGACGTTTGACGTCGAGACGTCGCAAAGCGGTGGCGGGAGAGGCTTCGTCTCGGGTGCTCTGTATGACGCGACCACGGGCCGGTCGTTGGCCGATGCATCGGTGGCTTTCGCCTCCACGACGAACACGACCAACAGCCACGGTCAGTACTTGCGCAGTGTCGATGAAGGCGCCTACACGATCGCGGCGACGGCCGCGGGATACACATCGGTGTGGCGTCAGGTCGTTGTCAGGGCTGGCGCCGGGGTGTCACCTCTCGATATCCGGCTCACGAAGCGGGACGCGACGCAGACCGCGAACGCAGGCGCGATGACGCTGACGTCCGGCGGCGACACCGCGGTCACTCGTCGCGCGGAGCTCGCCATTCCGAGCGGCTCACTCACGGGCGGCAGTCACGTAACGCTGACCGCCGTCGGTGCGCAGGCACTCGCCGGATTGCTGCCGTTGGGTTGGTCGCCTCTGGCGTCGGCCGAGATCGTGACCGATGCGCCGGCGCTGCCGGCGGCGAGGCTCACGTTCGTGCTGGACGGTGCCGAGGTGACGATGAGCGCCGGCAGGAGTATGTGGATCGCGCAGTACGACTCCGAGCGCGATAGCTGGCTCACGGTTGCCATCGGAAGCGTCGGATCCGACGGCCGGGCCTCGACCGACATCGCATCGCCAGGCAACTACGCCCTGGTCTATGCCGACCGCGCTCCATGGGTTGTGCCGCCGCAAGCGCGTGTGGGCATCGCGCTGCGAGGTGTTGCGAACCCATGCATCGCGACTCCTGATGTGTGCCGTCCGGCGATCGGCAATCTGCGATTCGATCCCTCTTCGGTTCTGCCGAATGGACGCACGGTCGCCAGTCTGACGACCGACGGATCAAAGCCGTATCCCAGCGGTACCGCGGTGCAGGCAGTCATCGACGAGCAACTCAATCTCGCCGACGGCGGAGTGCGCATCGATCCGCCGTTTGCCACCGACCTGTTGCTCTTCCGTACCCTCGCCGGCGACGCGGCCACGGCCGTTTTCCATCTCGCTCCGACGGCGCGTGCGGCATCCGAGACGCTTCGTGATGGCGTCGATCACGTTCGGATCAACGACTATCCCGGTCGTGTGGATCGAGGTTTGCTGATTGGAGCGGAGGGCGGTCGGATTAACGCCGGCGACACCGTCACGCTCGATGTTCCGATTGGCGCCACGACAGAGGCGCTGCACGCCACTGCCGCGGCAATCGATGATCTGAGCGCGTTCGGTACGATCGCCGGCTTCCACATCGCGTCTGGATTCACGTTGTCGCTCGATCGGGCGGACGGCAGCGGTGCCAGCGTCACTCTTCTGAAGCCGCTGCGCGCCACTTTGACGGTCGATACCACACAGCAGGTGATCGTCGCGGAAGTTCTCGACGCCACTCCCTATAGTCGGATCGTCCGGCTGGCAACGACGGCGCAGCGCACGAAGCCGTCGACCTTCACCACGCCGGATGCGCGTCTTGCGACGCTTCCGATCGACGGCATCATTCGCGATGGACGCTATCTCGTTCTCGTCGCCGACACTCCGATCGCATTCGCGTTTGGACAGGTGCGGTTGGGCGCAGGCGGAACTCCGGTACCCAAGGCACTGGTGACGACTTCCGCGCTGGGCGTCGCCGATCTCTCGCGCATCGGTGGAGTGTTCGTCCTGCCGGTGGTGGCGAAACCCTCCGCGCCGTTCTCGTTGAAGCCGCGCGCGATCGCGACCGGCGAGGGTTTATCGGCGACGGCGGCATCAGCGCCGGATCCTGATACCGCCGTCGCATTCGGCGATTTGATTCTTTCCGCGCAGCCGCCGCATCTCGTCTCGAGGCTGCCGGCGGTGGACGCCATCATCGACGCCAACGCATTCACGGCGAGCGCGACCTTCGACACGGCTCTCGACCCCGCCTCAGGCAGCGGCCTGATGACCGTGGAAAACCTGAGCACCGGGAAACCTGTCAGTGGATCGAGCGACATCGCAGGATCGACGCTCGCGTTCCATCCAACCGTTTCGCTCGATCCGGGGTCGTCCTATCGGATCACCATCTCTCCGAACGTTCGCTCGTCGACGGGCACGCCGTTCGGCCAGACATCGGTGTGGCAGTTCACCACGCGCGCGATTCCAACGAATCTAACGATTCGCAAAGAGCTCATCCGCATCACGATCCCCGACGGGAACGGCGTCTCGCAGTTGATCGCACTTCCGGACGCGCTCCCTGCCGGTGATCAGGCGCTCGCGGTTCGACGCAATCGCTCGTTCGCCACCTCGTATCAAGCGACAGTGGCGACCGATCGATCCGTGGCGTTCCCGATTGGCGGCGGCGCTACGGACCGCGTCACCGTAACCGACACCATCGATCTGCAAGTGATCGATCGCGATAGCCACGCCGTTGTGGCGGTGATTCCGTTGACGCCGTTCACCACCGCGGATGGAAGGGGATTCCTGGCACCCGTGGATCGAGACACGCGATTTACGACACCCGACGGATTCGTCGTCACCGTTCCCGCCGGCGCTTTCGATCGGCCGACCTTGATCACGGCCACTCCATCGACGCCGCAGGCCTTCGCCGCCGTGCCGTCATTCTCGGACGATCTCAACTATCAGGCGAGTGTCTCACTGCAATTCGAAGGAGTGGCGAGCAAGCCGCTCGACGTCGAGTTGCCTGTTCCCTCCAACCTCGACCCCTCCCGCAAGTTCTACCTCGGCCGCCTCGGCGACTCCGTGCGGGGCCCCCGCGTGATGATCGTCGATACGCTGCGCATCGCCGAGGGACGTTTCACCACGGCACCGGATCCCGCGGGCGGCGCCTCGCTCAACATCGTGAAGATGTCCCGGCGCGCCGCTCCGCAGAGCCTCATCTCATCGATGAACGAGGCGAAGAACTTCCTGCTCCGCACGTTGCACAGCGGGATCTACGCCGCGGTCGATGTGCGGCCGCCGATCTCGTGGGTCATGTTCGATGGCGTAACGGAGCGCGTTGACATCTTCTGGGACAAGCTCGCATCGCTCTATGCCTGGTTCATGTACCCGCTGACGAAGGGCGGACAGATCCTCATTCCGGTCATCGCCAATCAGCCGTTTGCCGTGGTGGGCATCGATGCGACGACCGGCCTGCAGAGCTTCAAGAAGGTCTACGACCCGCAGCCGCCGGGCGATCCGGTGAACGCCATCTCGTTGCCGGCCCCGATTGACGACAACGTCGGTCCCTATCCGGTGTTCGCATCTCCGTCTCGCGTGGAGACGTTCGATCTGCAAATCGCTGGAGTGACGCTGACGTCCGCGCGAAACCTCGAGGTCACCCTCGACGGAGGGTTCGTCAAGGTAGCCGCGAGCTCGGTTGCGCTGCCTGCGAATTCACGCATCGAAGTGCTCAATACGCGAACCGGCAACCTCGACTCGCGCGACAACTTCGGCCTCGGTGACGAGATCAAGATGCCGGCCGCTGTCGGCGATCGCATCGTGGTTCTCGTGGCGCAGCAGAATAGTGATCCGGGCAGCGCGATCTCGGTCGTCTTCAACAAGCCGATCCATCTCGAAGGAGCTACCGACGCGCTCGTCGACGACTTCATCCACTCTCACAACGTCTTCACGGTCTTGAGCCGCGACGCGGGCACGACGCTGCCGTTTGCCGACATCACCAGCCAGGTTCAGTTCCGCGGCGACTCCGGCAACCGCCGCGTGACGCTCACGTTCGATCACGCTCTACAACTCGGAAAGGCATACCGCGTCGTTCTCAACCGCAACGAAATCGGCGACACGCTCGGTGGTGGCGGCGCGATCAAGCTCCATCTCGGCGCGCTGCCGATTCCCGGCGCCACACCACCCGCGGTGACCGAGAAAGTCCTGACGGATGATCTGCACCTCGACTTCTCCACGCGTGCTCCGGGCGGAACGATCGCCACTTTCGATCTGCTTCGGGGTGGCGTTCGCGACCTCGCACTGAGCGGCAACATCGCACTGGTGAGTGCGTTAGGCGGCGGACTGCAGGCATACGAC
>JBBRMQ010000158.1:0-10218 GCA_038230775.1 Thermoanaerobaculia bacterium
ATGCCTTCGGAGCCTGGGGCGCCGACGCCGGAAGCTGGCTGATGCTGCATCAGATCGAGGACTACTTCGGCCCGTGCAAGTCGATCGAAGACGTTTCCGAGCGCGGTCAGCTTCTTCAGGGCGAAGGCTACAAATGCATTTTTGAAGAGGCGCGCCGGCAGAAACCGACCGCCGCGATGGCGCTGAACTGGTGTTTCAATGAGCCCTGGCCGACCGCCGCGAACAACAGCATCATCAGTTGGCCGGCCGAACCCAAGCGCGCGTACGGCGAAGTCGCGAAAGCCTGCCGCAACGTCCTGGCGAGCGCTCGCATCCCGAAGTTCCGTTGGCGCGAAGGCGAGATGTTCAATCCCGAACTGTGGCTGTTGAACGATTCCCCGAACCTCGTCCCGGGCGGACGCGTCGACGCGTTCCTCGTCTGCGGGGAGAAAAAAATCGCGCTGCTGAAGCGCACCGAGACGATTGCCAAACACCTGTCCGAATTCATGCGGCGTGAGGGCCGCTTCGCCAAAACCATTGTCTTTTGCGTCGATCAGGAACATGCGGACGAGATGCGCCGCGCGCTCGTCAACCTGAACGCCGACCTCGTCAAGCAGCACCCCGACTACGTCTGCCGTGTGACCGCCATCGAGGGCGATATCGGGCGCGGGCATCTCGACAACTTTCGCGATCCTGAGCGATTGTCGCCGGCCATCCTGACCACCTCGCAATTGTTGACGACCGGCGTTGACGCACCGACCTGCAAGAACGTCGTGCTGGCGCGCATCGTCGGCTCGATGACCGAGTTTAAGCAGATCATCGGGCGCGGCACGCGCGTGCGCGATGACTACGGCAAGCTCTTCTTCAACATCCTCGACTACACCGGCTCGGCCACGGAGAAGTTCGCCGATCCAGACTTCGACGGCGATCCGGTGCAGATCTACGAGCCGGGCGAAGACGATCCGATCGTTCCGCCCGATGAAGTTGGACCCGATGACGATGAAATCGGCGAAGACGCTCCGCCACCCTTCCTCGGCGGGCCACTCGATGCGGACACAGGGACGCCGGGAATGAAGCGCTACTACGTCGACGACGTCCCGGTGAGTGTCGCCACCGAGCGCGTGCAGTATCTCGACGCCGACGGGAATCTGATCACGGAATCGCTACGCGACTACACGCGCAAGACCGTGCACAAGTCGTATCGCTCGCTCGACGCGTTTCTCACGGCATGGAAGAGCGCCGAGCGCAAGCAGGCCATCGTCGACGCGCTCGCACAACAAGGTGTCTTTCTCGATGAACTGGCCGAGGACGTTGGGCGCGATTACGACGCGTTCGACCTGGTGTGTCACGTCGCGTTCGATCAGCCGCCGCTCACACGTCGCGAGCGCGCGGATCGCGTGAACAAGCGCAACGTCTTCGGCAAGTACGGCGAGCGCGCACGCGCCGTGCTCGATGCGCTCCTCGATAAGTATGCCGAGAGCGGGATCCGCAGCGTCGAGTCTCTCGACATTCTCAAAGTCGACCCGCTCACCGACCTCGGGACACCCGTCGAGATTGTTCGCCTCTTCGGCGGCAAAGACGCGTATCTCTCAGCGGTCCGCGAACTGGAAGCTGAGCTTTACAACGAGGTCGCGTAACGGCGTGGCCTGTCCACCGGGCCGAGGATGAACGATCTACCCCTTCAGCGCCGCACAGCGCGCGGAGGCGGAGTCGCGTCGGTTACGCGCCCTTCTTTGTCGAGCCAGCTGTAGTTCGGGATGACTCCTGCGAGCATTCCCGCGACGCTGAGATCCTCGTCGAGGTCGGGCCAGTGAATGCCGGAAGGGCCGAGCACGACATTCCGCCGCTGTTCAACGGTGGCCTTCATGAGTGGCGGGTACCAGACCAGAGGAGTCTTGATCGTTCGTCCATCCACAAGTTGCACCACGAGCTCGGTGTCCGTGATCTCAACGGCGTCGGGGGCCGGCGTGTTGTCCTCACTGATCGAAAAACTCATTCCATGCCTCCAGGAACTCCTGTCGATGCTCCTGTGTGATCGCCTGCAGACGGCGAAGTTCCACTGGAGAGAATCCTACCGCGTGAGCCAGGGTTACGTCCGGTGTCAGCCAGAATTTGGCCTGCATTCGCTCTTGAGAAACATGGATGTGAGGTGGCTCGTTCCCTTCGTTAGCGAAGAATGAGAAGCGGTATGGCCCCTCGCGAAAGATCGTCGGGCTCAATCGGCGGCTCGCTTTGCTTCGTGGAACTCACCAGCCTGCACAGCGACTCGCGGTTTGGCCATAGCCCCGAGGATCCCTCGGCTGCGGCGAAACTCCGAGGAAGCGCGAAAAACCGGCCGAGGAATTACCATTCCGAGGAGGTTTCGCGACCTTTCGGCTTCCTGGCGTAGAGTCGGTCAAAGAACTGAAATGTCCTGATAAAATCCGCGACGAACGCACCTGTGCCCACTTGATTTCTCCCATACTTCCCCGAGGCACGACCGCTCCGCTTAAACGCGCCTAACACCCATGTCCAACGTCTCCAACGTCGTCAAAAGTATCCAGGACATCATGCGCAAAGACGCCGGCACCTACGGCGATGCGCAGCGGCTCGAGCAGCTCGGCTGGATGTTTTTCCTGAAGATCTTCGACGATCGCGAAACCGAGCTCCAGACGATTCAGGACGCCTACAAATCGCCATTGCCGAAGCAACTGCGGTGGCGCTCCTGGGCTGAGGACGCCGAAGGGATCACGGGCGATGCATTGCTCGACTTCGTGAACAGCACGCTGCTGCCGAAGCTGAAGAACATGCGCGGCGGCGAGGACAAGATCGCCGGTCTCATTCGTATGGCCTTCGAGGACGCGAACAACTTCATGAAGAACGGGACGTTGATGCGCCAGGTGATCAACAAGGTCAACGGCATCGACTTCAACGCCACGGAAGACCGCCACATGTTCGGCGACATCTACGAGAAGCTGCTGCGCGATCTCCAGTCGGCGGGCAACGCCGGCGAGTTCTACACGCCGCGCGCGGTTACGCAGTTCATCGTCGATCAGGTTAATCCCCGCCTCGGCGAGACGATCCTCGATCCAGCCTGTGGAACGGGAGGATTTCTGGTCAGCGCGATCGAGCATCTGCGCAAACAGGTGAGGGACGAGGAAGACGAGCAGACCATTCAGGAGTGCTTCCGAGGAATCGAGAAGAAGCACCTGCCGCACATCTTGTGCATGACGAATCTGCTGCTGCACGGCATCGACGTCCCGTCCAACGTGCGCCACGACAACACACTGGCGCGCCCCCTGCGCGACTGGTCGCCGAAGGAGCGCGTCGAAGTCGTCGTCACCAATCCGCCGTTCGGCGGGATGGAAGAGGACGGCATCGAGACGAACTACCCCGCCGAGTTCCGCACGCGCGAGACCGCCGACCTCTTTCTCGTCCTGATCATGAAGCTGCTCAGGCCGGGCGGCCGCGCCGGCCTCGTTCTGCCCGATGGAACGCTGTTCGGCGAAGGGGTGAAGACGCGCATCAAGGAAGCGTTGCTGCGCGAGTGCAACCTGCACACGATCGTCCGCCTGCCGAACGGCGTCTTCGCGCCGTACACCGGAATTCGCACCAACCTCCTCTTCTTCACGAAGGGCGCGCCGACGACCAAGGTCTGGTACTACGAGCACCCGTATCCGGCGGGCGCGAAGAGCTACAACAAGACCAAGCCGATCCGCATCGAAGAGTTCGACGCGGAGAAGGCGTGGTGGGGCTCGGAGGATGACGGCTTCGCTGCGCGCGTTGAGAACGAACAGGCCTGGCGCGTCTCGATCGACACGATCAAGGCGAGCAACTACAACCTCGATCTGAAGAACCCGAACAGCCCGGACAATGGTCCCGGCGACGTCGAGCACCTGCTGCCGGAGTACGAGAAGCTGCTCGCGCAGATCGCCGAGACGCGCGCGCAACTCAAGCGCGAACTGGAGAAGGCGCTGCTGGCAACATCAGGAAGCGACGCGTGACGCGCGAGGAGTTCTTCGCGAAGTTCGAGCTGTTCGCGGAGCTGCCGGATGCGGTGGCTAAGATGAGGGAGGTGATCCTGAGCAGTGCGGCAATAGGACACCTCGTCCCGCAAGATCCCGGAGAGGAAGGCGCCGATACAGCGTTAGCCAGAATCGAATCAGACGTCGTGGCGGCTGTGCGTGCGAAACGATTGCGTGCAAAACGTCTGGTTCAATCTGCGCGCGAGCCATTTGCGCTGCCTGCGGGTTGGAAGTGGGCGTCGCTCGGTTCTCTGGCAACTCCAGAAGACAACGCGGTCTGTGACGGCCCGTTTGGTAGCAAGCTGAAAACAGAACACTACGTTCCAGAGCCGGGTTATGCGGTTGTTCGGTTGGGCAACATCGGTATCGGCAATTTTATCTGGGGCAAACAAGGCCACATCAGTGAAGAACGCTTCCATTCTCTCCCTAGCAACCATCTTGCGCCGGGTGACCTCTTGGTAGCCGGTCTCGCCGATCCTTTACTTCGATGCTGCGAAGTGCCCACGTCTCTGGGTCCGGCTGTAAATAAAGCGGACTGTTTTCGTGTCCGGCTTCATCCATGCGTTGATCGCACTTACATTCGGCATTACCTGAACTCACAGATCGCCAAGACTCTCGCTGCAGATGAGAATCACGGGATGACGCGCGAGCGGATCAATCTGGCAGGAGCAAAGGGCCTACCGGTGCCCGTTCCTCCGCTCGCCGAACAGAAGCGAATCGTTGCGAAAGTGGATGAGTTGACGGCGTTGTGCGATCAGCTGGAGGCGCAGCAGAAAGAACGCGAAACGCGCCACGCCGCCCTCGCCCGCGCCTCCCTCTCCCGTTTCGCCGCCGCGCCCACCCCAGCCAACCTCACCGCTCTTTTCCACGACTCCTACATCATCACCCCCGCCGACCTCCGCCAAAGCATCCTCACGCTCGCGTTGCAAGGCAAACTCGTCCCGCACCATCCCGATGAACTAGGCGTGCCGTCGCCGGCGAAAAGCGTGGCGACGTCGGCCTCGCCGCGAGATGGCGCAAGTGGTCCTTTCGAGTTACCCACAGGTTGGCGTTGGGCCTTTTTGGGACAGCTCAGCGAGCTAATCAATGGCGATCGAAGCAAGAATTACCCAAACAAGGCCGAGTACGTTCAATACGGCGTTCCGTGGATCAATACCGGTCACATCGAGCCAGACGGAACGCTCTCCATCCGTTCGATGAACTACATCACTCGAGGAAAGTTCGATTCGCTTCGGAGCGGCAAAATTCGCAAAGGAGATCTCGTCTATTGCCTGCGCGGAGCAACCCTCGGAAAGACAGCCGTCATCACGCAGTTCGACGAAGGCGCCATTGCGTCGTCTCTGGTGATCATCCGACTTTCGGCAGCGCTTGACACAAGATTCGCTTTTCGCTTCTTAACAAGCCCTGGTGGGCGGGATCAAATCTTCAAATTTGACAACGGGTCAGCGCAGCCGAACCTATCAGCGAACAACGTCAAGAAGTATCTCGTGCCCGTTCCACCTCTCGCCGAACAACGCCGCATCGTGGCGAGAGTGGATCAACTGATGGCGCTTGTCGACAAACTCGAGGCGCAACTCGAGCAATCGCGAATCACTGGCAAGAAACTCGTCGAAGCCGTCGTGGACGAGCTGGTCGAAACCAAACCCATCACCACGCTCCACCTCGAACGAGAGCACTTCTGCACGGTGCAGTGATGCGCTTCGACGTCTACTGTGACGAGAGCCGCCCGGACCTTCTCAGCTCCAGCAACCCTGAGGGGTCGTATCTCGTCATCGGAAGTCTGTGGCTGCCCTCGACCTTACGACCGCGAATCAAAGCGGAAATTCACGCACTTCGCGACAAACATCGCGTCGGCAGTGAAGCGAAATGGCACAAGGTTTCGCCATCGCGCTTCGCCTTCTATCGGGAGATGGTTGAACTGTTCGCCAGCGAGACCGACCTGCGCTTTCGGTGCATCGCTGTGGACCGAACGAAGGTCGACCTCATGCGCTTCCACGAGAGCAACCCTGAGCTTGGCTTCTACAAGTTCTACTACCAACTCCTCCACCACTGGATCCTCGACTTCAACGACTACGCGATCTTCTGTGACTTCAAGGTGAATCGCCACCGGGACCGGCTTCACGACCTGCGGCGTTGCCTCGGCTTCGCGAATCTGTCCGCGCGAATCGCGACCGTTCAGGCGGTCCGTTCCGAAGAGTCCGTGCTCATTCAACTCGCCGACGTGCTGACCGGCGCCGCCGCTTCCACGCTGAATGCGAGTGTGGCCGAGGGAAGCGCTCGACACGACCTCATTCGATCGTTGGAAACCGGGCTTGGAAAGAAGATCGCGCCGACCACGCGGAACGAGCAGAAGTTCAACGTGTTTCGCATCGACTTCGGCGGAGGGTGGTGATTGGCCGTCCTTCCACCTCTCGTCATCGATGCCACGGAGGACGAGTACCGCGAGCACTTTCGGACGGTGTACTGCTGCGGTCCCATCATCACCTTCGACGGTATCGCTGTCCGATTCAGAAAGGACATGTTCGACCACTGCTTCTTCGAAAGCACCGGGAGAAAGGACGATACGTTTTCGAAAGTCCGCGCCGAGCGAATCGACTGGATCGCCGCCACTCTCCGCGATCCGGCAGCGGAGCTGTTCGTCGGATGGGACAACGTGAAGAAGCGTCCCACACCAAAGCGGAGAGTGGCTGTGGTCAGCGGCAACTACGTCACGATCATCCAGCTGGCGGGGCCGAAGAGTGCGGTTTTCATCACGGCTTTCGTGGCCGGAGCCGCAACGATCGAAAAGGTGAGAATGAATCCGCGCTGGAAATGAAAAAACCGCTGATTTGACCAGGCTGGCTCAGCGGTAAGCCTTGATAGGTTCCCTGCCTCTGGCAAAGAACTCCTGCGCAATATAGTGCGCATGCGGTGAAACAGCAAGCCCGCGACCCTTACTCCCCGATCGGCTGGGCGAAGATGACCCCCATCCACAGGATCAGTTCTCATGGCCGTTGCCTTCGAAACAGCACCCGTCGATGGCATGAGCTGTCGTTTAGGCAAACCGTTCGTTCATGAGCTCAAAGAGCCCGATGGGACAGCCCAACTACCGCAATGGATTCGAAGTCACGTTACAACCACACATGCTCGAACTGCCGCTGCGCTGGAAGAAGCCGCAGCAGATCTTCGTCAACTCGATGAGCGATCTCTTTCACGCCGGCGTTCCGACGCCTTACATCCAGCGCGTCTTCGCGGTGATGCGCGAGGCGAAGTGGCATACGTTTCAGGTCTTGACGAAACGCGCCGACCGCCTGGAGGAAATCGATCGAGAGCTTGACTGGCCGCCGAACGTCTGGATGGCTGTAAGTGTTGAGAGCCACGCGGTTACTCATCGCATCGATTCACTTCGCGCGACACGCGCGCAAGTGAAGTTCCTGTCGATCGGGCGAACGCGGCGCAATTGCGCGACTACGTGTACGGCTGACGGCAACCGTCCTCTACGACTGGTGGAACGGCCCAGCATCACTGCAGCGTCGCGCGAGAGCGTCAACCCGCGGGCGGTTGCCCTGGCCCCAGATCCGAGGGAACCTCGGGGCGTGGAAATGGATCACGTCAGCATCGCCGACATGCCGGTCGAGGAGCGGCCACGCGAACGGATGGCGAGAGGCGGCGCCGTCGCGCTCTCAGACGCCGAGCTGATGGCACTGCTCATCGAGCCGGGCCGGCGGGGAAGGAGCTCGCTCGACATCGCGCGCGAGATCGTGGCTGACGGGCTGCTCGCCGTGGCGCGGCGGGAGTGGATTCCCGGAAAAGCGGTCGGCAGTCTCGGAGCGAGCCGCGTCGCCCGCATCGGCGCAGCCCTCGAGCTGGGGCGCCGCATTGCCACGTTGTCCACCACATCCGCGGAGCCCATCCGCGAGCCGGCAATCGTCGCCCGTCGATTGATGGCGACGTACGGCCATCGCGTGCAGGAAACGTTGGGCGGAATCTATCTCGATGCCCGACACCGCATCATCAGCGAACGGGAGATCTTCGTTGGAAGTCTGAAAGCAGCGACGGTTTCGCCGCGGGACGTCTTCCGGTTCGCACTGAGTGACCACGCCGCGGCCGTGATCGTCTTTCACAATCATCCGTCCGGCGATCCGTCGCCATCGCCGCAGGATCTCGCATTTACGCAAAAGCTCGCCAACATTGGCGAGCAACTCGGCGTCGACGTGATCGACCATCTTATCGTTACGTCCAACAATTTTCTGTCCTTCAAGCAGAATGGCCATATGTAGCGATCCATCAAACAGTTCTGAACGTGGACCGGACAGCACGATCCGAAATACTGCTCATCAGGGCACCCCTACTATGAACACTGGACCTTCGGGAGGCCAAGGCAGCGCAAGCAACAGTTGTTGCGGCGCCGTTGACATTGCGCAACCAGCGTTGTAAAAGCGCTCTACCCCGCGCGGTCCTGGCGAATCGCACTCTTCTCATCAGGCACTGGCGGGTTTGCTGATTTGCGCATACTCGGCGCGCGTTCCCGATGACTCCGCGGCATCCCGATTCTCGAATCCTTCACGAGTAGAAGGATCGGCAATACCCGATCGACAACGTGCCGTTCGAGCACAAGCATGATGGAGGAACCCCTGGACGAAGGACTGCCACGCACGCTCGGTCTTCGCGATCTGACACTGCTGATCATCGGCACCGTGATCGGCTCAGGGATCTTCCTCGTCCCTGGTGCCGTGCTCGGTCAGGTGCACGGGTACGTTCTGCCGGCCTTGCTGGCGTGGATCGCGGGCGGGGCGTTGTCGATGCTCGGCGCGCTCACCTTCGGCGAGCTGAGCGCCGCGAATCCCAAAGCAGGCGGGATCTATGTGTACCTCCGCGATTGTTTCGGCGCGTTCCCGGCCTTTCTGTTTGGGTGGGCGCTCTTCTTCGCGATCGGCGGTGGAGCCGAAGCCGCGCTCGCGTCAGCCTTCAGCGCGAACATCGCTCAAGTCGTTCCCATGTCGCCGACGATCGCGAAGCTACTCGCCATCGGCATGCTCGCGCTCGTGACGGTTGTCAACGTGCGCGGCACGCGGCAGAGCTCCAACCTGCAGAACTGGATGACCGCCGTGAAGGTCGGCACGATCGTGCTGATCGGCGTCGTTCTATTGTCGATGGGACGAAGTGGCGCAGACGCTGTTGCGCACTCATGGCCCGCCAAATCGGACGCCACTCTCTGGTCAGGTTTCGGCGTGGCGATGCTCGGCGTCCTGTGGGCGTACGAGGGATGGCAGTACGCCACGTTCAGCGCCGGCGAGACGATCGATCCGCAGCGCAACTTTCCTCGCGCATTCTTCGTCGGCCTCGCCGCGCTCGTCTCCATCTACGTCCTCGCCAACCTCGGTTATCTCGCGGCGCTTACGCCAGCGGTACTCGTCAATTCTCAAAGCGCTGCGGCCGCGTCGATCGGCACCGTCATCGGGCCCAGATCCGCGAGGCTCATCGCCATCGCCATTGCGGTCTCGATCTTTGGCGCCACGAACGGCATCATCCTCACCAGCTCTCGCGTCTACTACGCGATGGCGAAGGACGGACTCTTCTTCCAGAAGCTTGCCGAGGTCCATCCGCGGTTTCAAACTCCCGCGTTCGCCGTCATCGCCGGATCGGCATGGGCAGCGATTCTTGCGGTAACGGGCACGTTTCAGCAGTTGTTCACTTACACCGTTTTCACGGGCTGGCTCTTTTACGGCATCGCGGCAGCGAGCATTTTCGTGTACCGGCGAAAGCGATGCGATGAGCCGAGACCCTACAGCGTTCCCTTCTATCCGTGGACGCCGCTGCTGTTCATTCTGGCCGCGGCCGCGCTGGTGGCGAACACAATCGTTGCGCAGCCGCGCCCCGCTCTCATCGGCCTTGCGATCGTGTTCGCTGGAGCGCCTGTGTACCTGATCTGGCGCGGCCGAAAGCCGTTGGAGCCTGCAGAACAAACATGATGAAAAAGAGCCTTCTGCTCACTCTTCTCTTCTGCGCCGCAACGCTGCACGCGTCGACCGACTACTCGGCGGTGGTGCCAGTGCTCGAGAAGTTCATCGAGCACGAGATGGCCAACCAGGAGCTGCCCGCACTCTCGATTGCGCTGGTTGACGACCAGCAGATCGTCTGGTCCCAAGGATTTGGTTTCGCCAATCCGAAGACCAAGGTGCCTGCCACCGCCGAGACCGTCTATCCCGATTCTCTCGGTCTCGCTCACAGGAACGTCGCAACGCCAGCGGATGTC
>JBBRMQ010000159.1:0-10180 GCA_038230775.1 Thermoanaerobaculia bacterium
ACCCATGCTTAAGACCCTCATGCTCACAGTCACGTTCCTCGCCGCTGCAAACGCGCACGCCTTCTGCGGCTTCTATGTCGCCAAAGGCGACGCGAAGATCTTCAACAAGGCCTCGCAGGTGATCATCGCCCGCGACGGCGATCGCACCATCATGACCATGGCGAACGACTTCCGCGGCGAGCCGCGCGACTTCGCGATGGTGATCCCGGTACCGACGCTCATCACCCGCGGGCAGATTCACGTCGCCGACAAGACAGTCATCGATCACATCGACGCGTACTCGGCGCCGCGGCTGGTCGAGTATTTCGATCCCGATCCGTGCCGCGTGGTCTACGAGGAGCGTGCGATGGCACAGAACGGCGCGATGTCCGCTCCTGCCGCCCGCGACGAATTGCGCAAGAAGAGCCTCGGCGTTACGATCGAGGCCCGCTACACCGTCGGCGAGTACGACATCCTCATCCTGTCGGCAACGCAGAGCAACGGTCTCGAGACCTGGCTGCGCCAGAACGGCTACACCATCCCGCGCGGCGCATCCGAGGTGCTCGCCAGCTACATCCGGCAGAACATGAAGTTCTTCGTGGCGAAGGTGAACGTCACTGAACAGCAGAAGCTCGGGTTCAGCTACCTGCGTCCGCTGCAGGTCGCTTACGAATCCCCTAAGTTCATGCTCCCCATCCGCCTTGGCACCGTGAACGCGAGCGGAACGCAGGAGCTCTTCATCTACACACTGACCCGCAAGGGACGCGTGGAAACGACAAACTATCGGACCGTAAAGCTTCCGAGCGACGTCGACGTGCCGCTCTACGTGCGCGAAGACTTCGCGCCGTTCTACAAGGCGCTTTTCAACGAGCAGGTGCACAAGGACGACATGACGACCGTGTTCGTCGAATACGCGTGGGACACGAACTGGTGCGACCCGTGCGCCGCCGAGCCGCCCTCGCATGATGAGCTGAAACAACTGGGCGTGTTCTGGACCGAAGGCACGACGTTCATCACGCGCCTTCACGTCCGCTACGATCGCGAGCACTTCCCGGAGGATCTCGTGTTCCAGGAGACGAACGATCGTCAGAATTTCCAGGCGCGATACGTCCTCCATCATCCCTGGACCGGCGCGTCGCAATGCGAGGCGGCGAGCAATTACCGCCACGAGCTGCGCATGCGCCAGGAGAAGGAAGCGCGCAACCTCGCGTCTCTCACCGGATGGAATGTCGGCGACGTGAAGAAGCGCATGAACCTCGTTTCCGAAAACGGTGAGAAGAAATGGTGGGAGTCGATCTGGTAAAAGTACGCGGATGAGCGAGCCCGTCATCCGCAACGTTTCCGACACCGCGCGCTGGACCGCCGCGTTCCGCGCGCGCGAGACCGAGAGGCCCGATGCTCTGTTCCGCGATCCGCTGGCGCGCAAGCTCGCCGGCGATCGCGGCGAGCAGATCGTCGAGAAGGTGAAATTCGGGACGAAGCACACCTGGTCGTGGGTCACGCGCACGGTGCTCATCGATCGCGCTCTCGAAGCCGAGCTTCGCAACGGCGCGGACACGGTGATCAATCTCGCCGCGGGCCTCGACACAAGGCCCTATCGCATGGATCTCGCGACCACCGTGCAGTGGATCGAGGTCGATCTGCCGGAGATCACGGCGTACAAGGAAGGGATCCTCGCGGACGACAAGCCGAAGTGCGAGTTGCGGCGCGTGCGGATGGATCTTGCTGATCGATCCGCACGCCGGGCGCTGTTCGCGGAGCTCGGCGCGAAGGCAAAGCACGCCGTGATCCTCTCCGAGGGGCTCCTGATCTATCTCGATGCGCAGGGAGCGGGAGAGCTCGCGGAGGATCTTTCGAGTCAGCGGACGTTCCGTCGCTGGATCATCGATCTGGCGTCGCCGGCGCTGGTCACGATGCTGAAGAAGAACATGGGAAAGCATCTCGATGAGGCGAAGGCGCCGCTCAAGTTTGGCCCGGCCGAGGGGCCGCCGTTTTTCACGAAGTTCGGCTGGCGCGTGGTGAGCGTGAGCTCGATGCTTCACGAGGCCGCGAAACTTGGCCGCCTCCCGTTTCTGATGCGCCTCGCCGCGCTGTTTCCAGTGCCGGCAGACGGCGTGGTGTCGGCGCGGCAGCCATGGTCCGGTATCGTGACGCTGGAGAACGCGAAGTAAATCGCAACGATGTCATCCCGAGCGTAGCGAGGGACCGGTGTGGGCGGGGGGCAACATTGCACGCCATTCGCGCCACCCACCCACACCGGTTCCTCGCTACGCTCGGAATGACACCGTCGTCTACTGCCGCTTGAAGTACTGCACGGCGCGCTCGTGCTTCTCCGCAGCCGCACGCGACTTGAACGTTCCGGGGTTCTTGCGCTTGCCGGTCTTCGGATCTCCTATTTGTGCGAATCATGCAGGAGCTCCTTCAACCGCATCATGGCGACGATCCCGAGGAACGGGCCCGGCGCGAGGGCGATGAATGCAAAACGCCAACCGACCGCGGCGACGATCAGCGGCATCAAGCGGATCGACACCGTGGTGATGAGAAAGCCGATGCAGGTCTGCATCGTGAGCGCGGTGCCGAGGTAGCGGGGGTCGCCCAGCTCGGTGACGGAGGCGGAGAACTGCGCCGAGTCCGCGACCACGCTCGCGCCCCAGATCGCCGCGACGGCGAGAAGCGCGGCCGGCGGACCACCAAATACGAACCCGACGGCGATGCAGCACGCCCCGCTGATCGCCATGGCAATCGAGGCAACGATCGAGCGGCCGTAGCGATCGGCGAGAAATCCCGCAGCCACACATCCGATCGCCCCGCTCCCGATCACCACAAACGACCCCGCCTCGGCCATCGCGCCGTTGCCGATGCTCGCGCGCAGCATCACGGGCGCCCAGGTCCACATCGCGTACAACTCCCACATGTGGCCGAAGTAGCCAAAGTTCGCGAGACGCACGCCTCGATTGCGGAACACGTTGGCGACCTGCGCGAAGTCGAACCGCTGTTTCGGCAGCGCGTGCGGACCTTCGTGCAGCAGCAGCACGATGAGACCTCCTGCGGCCGCGAGCACCGAGATGGCGACGAGATTGATGCGCCAATTGCTCGATCCGATGGCGTTGACGAGATAAGGCGAGGCCTTCCCCAGTGTGAGCGCGGCGATGAGCGAGCCGAGCGCGATGCCGCGCCCTTCACGAAACCATGTGGCGACGATCTTCATCCCCGGCGGATACACACCGGCGAGACAGACACCGGTCAGGAAGCGAAGCGGAATGGCGATGGACGCGTCGTGAACCGACAGCGCGAGAAACGCATTGATCGCCGCACCCGCGAACGCGCAGATTGCGAAGAGATGACGCGGGTTCATGACGTCGGGCAGGTTCGACAACGCACTGGCCAGTGTGCCTGCGACGAACCCGAGCTGCACCGCGAGGGTGAGCCACGCGGTCGTCGCCTCGCTCAGTTGCCATTCGGCGGCGAGCCGCGGGGCGACGGCCGAAACGCCGAACCAGAGCGACATCGAGAGAAGCTCGGCGATCGAGAGCAGGCCTAGCGCTTTCCATCGCGACATCGGCGCGCATTATGAATCCCAGCAGTCAGCATGAAGAAGCACCGGGGCGGCGCCCGTTGCCCCAGACGCTACGGCTCGATGATGATAACCGGGTCGTTCTCGCGACCGGACGACAGTTCGCGGATCGTGTACTTGAAGCCTTGCGAAGTGGTGACCGTGTCGGCTTTCGCCCAGTAGTGTGCGCCGTCGCGACCTTTGTTCTTCACCGGCGTGCCGGGTGGAAAAACGATGTCGAGCTGGCCCGTGTCGTCGTTGATGTAGAAGTGAATCCACTTGCCGCTCTTCAACTCGACCGTGTTGGGGTCCGCGGCGAGGGTCGTGGGATCGATGCACACAATAGGGTGGTTCCTGTCGCTGTTCCCGTGACCGCCGGCGCAGACGTTGGTCGAAGCACCGGAGTCGGTCTGCGTGGACCCGCAGCCAATGATGGCGAGAGAGAACAACGCTGCCGCGACTCTTCGCATCATCAATCCTTGTGCAGATACTTGTGGTGCTTCATGCCGGGGATCGCCGGCTCGATGATGATCACGGGATCCGTGCTCTTGCCTGTCTTCTTGTTCACGATATGGTAGTCCCCTCGAGTCTTCGCCTGCACGTCGTCGCCGGTGGCAAACGAGTCATGAAGGAACTCGCGATAGCCGTGGATCAGGCCCGCATCGAATTCGATCGACCGTCCCTTGTGTCCGCCGATGAAATGAAATTTCACTTCGTCTCCCGAATACACGCTCACTTCGCCGGGATCGACATGGTTCGTGGCGTCGACGCACACCACGGGATTCTTGGGTCCCGGGTCCGGCTTGCATGTCGGATACGCGGGCACACTGATGACCACTGCACAGACGAGGAGCACCGCCGTTCGACGCATCACCCACTCCTTCTCTCAGCTTGACTTGGAGATCATCATCATAGCGGCAAAGCGCGCATCGGTACGCAGGTTGGCAAACTCGGGATCGCGCGCGGCGTCGCTTCGGCTGTACCCCGACGTGATCGCGCGCTTGAGCCAGCCGATCGCCGCGTCGTGGTCTCCGCGAAGGTTCGCGAGGATCGCCGCCTGATACAGCACGTTGGCGTTGGTGGGATCCGACTCCAGAGCGAGCTTCATCTCCGGGTCCGCCGCCTGCAGGTTTCCGAGCCGCGCCGTCGCCGAGGCGATGGCGGCGCGCGCGGCTGCATCATTGGTGTTGACGCCGATCGCGTCACGCGCGAGGTCGATCGCCTTACCGTATACGACGTCCGCCTTCGCCTTTCCGGCGTGCGACCAGCGATAGGCATCGGCCAGGTTCAGCCAGACGATGTAGTTCTTCGGCGTCAGTTGCACGGCTTTCTCGAAGGAGCGGGCCGCGTCATCGAACCGTCCGAGAAAATACTGACAGGTGCCGAGGTTCGAATAGCCCGCGCCGCTGGGATGAATCTCGAGCGAGCGTTGATACGCCTTCATCGCCACTTCGTAATGGCCTTGCGCCTGTTCCGCCGCGCCGAGGTTGGCGAACGCTCGCGGCGCATTCGGCAAGAGCTGCGCCTGAGTCGAGAACAGACGCACGGCGTCGGGGTAGCGCGCCCGCGCGTAGCAGAACGCGCCGTAGTGACCGTACACGTCGGGCATGTCGGGCGCGCTCTTCAGCGCCAACTGATACATGCGATCGGCATCGCCGGCGCGGCCCATCGCCGCGTAGGTGTCGCCGAGGCCGAGGCGGGCGTTGATCGAGTTGGGCTGCAGCGCGAGCGCGCGTTGAAACGCTGCCAGCGCGTCGTTGAGGCGTCCGCTGATCCGCCGCAGCTCGCCGACGGTGATCTGCGCCTCCGCCTCGCCGCTGTCCAATTGCACCGCGCGTTCGGCATAGATCGCGGCCTGATCGACGAGCTCGCGGTTCTTCGTGATCGTGTATTTCCGCAGGAGCGCGCGGCCTAACGTTCCATTGACGTTTGCGGCGTCGCGCGCGTTCATCAGGAGCGCTTCCAGCGACTGGATCGCGCGATCGAGCGACTCGGCGTCATTGATCCGCTGCAGCAGGCCCACCGCTTCGGTGTACGTCCGTTGATCGGGGCCGCTGAGCGCGCCGGCCGCCAGACGTGGCGAGCGATGCGATCGCGACAGGCTGAGCGACTGCAGCACGCCGTCCGCAACGAAGTCCTCCAGTGTGAAGACCTCCGCGCTCGGCGCGGTGACCATGTCTCCCGCCAACCGGTTGCCGGTGGAGCTTTCCAGCACTTCGTAGCTGACGCGCAGCTGCTCGCCCACGCGTTGCACGCTTCCCTTGAGCAGAAGCGACGCGCCGCGACGGCGCACGGGCTCGTCGAATGGCGCCACGACGCGAAGGCCGCGCGCCTGCGCGATCCGCGCGCTGATCATTTCCGAGATCCCGTCGCTGAAGAGCTGCCCGTCGCCGCTGCCGCTCAGATCCTTGAACGGGAGGATCGCCAGCGTCTTCGCTTCCACTGCCGGCACGGGCGGCGGCTTGTGATGCAGCGCCATCATCGTGACCACACCGATCAGCAGCGCGGCCGCCACTCCGGCGATGACCGGCACGCGCGGCGCTTCAAAGCTGATCGAGCGCGCGCTGCGCCGGCCGGAGTGCGACGCGAGCGTCATGCGATTGCGAAGCTCGCGCAGGTCGTGCGCGAGATCGCGCGTCGACGCGTAGCGATCGCTCACCGCTTTGGCCAGGCATCGATTGAGGATCTGCTGCAGCTCGCTCCGCAGCCCTTCATCGGCCAGGGCGATCGGTGGCGCGTCCTCGCGGATGATCGCCGTCAGCGTCTCCGCACCCGTCGCGCGATCGAACGGCCGCTTGCCCGTCACCATCTCGTAGACGATGACGCCGAGGGAGAACTGGTCGCAGCGGAAGTCGACCGCGCGCCCGGCCGCCTGCTCCGGCGACATGTACGACGTCGTCCCGAAGACGTGGCCCGCCGTCGTCTGCGGCTCCGTCTTGTCGCCGCTGGCGAAGATCGTCTTCACCTTGGCCAGACCGAAGTCGAGCAGCTTGATGTAGCCCTCGCGCGAGATCATCACGTTCTCGGGCTTGAGATCGCGATGCACGACACCGCGCTCGTGCGCGGCGGCCAGGACGTCCGCAATCTTGCCCGCGACGCGCAGCGTCTCTTTCATCGGCATCCCGTCGGTCATCGCGCCGCGAAGCGTCTGCCCCTCGACCAGCTCCATCGCGATGTACGCGATGGAGCCATGGCGGCCGACGTCGTAGATCGCCACGATGTTCGGATGATTGAGCGATGACGCGGCGCGGGCTTCCTTCTCGAAGCGGCGCATCGTCTCCACGCTGGCGATGTCGGGAGGCAGGATCTTCAGCGCGATGTCGCGATCGAGCTTCGTGTCACGCGCCCGGTAGACCTCACCCATCCCGCCCGCACCGATCGGTGCCAGCACGCGGTACGGCCCGAGGAGCGTTCCGGCCTCAAGACTCAAGGGATTGGCCGAGGATACCAGAGGCTCCGCTGGCCGCTCTTCGAATCTCCCGCGCCAGAACGTCGGCAAACGCCGTAAGCCCGTGATCCCCCTCGGCGATCTCCACAAACCGCGAGCCCGGCGCGAGCTCGTCGCCGTTTTGCCATCGCCGCCAAACAGCGGCCACCCGATCGAACGGTACATTTTCATCTTTCCGACCCATGATTAGAGTGACAGGCACCTCCGGTTTGTTTCGGTCGGAGATGACGCGGGTCATCTGTTCGAAAAATGCACGGTGAATCGGCGCCTGCGCGTCGCGGGCATGGTTGAAAACCTCGATCGGATCGCCTTCCGGAAGTCGGGTAATCCATTGATCTGCAACGCCTAAGGCGGGCGCGATCAGCACCAGCGGCTTGCGCAGGCCCTGACGGATGACCTCAAGCGCGACGAGCCCGCCGAGGGAGCTGCCGACGATTGCCGCCGGCGGAATGAGCCTGCCGGCCTCCAGCGCGCGCTCGACGATGGCCTCGAAATCGAGCTTCTCGAACGAGGGGACGTTCAGGTCAGGAGCGTTGAGCTCGATGCCGTCCGGCCGCAGCAACCCGCGCAAGCCACGCACTTTCGTGCTGTTCGGTCCCGATGCGAAGCCGTGTAGATAGAGGATGGAGGGCACGAGCACCAATTGTGTCATCCCGAGCGTAGCGAGGGACCGGTGTGCGGCGGGTGGCACGCTGAACGAACCTCCCGCCCACACCGGGTCCTCGCTACGCTCGGAATGACAAGTCCATCGGTCGCTTACAATCATCGCAACCGGTGCAAAGCGGAACATTCACCCGCCGTTACGTTGCGTGGCTCGCGCTGCCACCGGCCCTCGTCACCATCCCGCTCGCGTATCTGTTCACATCCGAGGTGGTGAGGCTGAACGGAGGCGATGGGGCGATCGTCCTCATTCTCCTGATCGCGCTCTACGCCATCGCCGCGCTCATCTACACGATCACGCTCTCGGCCGCGACGTGCGACGTCGAAGCGGCCGTCCACTCGTCGTCGGAGTTGGCGAACGGCATGTCACGATGTCTGGAGCGGACGCGAGAGATGTCGCTCGTTGCCTTCACCTCGGGCGCGCTCCTTTTCGCCGTCGTCGCGACGGTGACGATCATGCGGAGCTTCACCGGCTTCGCGTACTTCGCGGTGGCGGCGCTGATCGCAGCCTTTCCCGGCGTCGCCTGGGCGTATGCGGCGGGCAAGCAGCAGCTCGTTCGTGCGGCTGGCGCGGCGCGCACGCGTTACATCGGTCGCGAGTTCTCGGTCGGCCGGAAGATCGCGGTCGTCTTCATCGGAACGTTTCTGATCTCCTCGATTGCGCTGGTGGAGCTGGTGTCGTCGAAGGTGACGGCGACGCTGGAGCGCCTCGCGATTCAGTCGGCGAACGATCGATTTCAACGTGTTTTCGACAGCGCCGATCTCTCCGCACACATCACGCCCGCTTTGCTCGGCGACCTCCGCGAATACATTCCGGCCGACTACTCGCTGCATCTCATCGAGCGCAACGGGCATGTCACCAGCACGCGCGATTCGCTGACGCCGGCAGAAGTGGCCGCGATCCGCCGCATTCGAAGTGGAGACAGCACCGGGTTCGACTCGCCGCACGTCACGCGATTCGGCCGGCTCAAGGACGGCTCCATCCTCGTCCTCGGCATCCCGTGGGAGCCGTACCGCAACATTCCGATGCAGGTCACGTGGTACACCTTCGTGATCGCGCTGGTCACCACGGCGGTGTTCTCGCTGGCCACCTACGTTCTGGCGCGCGACGTGGCCACGCCGATCCGCGATCTCCGCAAACTCGCTGCGGCGATGGCGCAGGGGAACTTCGAGGTCTCCTCGCAAGTCTTCTCCGACGACGAGATCGGACAGCTCGCGAACAGCTTCGGCGACACGCGGTCGAACCTGCGGCGTTTGTTAGGCCGGGTCGGATCGAGCGGCACGACCATCACCCACGGCGTCGACGTGCTGACCGGCGGAACAGAGTCGCTGCTGCAGCGCGCGCATGACCAGGCGCGGCTGACCGAGGAGTCGAGCGTCGCCGTGGAGAACGTCCGTGGGGCGGTGCGCGATGTACTCAAGGCGGCCGACACGGTCGCCGATCTGACGCAGGACTCCTCTTCGCGAGCGCTCCAACTGCACGCATCGGCGGAACAGGTGGCGCGCAGCACCGGCAACCTCTTTCAATCCGTCGAGAAGACGTCATCGTCGACGACGCAGATGGACCGGTCGATGCGCGAGATGTCGAAGCGCACCGACGTTCTGGCCGGCATCGGCGAGGAAGTGCTGTCATTCGTGGCGGAGATGAATGCCTCGGCCGAGGAGCTGCGCCGCGGCGCGCAGACGACGGCGGAGATCTCGCGGCAGGTGCGCGTCGATGCCGAAGCGGGTGGCGCGGCCGTCGCGAAAACTGTGGAAGGCATCAACGCGACGCGGGATCTCACGTCGAGCACCGCCGATACGTTTGATGCCTTGCAGAAGAGCGTCGGACAGATCGGACAGATCCTCGCCGTCATCGAAGACGTCGCGGGGCGCACGAATCTGCTCGCGCTCAATGCCGCAATCATCGCTGCGCAGGCCGGCGAGCAGGGCGCGGGATTCTCGGTGGTGGCCGACGAGATCCGCGAGCTCGCCGAACGCACGCGCAATTCGACGAAAGAGATCAGCGCGATCGTGAAGGCCGTGCAGAGCGGATCGCGCGAGGCGGTCGCCAAAGTGCATGAGGGCGTGAGCCGCGTGCAGGAGAATGTCGCGCTCGCGGATCACGCGTCGACGTCGCTGACGAAGATCGTGGAGAGCGCCTCGCGCTCCTTCGAAATGTCCACCAAGATCGCCCAAGCCCTTGGCGACCAGGCGCTGGCGAGCCGCCATCTGCACGAGGCGACGTCGCGGGTGTCCGAGCACATCGCCGAGATCAATCGCGCGACGACCGAGCAGGCGGAAGGCACGCAGATGCTGGCGAAGGAAGCGGAGCGCGTGCGCGAGATCGCAGCGCAGGTGAAGGGCGCCACGGTCGAGCAGTCGCAGGCCGGCCGCGGCATCACCGAGGCGCTGGAGAAGATCGCGGACGACGCGCGGAAGATGCGCGACTCGCTGGACCGTCAACTGCGCGAGACGGACCGCATCGCCGTCGCGTCGCGGACGATGCGCGACATCGCGCAGGAGAACGATGCGCTCGCGCGACAGTTCAGCGCGACGCT